>CAZQKT010000157.1:0-7030 GCA_964594055.1 uncultured Spirochaetales bacterium
GCTTTCATACGCTACCGCGTCACGGGGGGCCTGCCATCTGCGGGGAACCTTCTATAAAGCTGAACTTTCCGGAGAGATACCTAAGGAACAGATCGAAGGGAAAGCGCTACTTCACATTGATTATGAGGACAGGGCCGCTTTATTCGACAGCCTTATCCTCTGCCGTTTTTTCAGGGACTTTATAAAATGGGAAGAACTGATCGACCTCGTACACGGGTCGACAGGCATGGCCCTTTCCAAGGACAAGCTCACACTTTTCTCCAACAGAATCACAGAATGGACCAGAGCGTACAACCGCAGGGAGGGAATCGGGCCCGAAGCGGATGCACTCCCCCATGCCATCACAGACCGACCCAATCAACAGGGTGCAGTTCTTAGGAGTGATGAGCTGACAACCATGGTCAATGAATATAATCAGATACGGAAGAAACGATATGAAAAAGCAGAATCTAGTTCCGGATTTTAACTGGCAACAGTGGTCTTCCGCAGAACAAGACCTAAAAAAAATGAAACCCCATACAGTATCCCGTTTGATTTTCGATATGTTTCTCATAAATATCTTCGAACATGAACTGCTCAGACTCAAGAACAATGACTGCGTGTGGGGACCGGTCCACTCCAGCGTCGGTCAGGAAGCCCTTGCAGCGGCGGCCGTCGCGGGTATTTCGAGGGATGACAAGATAACCGGCAGTCACCGGGCCCATCATCAGTTTCTCGCCAAAGCCCTCGGCTTCGTCCTCGATCCGAGCTGGGACCCGATCAAAGACGATGTCCCGGCAGCGGGCCGGGAGGTGGTAATCAAGACTTTTGCTGAAATTATGGGCCTTGCTCCGGGTTACTGCGGCGGCCGAGGCGGGTCCATGCATCTACGCTACGAAAAGGCAGGGGTCCTCGGCACCAATGCGATTGTCGCCGGCGGGATTCCCCTGGCAACCGGGGCGGCCTATGCTGAAAAATATAAGCAGACGGGGAACATTGTCGTCTGTTTCTTCGGAGACGGAGCGACCAATCAAGGGGCCTTTCACGAAGCACTCAACTTGGCAGGCTTGTGGAAACTCCCCATAATGTACTTTATAGAAAACAACGAATATGCAGTGGGGACCCATACCGAACAGGCCGCGGCTGTGCGCGAGCTCTCAATCCGGGCTTCATCATATAACATGTTCGGACGGATTGTTAACGGAGATGATGTAATAGCTGTGTATGAGACGGTAAAAGATTCCGCAGAGGCAGTGCGGAACGGCAAAGGACCGTGTATAATAGAAGCGAAATGCTATAGACATTATCACCACGCAGGGGACCAGCCGGGGAGTTCGTTCGGATATCGAGAGAAGACAGAAGAGGCGGCATGGCTCGAAAAGGATGCAGTAAAGACGTTTCCCGAAACCGTTATTAAGGCAGGTATCTTCAATAAGAAAACGATCGAAGCCCTTCGGGAGTGCGCCCGTAAAACGGTGGAAAGTGCAGTGGACTTCTGCATGACCAGGGAAGATAAATGCCGGATCAAAGAAGAGCTCTGGCCGGACCCTGAAACTGCTGCATTCGGCATGCGCAGTGAGGGGACCGAACTCGAAAGACTCTCGTACAGTGAACGAAAAGATTTCAGCACATTCGAACAGATACGCTTCTCCGATGCAATCGCCGCAATTACCGGCAGATGGCTGGAGAGAAATGCGGCCACTGTGGTGTTCGGTGAAGAAGTGGCCAACTTCGGGGGCGGAGCATACGGGGCTACAAAAGGACTTCCCCAGAAATATCCCGACCGCATAATCAACACCCCCATATCAGAGACGGGTTTTATCGGACTTACCTGCGGTGCCGCAATGTCCGGTATGCGTCCTATCGTAGAAATTATGTTTCCTGATTTTGCCTTAGTGGCGGCCGATCAGCTATTCAACCAGATCGGGAAGGCCCGCCATATGTACGGGGGGAAAACAAATCTCCCTCTCGTTGCCAGAACCAGGATCGCTACCGGTAATGGGTACGGAGGACAGCATTCCATGGACCCCGTAGGCCTGTTTTCCCTGTTTCCGGGGTGGCGGATTATTGCTCCGAGTAATGCCTTCGACTACATCGGACTATTCAACACCGCTATGACCTCGTATGATCCGGTGGTTTTTCTCGAGCACCACGCTCTGTATACAAAAATATTCAATATCCCAAAAGATAACCTTGATTACTGCATTCCCTTCGGTAAGGCCAGGATTATAACGGAAGGCGACGATCTGACCGTTCTCACCTACGGCTCAATCACCGACCGAGTGGCGAATCTCGAACAGGAACTCTCCAGTCGGGGTGTGTCGATAGAAATAATCGATCTGAGAAGTGTGGATCTTCCCAGTGTCGATTATGAAACTATAGGCCGTTCGATTAAGAAAACCGGGGCGGTGGCAACAGTTGAAGAGGCTGCAAAAGACCAATCAATAGGGGCGAAAATCACCGCATATATTACGGAACAGTTTTTCGATGATTTAGATGCTCCTCCGGGGAATCTCACTTCCCTCAACGTCCCCACTTCGGTATCCAAAGTTCTCGAAAGTGCAGCCATAATCAGTGATGAACAAATAACCGATGACCTGGAAGCCATGGGAAAACGGAGGTGGAGATGACCTGTTATTCATTCTATTTACTCTCAGAAATAAATACAGGATAATACAATACGTATGGATCGATTGACCGATAAGATTGTTCTTATAAGCGGAGCTGCCCGCGGTATCGGCCGGGCGATCGCTGCATTGTTCATCCGGGAAGGTGCCTGTGTCTATATCGGAGACAGAGAGGATAAACTCGGGCGGGAAACAGCTTCACAGATCAATAGTCAATTTATGCACTTAGACGTAACGGAGAAAGCTTCCTGGGTGGAAACCTGTAACCTTGTTATCGAACAGGCCGGGCGGATTGACATTCTTGTCAACAATGCCGGTATTGGATGCCCTGTTCCATTCGAAACATTGTCCGTTCAAGAGTGGGAAAAAGTGATGGCGGTCAATGTGAGAGGTGTTTTTTTAGGAACACAGCAAGTGCTCCCTATTATGCGTCGACAGGGTGGCGGGGTGATTCTAAACATGTCTTCCATCTGCGGCCTGGTCGGTCACAAGTATTCTTCTCCTGCCTATATCGCTTCTAAAGGTGCTGTAACGTTGTTTACAAAAGCAATCGCTTCTCAGTATGCTCGGGAAAACATTCGTGTCAATTCACTCAATCCTGCTACCGCAGATACTCCCATGGTAAACAAACTGTTTGAAGACCCTGTCAAAAAAAAGGAGCGTATAGACGAAGTGCCCCTCGGCAGACTCGCTACTGTCGAGGACATCGCCTATGCCGCTTTGTATCTTGTAAGTGATGAAGCCGGATTTATTACCGGTGTAGCTTTACCCGTAGACGGAGGGATGACGGCTTATTGACAGCGTACTCCCTGAACATTCTCTTCTTGTGTATCCGTACTTTTACCGATACACTGCCGGTAGACCGATGGAGAAACCGAAACTGAGGCTGTTAGAGGCCATCCCTATCCAAAAGGATCTCATTTGTATTCGTGATCCGATGCAGTTTTCCGATAAAATGCTTTTCCTCGCACCAAACGTGTTCTTTCTCTGTACCCTTTTTGACGGCAAGAACTCTTTAGAAGAGATCGAAGCGCAGTACAGCAGTACGTTCAAGGTGTCCCTCTCAAGAGATGAACTCCAGAGTGTCATCGACAAGTTGGAAAGTGTCTTTTTCCTCGATTCGGACAATTTCCGTCGGGAAGAAGCCCGGATAATCGAAGCTTTCAAAAAAAGCTCTCTGCGGGCCCCGAGTCATGCCGGGACGGCGTATCACGCGGAACCGGAGCAGCTTATCGAACAGCTCGAATCGTTTTTTACCGGGGACAGCGGTCCGGGCCTCCCAGACCCGGTCGGTCCGGACCCGGAAAAGCAGAAAACCATACCCGCCCTGATTGCACCCCACATTGATCTGAACCGGGGAGGGACTTGCTTCGCCCGCAGCTACTTTGACCTGGCCCGTTACTGCCGGCAAGATGGGCCGATTACTTTTATCATTTTCGGGATCTCTCACATGAGCTCGTCACGAAGGTTTGTCCTTACGAAAAAAGATTTTGCCACCCCGCTCGGGTCTCTCCCGGCCAACGTGGAGTTTATCGAGCGGCTCGCTGCCGGCACTTCAATCGATTTTTTCGAAGACGAGCTGATCCATCGCAGCGAACATTCCATCGAGTTTCAGGCACTCTTTTTAAAATACCTCTTCCGGGACAGAGACGATATTTCCATCGTACCTATTCTCTGCTCGAGTGTAAACGATCTCTTCGACCGGGAAATCTCCCCGGCCCGGGACCCGGAAATCGCGCAGTTTCAAGACGCCCTCGTGGGAACGATACAATCGCTTCTTGCAACCGGTCGGGAAAGTGTACACCTTATCGCCGGTGTAGACCTCGCCCACTTAGGAAAACGGTTCGGTCAGGAAGTGGAAGTAACAGACCAGTTTCTACAATGGGCACAGGAGGAGGACCAAAAAATGCTGGACATGGTCCTCGCCGGTAACGGCGAAGCCTTTTACAATCACATTAGAAAAGAGAAAGACAAACGAAACGTGTGCGGCGTTCCCGCGCTGTATACCATGCTCACTGTATTGGAACGGCTCAATAGTGCGATGGGCCCGAAGGAGAGGCCCGGGCGTCTTATCAAATACGATATGGCGGTAGACAATGCAGCCGACTCGGTCGTGACCTTCGCCGGGATCAGCTTCCACTACTGATCTGTTTTCCTTCGAAGTCCATTCCATAGTAGAGCCGGGCGTAGAGTCCCGGCCGAGAAAGCAGTTCCTCATGCCGTCCCCGTTGTTCGTCCTTTGATCAACGTTTTAAGGGCGTTCTGAATGGCCCGCTCGCTCCGCCTGTCTAACGAAGAAGTCGCCTCATCGAGTATGAGAATTGCCGGGCCTTTCAAGAACGTACGGGCAATGGAGAGCCTCGACCCGGGCATTGATATCGGCAGTAGAATCGTTGATGGCGGTAAATTCCTTGATAAATCTGCTGCCGTAGCGGGCCGAATAGAAAATCATCACCGGGAGCGTGGTTTACACAGTCGGTGACTGTACCGATGTCGTTGATCATCCGCGACATGATCTCGCCGGTTTTCCGGTCGTCGAAGAACCGGAAGGAGGTGCCCCGCATAGAGGGGCTAGTAGGGGAGGACCCTTCGTATTGTTTTGAGGTTTTCGCGCACTTTAGTTTCCGCCTCGACAACCGGTATTCATTCCATTACAATCAATTGAGGGAGGATAGCATGGAAGAGAAAAAAGTAATAGCAGTCGCAGGCGCGTCATCGGGGACGGGGAAGGCAATAGCGGAACGGTTCGGAAAGAACGGTTATCCGGTAGCACTCTGCGCAAGACGGGAACAATTGATCAAGGATATTGCAGCGGGGATAAATAAAGCCGGAGGCCGGGCCATAGGATTAAAGGCGGACATGGCTGTGTGGGAGGAAGCTGAAGCTTTTGTCGAGAAAACGGCAGAGGAGTTCGGCAGAATCGATGTTATGATCAACAATGCCGGGGCCGCGATCGAGATAAAAGAGTTCGGGGATTATTCGTTAGAGGAAATCGACCGGGGAATCGGCGTCAATTTTACCTCCGTTCTCTACGGCTGCCGAGCGGTCATCCCCCATATGAAGAAACAGAAAAGCGGGTACATCATCAATGCCACTTCGATTCTTGGAAAGCGGTCCCGCTCCAACCTCGCCGTATACTCGGCCGGAAAACACGGAGTGGAAGGGTTTACAAAATCCCTTGCCAATGAATTGAGAAAGTACGGGATCAAGGTGACTGTATTGGCTCCGGCCGCGATTAATACCGAGTGGGGGAAAAAAGGCGGGATGGAAACCCTTCCTCCAGGCAAACTCCTGCAGGCCGAAGATATTGCCGAGATGGTGGAACTGCTTATCAATACGGCAGACCATTACGCGGTGTGGAACGTTGACTTTATGGCGCTCGATCAGAGTGTTGAACCACTATAAACAGCCTCTACAAGGCTATTTATCAAGAAATTTTCCCTTCCGGGAAAACTCCACCTATAATTAGATTTCTGGGCGGTGTTATGTTTAAACGCAAGAGAAATGAAGACGTTGCTCTAGGGTTGAGTGGAGGAGCTGCCCAAGGCTTAGGGCATATCGGAGCGCTCAAAGCAATGGAAGAGTACGAGTTACGCCCGGAATACATCGCGGGGACGAGTGCCGGGGCCCTCATAGGGGGGATGTATGCTGCAGGCATATCTGTCCCGGAAATGGAAGATATCGTACGGGAGATCGATCGGGACGAGTTCAGGAAGCTCCTCGACATTACCTGGGCACGGGGAAGCATCGTTGCGGGTGATAGAATAGAGAAGTTTATTCGGCGTATCGTCGGTGATGTTCTAATCGAGGACCTCGACACACCCTTTATTGCTGCTGCAGTGGACCTCAAGACGGGAAAAGGGTTTCACTTCGACAGCGGTCTCTTAGTCGATGCCATCAGAGCAAGTATTTCAATCCCCGGAATATTCAAACCGGTGGTTGCAAATAACGCCTACCTCGTCGACGGGGGAGTCCGCCGGAACCTGCCCCTTCAGGTACTTCGCCGGTTCAAACCGGATAAACTCATCGGGGTAAACATTGTCCCCGGTCCTCGCATCGATTTTTCATGGTCCGAGGAATCTATTCAGCGGACTGAATCCGGAGAGTGGGGGGAGCCGGATTTTATAGAGCGGGTAAAGGAGTTTTTTACAGGCCATACGGGAGATACCGAGGAGACACCGGGGATGACCTACCTGTTCTCCCGCATCTTCGAGATCTATACCGCCCAGGTGGCCCAGGCCGAAATCGAGCAGGCCCGACCGGACCTGGTCATAACGCTGGACATGTCCGAAATCAAGCTGTGGGAGTTCTGGAGAGGTGAAGAGGCAGCAAAAATCGGCTATAACCAGGCAAAGCAGGTTTTAGAAAGCAGTTCTCTTTGAGAACGGATTGACTGCCTCCACCCCATTACCCGTTCCACAGTC
>CAZQKT010000158.1:0-6843 GCA_964594055.1 uncultured Spirochaetales bacterium
AAAGCAGTTGAAGAGGAGTCGGTAATTGACAGGGAGGAGGAGTAAATTTTATACTTGTCCTTCATACAAAAAAACTATCACCAGTATTCCATATATCGTGAAGATTTGATTTAAGGAGATTATATATATGAAAAGGACGTATCAGCCAAGCCGGACTAAGAGGAACCGAAAGTTTGGATTTCGGTCAAGAATGAAAACACGCGGCGGCAGACAGATTTTAAAACGAAGAAGGGCGAAAGGTCGGACTAAATTAACTGTTTCCAATGAAAAAAAGCCTTACTAGAGCGGAACGGTTACGAAAACAGAACGACTTTGACAATGTCTTTTCAAAGCATACAAAATCATATAAAGCCTCAATACCGGGAATTGCGCTCAGATATTGCGAAAACTCACTCTCATGGACCCGTATCGGTATTGTTGTATCAAAGAAATTCGGAAACGCAGTAAAGAGAAACAGAGTGAAACGGCATATACGGGAAATCTATAGGAATACAAAACACTTGTTGCGGAAAGGCTTTGATATGGTTTTTATTGTGTACCCTGGAGCGTGTAGTTATGAACAGAGAAGAAAACAATATAAAACTCTCTGCAACAAAGCAAATCTATATATGTAATTGGTTTTTAAAAGGTGTTACATATTTGTTTCTTGGTATTATTTTTTTATATCAAAAAATAATTTCACCTGTTTTTCCTTCCAGTTGCAGATATACTCCTACCTGTTCGACCTACGCTTTGACAGCAATAAAACGGTACGGTCCGTTCACGGGTGGTTTTATGGCAGTCAAACGGATACTGCGGTGTCACCCATTTCATTCTGGCGGTTATGATCCCGTTCCATGATGATCACACAGTAATCTATCAGGAGTAATATAGTTATGGACAAGAATACGCTTATAGCAGTAGTGCTTTCCGTCGTCGTCATCTCGGTCGGCTTTTTTATTCAGGCGATGCTGACCTCCCCGGATGAAGAGCAGGTGTCTGCCCGGCGGCAGGAGGCGCTATCAGCCGAGGCAGAGACTGCGGAACAGGAAGAAGTAATTACAGAAGAACAGCAGCAGCAGGCAGCAGCACCGGAAGAGGGTGTTGTTACTTCTCGGGTTGTTCCCTTTATCGATGAAACCAAAGCAGAACCGGTACTGCAGGAAATACATGCACAAACAGAGGTGTATGATATCCTCTTTTCCACTCGGGGCGGGGTCATCAAATCGATGAAACTGAGAGAACATCTCGATAAGGGAGAGCCGGCCGAGATGGTCTTCACCGGAGAGACGAACAGAACGGCCTTTCACGTTTCATTCGACGATTCACATTACGGAGAACCGGAAACACTGTACTTTTTTCGGAAACGGAGTGATTATGTGTATGAGTTTTCCCGCACCTTTCGGGCACCTTCAGCAGACGGCACTCCCGGTAACCTTTTTACTCTAATAAAAACCTTTACATTTAAACCTCAAGAGTACATGTTTAAACTCGAAATTACTATTGAAAACAGTGTAAATGAAATTCCAAATCTTTCCAGTAACGGCTCGAGTTATCATCTCTATTACGGCCCCCAGCTCGGGCCGGTGTTCGAGAACCTCGATCCGAAAAAGAGGGAGTTTAGGAACTTCTATATTTACGCCGACGGAAAACGAAAAACTATAAAAACTTCCCGGGACGGTACTGCAGTCGTAGATGAGAGATTTCTGTGGGCGGGACTTGCCGGAAAATATTTTGCGGTGGTAGGGGTCCCTGATGCAAATCAATATGAGATAACATTCCGGAGTCATTCTATTCCCGGAATACCTCAGACCGGAGAAATAATCTATTCTCGGCCGCCCCTGCAGAGTAGTAAGAATACCGATAATTTCTACTTTTTCGTCGGTCCCAAATTAGGAAATGTGCTTACCAAATATAACGATCCACAGAAAAACGGCTTCGAGTTAAAAGATCTCAATATCGATTCTATTGCTGATAGAAGTAAGCTGCTCGGCTGGCTCGAAAGTATTCTCAAGTTCTTTTTGGTAACGTTTTACAAAATAGTACCTAACTACGGGGTTGCAATTATTATGCTCACTATACTGGTTAAAATCGTTCTCTTTCCCATTACCCGGAAGAGTTACGAATCAACCAGTAAAATGCAGGAGCTCTCGCCGAAAATTAATGAACTGAAGAAGAAATACAAAGATGATGCGAAAAAAATGAACGCGGAGATGAGTAAAATATATAAGAAAGAAGGGGTTAGCCCCTTAGGCGGTTGTCTGCCCATGCTGCTTCAGCTGCCTTTCTTCATAGCTCTGTACGGGCTTCTCAATACTCATTTCGATCTTCGGGGTGCAACGTTTATCTCACCATGGATTATCGACCTGTCCGCCCCCGAATCGGTGTGGAACTTTGCTCCGTTCCAACTGCCGATCCTCGGGTGGAGCGACCTGCGGCTGCTGCCAATCATTTTTGTCGGCACGCAGCTTATTTCCAGTAAGATGATGCAGACCCCCAATGCAAGTTCGCAGGGAAATATGAAAATCATGACCTATGCACTACCCCTTGTCTTTTTCTTTATTCTCTACGATGTCCCATCCGGCTTGCTGCTGTACTGGATTGTCACCAATCTTTTGACTGTTCTCCAGCAAAAATACATAGCCAAACTCAAACATTCGAAAAAGGCTTAAGGAGATACTAATGATTAGAGAATTCGAAGGAAAGACAGAAAAAGAGGCGATTGATACGGCAATCGAGGAGCTCGGCTTAAATCGTGAAGAGTTCGATGTAGAGATTCTCGATTCGAGCAAAAAAGGACTGCTTTTTCGTAAAGGAAGTGTAAAAATACGTATCCATATTTCGGATGAAGACATGGAAGCAGAGGGGTCTTTAGAACCGCAAACCGAGAACGAAGAGCAGATCCTTACCTTTATAGAAACTGTACTTGAAAAAATGGGCTATCCGGGAGAAGTCTCCCTAACTGTTAGAGAGGACAATAAAATCGAATTCACGATAGATTCCGACTATTCGGGTATTCTTATCGGAAAAAAAGGAAAAAACCTCGATGCGTTACAGCTGTTAGCGAATGTGTACGCCGGGAAGCTGCACAGTAATTTGAAAGTAATTATTGACTCCGAACGGTACCGGCAGCGCCGCGAAGATCTCCTTGTCCGCATGGCGAGAAAGGCGGCTTCTCAGGTGAGAAATGACCACCATTCCAAACTGCTCGAGCCGATGAATCCGTTCGAGAGAATGCTCGTTCACACTTCGTTAAACGATATGCAGGATATTTCTACAAAGAGCGAGGGCGACGGTCTCTATAAACAGGTGAGGATCTACTACAACAGAGGAAATTAGGAAGAGAGACTAGGAAGAGGCAAACCGTCTTCGATACACGCGGTCGATAACGAGAAACGAGGCGATACAGACAATCCATTCGATTATAGCCACCGTGTAAAAAAACTGCCGAGAGAAGAAAACCCAGGAAAGAAGTGTAATACCGATGACGGTACTGAAAACGTAAACAACGATGAGAATTTGCTTTATGTCCAGACCGAACGTGAGCAGCTTGTGATGCAGATGATCACGGTCGGGTGAGTGTATCGGCTTTTTCCGACGCAACCGCCTGAGAATAGCGGCGAGTGTATCGAGAAACGGAATGATCATCAAGGTGAGTACCAGAACGAAAGAGGCGGTGGTGTGTACCGGGCCCGGTTTTCTGATAAGCGGCAGTACTGCAATGGAAAATCCTAAAAAGAGGCTTCCCGAATCCCCCATGAAAAGCTTTGCAGGGGGAAAATTGTAGACTAAGAAACCGAGAATGCTGCCGAAAAGGGCAAGTGCGAAGAGGGCCGTCATATAATCGTGCTGCAGTAATGAGATAATGCCGATAAAAAAGGCCGCTATCGCTGAGAGCCCTCCGGCAAGTCCGTCTATTCCATCGACTAGATTTACCGCATTGCTCATCCCGACAATCCAGAAACAGGTTATGATATAGGAAAAATAACCAAGCTCGAGATTGGTATGCAGCAGAGGAACGGCGAAGGTCCGAAAATTGAATCCGCCGACTGTTATCACCAGAGCAGCTCCGATCTGGACTAAAATTTTTAAAAGCGGCCGTATATTGATGAAATCATCGACCAATCCGAGTGTGGTGATCGTAATAAAACCGATAAGAAGAGGCAAGTGACGGACAGAGAAAGGAATTTCTCCTCCTTTTACGATATAGAAAAGGGCCAGTCCCAAAAGAAAGGAGAGGAAAATACCGACACCTCCGATCCTCGGCATTTCACCGGTGTGGATTTTCCGGTGATCTACGTCATCGTACCATTTGAAACGGTGGGAAAGACGGAGCAAAAGCGGAATAACTAGAATATTGACAATAAATGGTACAGCAGTAGCCAGTACGAGCACGTAAGATAATTTCATCAGTATTATAATACTATCACATTATGTAAAAATTGTAATTAAACCAAAGCATAAATAAAGATGGTGATACTGTCAATTGCGGAGGGGTTTATTAAAACGGGAAAACTGTGTAGAGTATCCTTCTGTAAACGAAACCGGAAAACGAGAAACGAGGTGCTCATATGGAGTATAAAGTTAAAGATATATCCCTGTCCGCTCTCGGGCGCAGAGAGATAGAAATTGCCGAAAAAGAAATGCCCGGGCTCATATCGGTCCGTGAAAAATACGGATCGAGTAAACCGCTTCGGGGAGCAAGAATAAGCGGTTCACTGCATATGACCATTCAGACAGCGGTCCTCATCGAAACATTGACGGCATTAGGGGCAGATGTACGCTGGGCGAGCTGTAACATTTTTTCGACCCAGGACCATGCTGCCGCTGCTGTTGTCGTCGGCAGGGACGGTACGGAACATGACCCCCGCGGCGTACCGGTTTTCGCATGGAAGGGAGAATCCCTCGAAGAGTACTGGTGGGCATTGGAACAAGCACTCTCTTTTCCCGAGGGTAAAGGCCCGCAGTTAGTGGTCGATGACGGGGGGGATGCCACGCTGATGATCCATTACGGATATCAGATTGAAGATGACCCCTCACTTCTCGATCAAAAAGCGGAGAGCAGAGACGAAGCCGAACTCTTGAAACGGCTTGCCTCCGTTTACAGTAAACAGAAAAACAGATGGCATGCTGCTGCTGAACAGTGGCACGGTGTGTCGGAAGAGACCACGACCGGTGTACACCGGCTCTACAAGATGGGTAAAGAGGGAACGCTCTTAGTGCCTGCAATCAACGTGAATGACAGTGTCACGAAATCAAAGTTCGATAACCTCTACGGATGCAGAGAATCATTAATTGACGGTATAAAACGGGCAACCGATGTCATGGTTGCCGGAAAAACAGCGGTGGTGTGCGGTTTTGGCGATGTGGGGAAAGGCTCCGCGCAATCGCTTCGTGCAATGGGTGCACGGGTAATCGTTACTGAGATCGATCCCATCTGTGCCCTCCAGGCGGCAATGGCCGGATATGAGGTCACGACACTCGAAGATACCCTCGGAAGAGCCGACATCTATGTTACCGCTACGGGAAACAGAGATGTTATTACCATCGATCATATGAAGAATATGAAGGACCAGGCTATTGTGTGCAATATTGGACATTTCGACCATGAAATTCAGATGGAAAAACTGGAGGAGTTTGCCGGTATCGAACGGACCGAGATCAAACCGCAGGTTGATAAATACCGGTTCCCCGATGGGCATGAGATTTTCCTGCTTGCGGAAGGAAGACTGGTCAACTTGGGGTGTGCTACCGGACATCCCTCGTTTGTTATGTCCAACTCGTTTACCAATCAGGTACTTGCCCAGATAGACCTCTGGACCAAACGTGATGCGTATAAACCGGATGTGTATACACTTTCTAAGAAGCTCGACGAGGAGGTTGCGGCCCTCCATCTGGAAAAAATCGGTGTCAAATTGACAAAACTTACGCCTAAACAGGCAGAGTATATTGGTGTCCCCCTCGAGGGGCCGTTTAAACCGGAACAGTATCGATATTAGGAGATAATAATGAGCAGCAGAACCTACCTCTTTACATCGGAATCAGTCAGTGAGGGCCATCCTGACAAACTATGTGATCAGGTCTCGGATGCAGTATTGGATGAATGTATAAAGGACGATCCCGGTTCACGGGTCGCTTGTGAGACATTTACGACGACCGGAATGGTACTAGTCGGCGGAGAAATTACCACAGACACGTATGTTGATATTCAAGAAGTGGTCAGGGGTGTGGCAAAGAAAATCGGATATGACAGACCGGAATACGGTCTCGACTATGAGTCGATGTCGGTTATGAGTACGATCCACGCCCAGTCGGCGGACATCTCACAGGGTGTTTCCGGCCAAGGGCTGTATAAGGACCAGCAGGGTGCGGGAGACCAGGGAATGATGTTCGGGTTTGCCTGTAAAGAAACTCCCGAACTGATGCCCGCTCCCATTATGTACGCACATAAACTACTTATGTATGCGGCCGAATTGAGAAAAAAGGGGTCCCTCAGCTGGCTCCGTCCCGATTCCAAGAGCCAGGTTACCATTGCGTACGAG
This sequence comes from uncultured Spirochaetales bacterium, assembly GCA_964594055.1. GTDB lineage: Bacteria > Spirochaetota > Spirochaetia > SPDA01 > CAZJBZ01 > CAZKZZ01. The sequence goes on from CAZQKT010000158.1 coordinate 6,522, forward strand.
GGAAACACCCCGAAGCGGATCGATACGGTGGTCGTCTCCCATCAGCACGATGAAACGGTCGGGTATGAAGATCTCAAAAACTCTATTATCAAAAACATCGTCAAGCCTGTTCTCGAACCGACGGGCATGCTCGACGATACCACAAAATACTATATCAACCCCACCGGACGGTTTGTTATCGGCGGCCCCCATGGTGATTCCGGATTGACCGGAAGAAAAATAATCGTAGATACGTATGGGGGTATGGGACGGCACGGCGGAGGTGCATTTTCGGGGAAAGATCCGAGCAAAGTCGACCGCTCAGCGGCATATATGGCCAGGT
>CAZQKT010000159.1:0-6708 GCA_964594055.1 uncultured Spirochaetales bacterium
CCCTAACTGTTCCGCCAGCTGTCTTTCCGCCGGAAGCCGGTCCCCCATCTTAAGAGCACCGGAGAGGATCATTTCCTGGATTTGCTCGTTGATCCGTTGGTAGATTCTTTTTGTTTCTATACGCTTGAAAGATTTCTCATCAGCCATAATTATTACCTTATTAAGGATGATAGCGTAATTGAGGGTACGAAAACTACCCTTTTGTGGTACACCCGATGCGGACAGGAATCTCTGCTGTAACAACAGAAACAATTCCCGGCAGGGGTATAGAGAAGGCGTGGCGAAACAGTGTGAAAAATAACAGTCCTGACTGCAGCGTTAGTAAATCAATTATTCACCCGGCGGTGCCGAACGGATCTCCCCGTCAACCCAGTACCCTTCGCGGACCTCCCCCTCACGGGCGGGGATCTCCATCACCATACCGGGATGGATAAGATCGGGGTTCTCCGGCTCCGGCATCTTGTGTTTGTTTCTCACATAGAGGGGCCGCCAGCCTGCAGCATCGTTATATACAAACTCGTACTGGGCAATCCGCCAGTAACAGTCCTCAGCACCGGGAAGCCTGCGTACAATATAGAATGCCGGCAGGTCCGGCGAGACCGGTTCACTTGTCGTAGTCTCGGTAACTTCCGTCTCAACCCTGACAACAGTAAGAGGGGCCATCAGATCGAGGGCCCGATTACTCATCCTCCTGGTTTCTTCAAAGGATTCTTCCGTGTAGGCAGTTTCGGCCTGCCCGATAAGCAAGGTCGCCTCTTCGAAAGCTGACGGATCACTCAACTCTCTGCTCCGACCGGCAGCCCCTTCCAATTCGGCGGAACGCCGCTTCGCCCGGTTAAGCGATTGATTGGCCCTGTATTTGGCAAGCATATAATCGACGTACGCGGCCGATTTATCAGCATATTCTCTAGAGAGTTCTGCATATTCCGTAGCGATGTCGTAATCACCTTCTTCGATGGCCTCTTCTGCAAGCTGCTTATATCGAAGTGATTCCCGGTAATCCGGGTTGTCCTGAAGGTTCTGCCCGGAAACAGTAAAACCCGGCACAAACACAAAAAGCACCACAAAAAATCGTACAATCAATTTCATCAGCTTCCCCCCTCGTTTGTAACGCCTGCTTCCCGTTTTGCATCTTCGGCCCGCTTTTCCGCATTCGAAATCGCTTCATCCGCCGATTCCATCGCCGAAAGAGCTTCAATCCGCTTCTCCACAGCTATATCATACGCTTCGAGAAATGATGTTTCGGCCCGGGTATATGCAGATTTGGCCTCATCGTAGTTCGCCGCTTCCTCAAAATCTTTCCCTTCAGCTAAAAGGGCAACTGCCGCGTCATACGGTTCTGCAGCCGATTTTTGTGCTTTTACGGAATCCGCTTTTGCCTTGGCCTCAACCGCCCGTTGTGAAGCGGCAAGAACATCATCCGGAGGACCGGCAGCGACCTCCGATGAACTCTCCGTTTCAGCGGTTTCAGCTTCCACAGCCTCGCTCTCCTCGACCGGCTCTTCTTCCTGCGGTTCCGTCTCCTCTGCGGTTGTTTCGGTCGGAGTGGTTTCTTCCGGTTCTTCTTCCGGGGTCGATGAACAAGCCGAGAAAATAAGGGCGCACAAGATTAGACCTACAATCATAATTCGATACATACATCCATCCTCTCATGGTGGTGGGATACCTATACTATACCCCGACTTCCCCACTTTATCAATCCTTCGTACTAAAAATTAACGAGCTCTTCTGTGTCCCGTTTCCGGAACGGTGAAAGACCCGACGAGCAGCGACCCGCTCAGAATAGTCACCAAAATAAAACCGGTCGCGTAACTACCGGCCGCCTCGATAATAACCCCGGTAAGCCAGGTAGCAACAGTGGCGAGCGAATAGCATGCCGCCCAGAATACACTCATCATGTAGCCGGATTTTACCGGGGTCGAGCCGGGCAGTTCCTGAGGGATGGAAAACAGTGCCGGCCGCCAGAAGAACATACCGAATCCGGTCAGCACTGCCCCGGCGAACACCGGCACAACCCGATGCGAGAAGAACATCAATAAAACACCGGGAATGACAACCGCCCCGGAAACCCGGAGCAGAGGTCTCCGCAGCCCCACTTGCCTCGAAATCCATATTCCCAGAAAGACCGCCGGAATGCTCGAGATGAGTGCAACCGACGGGGCGAGATACACAGGTGAAGCCGCCTCAAAGGTCCCGCTTTGTCTGTAATAGTGTGGCGCATAAGTAATGAGTACGAGATATACCGCCAATATCCCGCAATAACAGAGAATCAGCTTCCAGGTGTTTTTATCGCGCAGCGCTTCCCCTAAACTGCCCTTCTCATCCGGCCGCCGCAGGTGCCCGTACTCCTCCGGACCCTGCTCCGGCAGGCCATCCTCCCTGTCTTTTCCCAACAAGAGCCAGAGCAGAAACAGCACGAGGCTTGCAGCGCTGTACAGGAGAAGGGTACCCCGCCATGATCCGCCGAGCATCGCACGGATCTCCTCGGTAAAAGCAAGCCCGAAGGTCATCCCCACACTAATGGAGACGAAGTTCAAGCCGTTTACCGTTACCCGCTCCCGGCCGCCGAACCATTCCATTACGATCGGGGTAAAGTAGACCACCACCAGCGCGCCGCCCAATCCCATCAGAAACCGCGCCGCGAGGACCTGCCAAAAACTGTTGCCGAGCGGAGCAAGCACGCCGAGACAGATGAGAAAGGAGGCAACGAGAAACGCCCGCTTCAACCGCAGCCGTGCCGAAAGGGCCCCCGCTACGACCGGTCCTAAGATCTTGGCAGCACTGACACTGGTGTTGATAAAACTCGCACGGCTCAGCCCGATATCGAGGTCCTGCATGATCTCCCCCAAAAACGAACCCGCCGCCGACCAGGTAACCCCGAACAGCACATAGGTGAGAAAAATGATTGCTTCTATTATATAGCGGTATCCTGCACTCTTTTTGATAGGGCGACTATAGTACGTTTTTACGCGAGTATCAATTCGGCCTTGTTTTAGTTGGGCGCCTCCCGCCCCAGGACCGCCCGCTCGACGAACCGGGGCGGGACCGGGCTTTGCGGGGCTCCGCTTCCGCTCCGGTGCTTCGCACCCGCTTGCGCGGCCCCTCCAATCCCTGGCGCGCTCCGGTAAACTGCAGCTTGCACCACGACCGCAGAAACTGGTTGCTTGACAAATACTATCAATGTGATAAAATTTAATATAATAACAACAAGCCTGAAGGGTTTATATAAACACAGCAATTTCTACAATAGTTATTGCAGCGGCGCTCTTTACAGCACCGGTCATAATGGTGATATCAGCCTTGTTTCCACGCGAAGATGAAGCGTGACGTGGAGTGAATTTTTATGGAATGGTATATTCGCCTCGTTGAGACCGGACTCGTCCCCGATTTGCTCATCCGTTACGGCATCCGCAGATTGCTGGCCAATCACCTGAAGACCTACCGGCGGATGGATATCGAAGAGTGGACCGGACGTTTCTCCCGCATCCGTGAAAGGTTCTCGAGCGGGCCGATCGCGGTGGCCGTTGACAAAGCAAATGAGCAGCACTACGAACTGCCGCCCGCCGGCGTGTCTACTGGCGGCTGTTTTTTATGGCCTGTGAGGAGACTTTTGGTCTCAATGGTGGCAACGAGTATATCGTATCACATTATCGTTTTAAGAAACCGAAAACCCGTGCATGATCGAGCTCTAAATAAAATCCTTGGTCGTCATGGAGATTTATTGCAGGAGGTGAGCAGTGAAAATGAAATTTGATCTCATCGGGCTCTTTGTCTCAGATTTGAAAACTATGGTCCGTTTCTACCATGAGGTGCTCGGGATTGACATCAACTGGGGCGGCACCGGTCCCTATGCAGAGTTCAACCATGACGGGATCCGTTTTGCGATGTATGAGCGCCAAGAACTGCCCGGTCTGCTCGGGCGGGAGGTTTCTTTTCCAGACGGCATCAATGGAACATTTGAACTGGCTATCAATGTCGGTGAACCGGAACAGGTCGATCGGACCTTTCACCGTTTTGTCAAAGCCGGGGCCGAACAAATCTATAAACCGCGGAACGAGCCGTGGAAGATGAGGTCGGCAATGATCGCAGACCCGGAAGGGAACCTCATCGAGATCGCTTCCGATTTTTGGGGATGATCACAATGAACCCGCAATTGTTCTGTTGCACCTGCCGGGTATTTCCAATACTATATAGGTATGAAACACGATTTTTCTGGGAAAACCGCCGTGGTGACCGGAGGGTCCACCGGTTACGGGGCGGGGATTGCAGAGGTGCTCTCGAACTCCGGTACCTCGGTGTGGATTACCGGGCGCCACGAAGAGACCCTCAAAGAGACTGCTGAACGCTGCGGCTGCAGATATGTTGTAGCTGATGTGGCACGTCCGAAAGACTGGGATGAGCTTATCGACCGGGTCGTAGATAAAGACGGGAAGGTAGACCTCCTTGTAAACAATGCCGGAGGTGGAATCAAGATAGCTCCCCTGGAAGAACAGACCGACGAAGAGATCGAAGCGTCTATAAACGTCAATCTAACCGGGGCGATCTACGGCTGCCGTCGGGTCCTGCCTCAGATGAAAAAGAGGAAATCCGGTGCGATCATCAACGTCTCGAGCATTTGCGCGACTGAAGCGTGGCCCGGGTGGTCGGTGTATGCCGCGGCAAAAGCGGGAATGGTCCAATTTACCAATTCGATCTATGTGGAGGGCCGGGAGCACGGTATTAGGGCCACCTCCCTTGTCCCTTCATGGGGAAACACGGAGTTCATAGGCAGTGCTGCCCTCCCCGCATTTGATAAGGAGACCCAAAAGAAATGCATCCAGCCGACTGAACTCGGGGACGTGGTCGCCTACATCTGGGATTTCCCGGTCCATCTGGAGGTGCAGAGTATGGTCGTTCTTCCGCTGGTGCAGGAAATCAATCCGTTCTAAGAGCAATAACCCGATACTGCGGTCCGGTTACGTGTAGATAAACTCTTCTTGTAGATTCACCGCATCTTTTACCGTTTGGCCGACGATACAGCTTTCCACATATTTTTCGTATTTCTTGCGCTTCTCTTCCGGGACATTCGGGCTGGTTATCTTCAGTACTACGTTCCCGTAACGGCTCGGCTGACCGACTGTTTCGTAGCTGATCTCTATGCCGAAACCGGTCATGTCGAGCTTCTCCCTTTTGTAGAAGAAACCGGCGTAGGTCGCGGCGCACATGGCGATACTCCCGATAAACATCTCGGAAGGGTTCGGGTGGTTGCCGTCTCCTCCGTTGTCCGCTGGCTGGTCACATCTCCAGGTGACCGGTCCGTTTTCTACTTCAAAAGTCAGGTTCTCGATAAAACGGAGCTTCATATGTTTCATAGGTTCCTCTCTTATACTAGATAGTATTGACCGTCCGGCATTACAAGCCGAACATGGTCTTGATTACTTTCCGGTTTTCATCGTTTATGTAGGAGTCCCCGTCCGGGGTGTACATGTATTCGAGAAAATACTCGTACGCCTCCGAGATCTTATACCGGACCATCTTCATGGATGAGTTTATCATCTGGTTCTGCTCCGAGAACGGTTCGGGGACCAGCTGAAAGGAGCGCGGGATCCACATCGAAGGAAACCGGTCTTTATAGGCAGGGTCTTCCCGAAACCTGTTGAGGGACGCGTGGATTGCCTCTAACAGTTCATCGGCAGTTCTGATGTTTTTCGATTGCATTAAGTCTTTCACCGCCTGTTCGTCCAATACGACGAGGGCGGAGGTATACTTCTTGTGGTCGTTGTAGATCATCACCTGGGAAACCAGATCGGAACTGTTGATGATCGCCTCTTCGATCTCTTCGGGGGAATACTTCTCGCCGTCATCCGCTATGAGGAGGGCCTTCTCCCGTCCGACCACGTAGAGAAAATCATTCTCGTCCATGTATCCCCGGTCTCCGGTATGAAGCCGGCCGTCGACCACCGTTTCGGCTGTCGCTTCAGGGTTCTTGAAATACCCCTTCATCACATTCTCCCCTTTGACGACAATCTCTCCGGTCTCGCCCAAAGGCAGTTCCTTTCCATCCCCGTCGACGATTTTACAGACCAGCGAAGGTGCCGGACGACCCGAAGATCCCAGTTTGTGCACCTCCCGAGTGTTCGAGGAGATCACCGGTGCCGCCTCGGTGAGACCGTACCCTTGATACACCGGCACTCCTAATGCCATGAAGAACTCCTGCTGCTTGATGTCGAGTAGCGCGCCACCGCCGACACAGAACTTGATTCTGTTTCCGAAGATCTTCCGTATCTGCTTAAAGACAATGAGATCGGCGATTTTGTAAGGCAGCAAGTTGACGGCCCTGCGGAGAAACGGCGGCTTGGTAAATCCGTCGCCGTGATACGCTTTTCCCGCTTTCATCCCCATTCGGAACAATCCTTCGACGAATGCTCCTTTCTCAGCTACGCCCGCTGTGATTTTTTTCATGAAATTCCCGGTGAGGGCGGGGACGGTAAGGAGAAAATCCGGATTTGCTTCTGTGAGGTTTATGGGAATGTTTCGAAGGATGGCCATGCTTCCCCCTCGAGCGTCCACGAAGTAGAGCGAGATGCCCACCACCAGTGCTGAGTAGAGGGCAACGGTGTGGGCGAAAGAGTGGTCGCAGGGGAGTATGACTAAAGTCTGAAAATCGTACGGCACGTTGAACATGTTGATCGAGTCGTGGCAGTTGACGTAGTAGTTTTTATGAGTGAG
>CAZQKT010000160.1:0-6581 GCA_964594055.1 uncultured Spirochaetales bacterium
ACGTGCCAACGGGGCCAGTGAAAATCCCGAAGCTCCTCGAGGGCGTTATCGATCTGTGCTTCTACTCCTTCTGCTGAAAGGGTCTTGAGGGTGTTGATCGAGAGGTCGACACCGAAGACGACATCGGGCATCCTGTAATTCTTGTACTCTCTGATTTCCTGTTCTTCATGCTCCTTTCCTTCCAAAAGGGTATCATCGACTAGGACGGTGCGGAGAAAGTAGCTTCCACTGCGGTGATAACCTGCCCCATAGAGCTCTTCGGCCACCCCGGAATCAACCGAACTGTTCGCCGCATCAACTGTTTCCGCAACTTCGGTGAGGGCATCCTGTACGGCCTGCCGGGCCTGGTCCGCGGTCACCAGGGCCACATGTTTTTCGACCTCACCCCACCGGAGATTCCGATAACGGGAGACAGTCGAGAGGACTGAATCCGAGAGGTAGCGGGAGCCGTAGGGAGAACCACCGGCCGCCGCTACATAAACACTCGGATCGAGTGTGGTAATACTGCGGTTTACGGTCCGCCCGGCCTCGAGCAGCTTTCCGAAATCGGTCCCGCCGGTAATGCGGGCCAGTACCTCCTTCGGGTCCGGAACTGCTGTCTCTAATGGGGGGACGATCACACTGCTTATCTCCCTGATAGCTGTTTCGGATTTATGGGGAAGGGTCTCGGCGAGTTCCCGCAGGACAGCTTCACCTACCGATCGGGTGTGTATCTTTACAGCCTGCTGTATCCACCCGTTCTGCTTCTCTTTGAAGGCAAGATAGGTGCGGTCCCAGAGGGCCGATCTTTTTCGGTACTCACTCCGGTACTTGTCCATCCATTGTTTTCGGGCAGCTTCGAGCCCGGCGAGGCTTTTCCGCCATTCCACCGTACCCCGACTCTCGATCGAGGCCATTGTCTCTTCCCACCGGGCTTTTCTGTGCGCAAACTCCAGCGCTTTCTGCCTCCAGAGGGCCTTGTTAGCAGTTAGGTACATCCGCGATCTTCCCCGCTCCATTGAAGCGAGGTCCCTGCTCTGGGCCGCAACGAGTTCCTGCTCTAGCGGTGCGGTAAAAGCGAACCGGACACTGTCGATGCGGTCACCGAGGTCGCGCTCCAATTTATAGAGCCTTCCCAAATGGAGGCCCTCCCGAAAAGCCGCACTGCCGAATGCGGTCTGTATCGAAGCGGACAGGGCGAGGGGCCCCTTTTCGTTGTTCAAGGCAGCTCTGAATGCCGCGACTGCCTTACGCTGCTCCTCCTTGAGTTCTGCCGTACGTGCCTTAAGGCCCTCTTCCGCCTTCTCTTTTTTTCCTTCTGCGATGAGGGTAAGGGAAGTAAGCATATTGTTACTGTTTGTCCGATCTTCATCGGAGAGCTCCGCAGCATACCCGGACCCGGCAAGCAGGGCGCGGAGCGTTTCTGCCGCATCGGATTTGTCATCACCGCTTAATCCGAGAAAATCCCCTACATCTTCTCCTAATACATCTCCCGCTTTCATAATCGAGCCGAGAAGTTTTTCGGTGGATAACGGCGGTGCCGACGGGTTTTCGCTCTCTCCCTGTAATGATGCCAATAATGCTTTTTGCTTAAGCAGGTGATTTTTATCTTCTATATATGTCTTAATTTTCGATTTGAGGTCCCGGGCGGAGTTCTCGACGATCCGCCTGCTCCCCTTGCGGAGGCGGCCGATCTCTTTTCTCACCTCCTCCCACTCTTCCGCTTCGTCCTCGGCCGCGAGTGCTTCCGCGGTGTGGACCGCGATCGCAGGGAGGAACAGGGCCCCGAACCCGGGGATGAGAACCAACTCCGCCAGTTTATCGACCGTCTCCCAGTGGCTTTTCGCGTCCTTTTCATATTTTCTCTCCCGCTGTCTGAACTCTCCGTAGAGATGGTCCTGAGCGGCGAGCCGGGCCGCGTCCTCCAAGAAACCGGTCTCGTTTACCAGGCCTTTTTCATAGAGGGAGGTGTAAAAATCATAGTGGTCTCCCCCCGAAGCACGTTTCGCGGCAGACCGTACCGCCCGCTCGCATCCGCTGCTGATATCATCATCTTTCGACCAGGTGTTCCCGGCAGCGAGTTCGATATCATCGCTTTTATCCGGTTCGTTTTCATGCCAGTAGCGGAGGCCCCACTCTTTAAGCTTCTCAACCCCGCCGCGCCGAAGCTCGGCATGCATCGAACGGAACCATCCGTCGAGCTTTTCTTTATCGTTTAAGACACTGCCGGCGAACACTTCACGTATATCTTCGTCCAGCTGAGATTCCGCCCGGCGGACAATCTCTTCCTGTTTGGCAACCGCTTCGTTTAGAAACCCGTTGAGCTGTTTCAGGGCGACCGTACGGTGGTAATGGTCTTCGTACTGTTCGAACGCTTCGCGGTATGTACTGTTGCTCGGATGACGGATAAAGTCCTCCGGCCGCTTTTCACCGTGAAGCGTACGGAGGGCCTCGAACACCACCTCGGCATGCTCCCGGCGGGAGCGGGCCTCTTCGAGGCGGACCGACGGCGCCTCGCCGGCGTCGATGTATCCGCTTGAAGCATATTCGAGTACGGCCTCGGCTTTCTCGAGCGTAAAAGCGGCCGCTTCCTGCTCCGATTCCTTCCGGCGGACCTGCTCTTGTACGGCGCCGTAGAACCGGCTTGCCGTGCGGAACTCGTTTGCAGCCCCGTTCCATCGGGCCTGGACACTTCGGTATTCCTCTTTTACTGTCTCCAGTTCCTCTTCGAGGGGAAGGATGATCTCATCCATCATCCGGTCACGGTCCTGCATAAACGATTCCAATGCTGACTCGATCCGGGCAATTTCCGACTCGAGATGGTCTGCTTCAGCACGTACCCCGTGGAGAATGCGGTACTGCTTTTTGTAAGCTGCTTCAGCAGAAATCGGTACGGTACAGGTGCCGGCGAGCTCCTCGGCCGCGGCGGCCATGGTATCGAAATCAAAATCCGGAAGTCCACCCAGAACGGCCCCGGCCCCCTCGTAGAATGTGGAAACGGTATCGGGATCTATCGGTACGGTACCGAAATATGTTTCAGGGTCGGCCAACGCCCGGAAGTCTTTGGCCTCCCCGTCGGAATCAGCTAAACCAGAGAGTAACCGGGCGGACTCCCGAGGGGCATACTTTCTGTTGGTACGAACCACGGAGAGACGGCCTTCGGCCCGTCTCCGCTTCGCAGTCTCTTCGGTAAGTTCCGGGGCGAGCAGATCGACACCGTCAATAAAAAACATGCCCCGGTCGGTGAAAAACAGTTCCGCGTACTCGTTCCAACCTTCCTCTCCGGTTCCGGGAATGCGATTGTTTTCATTCAGAAAAGAGACGATCTCTTCGAGGTCGGCAATCCTCGAGCCGATCCGTTCGGGCGATTCTAGGCCGCTTCGAAGAAGGGCCGATGTGAGGGGTGTAGGAGGAGCGCCTTCAGAGATCGAATCTTCGAGTGCGAGGAGCAGTCCCTTCTCCCGTGTTGCCCGGGTGCGGTAGTACGCGACAGCGGCAGCGTCGGCTTGGTCTTCGAGCAGCTCCGCAGAAGAGAGTCCGATCGATTCCAGCCAGGTCTCCCGATCGGGCGAACTGATATAGGCAATCGATTCCACCCTTCTTTGCAGCTCCTGCCTGTACATGAGGGTAAGCTCTGCTGTAATGGCGCCTATCCGCCGCTTGTGATACCAAGCACTGCTTTCATCACCCGCGGAACCAGCTTCGGTGTAAGCGGAAAACTCGGCTGTGAGCAGACCGAAGAGGGGATGGTCCGCTTCGATATCAAAATACGCTTTCAATGATGCCTGAAACCGCTCCGGTTGTGATAATGAGACGAAATCAGAATCGAAACTCCACCCTGCAGCAGCTTCGGCCCGTTCTTTAAGCGCTTTTAAAGAAAAACCCGAGCTGTCTTTGGCACCTTCCGTTCCGTTAATCAATGCGGCAAGCCGCTTAGCAGCAGTTTGGAGTTCCCGGCCGTGCCAATACCTGCCGGCTGCTTCAAAGTAGTCCGCCCTTGCCTCCGGTTCTTCGGTATCGGAGATGACGAGGAGGCGGTCGTAGAACGATTGGATTTTCTCCTGATAATAATCGTCGTTCTCCGTTACATACATATCCATCGCCGATGTATACCGGTTTTCGGCTTCTCGGAGCCTCCCCGCTATCTCGTCGAGTTCTTTCCGTAACGTTTGTAATCGATCCCTCCCGTCTGCAAGATCTCCTCCGGCTGTTTTAAGCCGGTCTACGGCAATTCGATACTCATCCCGCGCTTTTTCGTATGTCCGAAGGGCCGACTCGTAGGCGGCCCGCGTCTCCGCTTCCGTGCTGCGGTCAGAACTGGTCTCTTCGGCGTACACCGCGACCGCTTCCGCTATTTCCTGCTGCCGTTGCCGGTAATCGAGACTCGCCCGCGCCTTGATGAGCTCGAGCCCGTAATCATCCAAATAGACGTTTTCCCAACCGCCGTCTTCATCACGCAACTCGTCGCTCTCCCTTCCGGTCATAACGAGCCCATAGGTCGATGCAAGCTCACTACCGGCGGACTCGACAATGCCGGTGTACCGGTCCCGGATATCGAGCCAGTAATCGAGTTCTCTATACCGATAGATGCCGCTTTGCTCTCCTGTGCCGAACAAATCATCCGAAACTGTAACAAACATCTTTTTTCCGGTCGAACGGACGCGGAGCATCTCGGTACGGGACAAGCCTCTCAATGTGCGCCGATAATCCGTAAAAAGTGCTTCCCATCCGCTTTCATCCGGCGTTTCGGTCCAATCCCCTTCCCAGGCACGTGCGGCGTATTCGGCAAAGCCGGCACCGTATGCAATACTATCCGTACCACTTCCGCCGGCTTCTTGCTCCAGCCGCTCGCGTTCCCGGTCGAGATGATAGAGAAACCCCTCCCGAAGCAGTTTGCGTGACGCAGGTGAGCCGAATGTTGGTTTGGTACATTCCAGCTCCTCGCATATTTTTTCGATCCAGTGGTCGCCCGATGTTTTCGCCGTGCGAAGGGTTTGTTTCCCTTCGAGAAATATCTCCACGAGGTTTTGGATTCTCTCCTCGACCGCTCCGCTCCGCTGTTCGATAGACCGCTCCAGTTCCTTCTGTGCTTCTTCTAAGGCCTCAGCAAACGCCTTCTCCTTTTCCGCCCATTTTTGTCTTCCTTCTTCGAGGACCGAATGAAACTCACGCTCCCAGGACCGCCGCGCTTCTTCGAGCCGTCTGTACGCTTTAAGCCAGCTCTGCTCTGCTTCCTTGAAATTAGTTCCCAGGTCCTGTTCCCACGATGCCCGCCGAGCAAGGAGCTCGTCCTCCGCATCCGCCCACTTCTCGAGCCCCTCGTGCAAGATTTCGGAAGAGGACGTTCCCGCCGCCTGTTCGCCGGATTCGGGCCCCTCCCGCAGCGTTCTCAACCCCTCTTCGAGGCCCTCTTCGACATCCTCGATTAAATCTTCCACCATGACGGAAGCGGTTTCTTGATCGCTCTTTTTCCTCAATGAGAACTGGTCCCGCAGCCTCTTGGCAATGAACCTGCTCTCCTCCGCTGAAACAAGCCGGTTGAGCTGGCGGCGCATTCCTTCCCGATTAGCGGCAATACTTTCTCTAAACCGTTCATCGAACCGGCCGGCCTGACCGTTACCGAAGAGCGCAAGCAGTTCGGGCCGCCCCGCCCGGACAGCGTCTTCCCACTGGTTAAGAACTTCCCGAGACTTCTCTTCTACTAAGGATTTCCAGGAGGCGCGGTCTTCAGCGAACCCCGCGCCGTCCTTTAAAAGTGGATCTCCTGCAGAATCGAACCGGAGCTTCCCGTCTTTATCAACAGTAAAAAGATATTCACGGTTTGCCTTCCCGACCGCACGATAAAACTTTTCGAGTTCCAGCCTGTTTCTCGCCCGGAAGAACCGCTTAAGAAGCCATTCTTCGAACCGGCTATCTACATATCCCTCGAACTGTTCCCATTCGGCCGTAACCGCGGCCAGTCCCTGCTCCGCCCGGTCCATCCAGGCACCGCCGGTCTGTTCGAAATCCGCCCGGTCGATATACACCTCGAGCGCTTCGAATGCCCTTCTTTTCTCATCCATATGGATAAAATCATCATGGATAAGACCGTCGTCCCCGAATAGTGCCGCGGCCGTGAACACGGTCCATAAAACAACAGATGCTACAAGCACCCCCGCTTTGGTTGGATTTTGAATTACAACAAAACTCTTCATGGATTGTCCCCCTTCACTTGGTAAAACGGGGACAAGACGGCTGCTGCTTCTAGAAATTCATAAAAATCTGAAACTTTTTTTCTTTTTTTTGAATTTTTACGGAAATCTTGAATCAGCAGCGGTTGAAAGGCGGTCTTACCCTGATGAGGACGGAGAAGATGAAAAAATTCAGTGTATATGTGTTTTTCTGCTACTGCGCGCTGCTTCTTTCCTGTTCGGCGAAGGAGATAACGGACGCCGAGCTCGGGCAGTACGGGAGAGGCAAAGCTGCGTATTTGCGGGGTGAACTCGCCGCAGCGGAGAAAGCGTTCCGCGCTCTTTCGGAAGAAGCACCCCAATTTTACCAGGCCGGTCTTATGCTCGGGAAGACCCTCTTTTTTTTGGAAAGACCGGAGGAGTCTGCCGAGG
>CAZQKT010000161.1:0-6557 GCA_964594055.1 uncultured Spirochaetales bacterium
CGAAACCCAAGTAGAGCAGATGAACCGGACCTATCTTTTCGAAAAAAATGAGCTCAAGCGAAAAATAACGCTCATGAAAGAAAAAATGAAAAAGATGTACGGTTTCAGGTATCCGATACAAAGACGGGTAATGGAAGACAGACTCGATTTCCTGGAAAAAGAGTTCTACAAATTTGATTACTTAATCAATCCCTACCATATTCAGCCGGGACTGCTTCTCGATGTCGACATAACCTCTATAAAACGTAAAAAAGCCACATTAGACGGTATGGCAAATGTCTTGAATGAGTTCCTCCACGGTGTTTCTAAAGGATTCCAGGATGCTGCGTTCGCGTCATTCTCACGGCGGCGTTCTACCGTCAGAGAAGACATCAGCATGAACTTTGCCACCGACTTAGAAGAGGATGAAAAAGCCGCAACGGGACAAAGTTACCTCGATATGCTCAACGCTCCTGGAGAGGAAAGTTCAACCGAGAGCACGGGTGCCGGAGAAGAGAAAAAACCGGTCTCAACATCCAAACGTGGAAGCAAAGGTGTTGTTGATCAAGCCCCTAAGAAGAAAAAAGGTCCGGGGCGGCCAAAAAAGAAATCCGGCGATTCTGATCTAAAGTCACTTTAAAAAAAATACAAAAAAGCTACTCTTACAACGAGTAGCTTTTTTTAATTGAGAGGAACAACGCTATGGTAAAGACCACGTACGAATTCGAAGGATTCAGTACAAAAACAGGTTTTAATCGGTCATTGGGACATTTCAAATCTGTTTCCGGAATACTGGGCAATTTTGAAAATAAAGAAAATCTTGCGGACCAGCTAAACGATCTCATAACTGACGGGGATATGGAGTTAGGCCAACTAAACGCTACTCTGTATGCACTTCTCATAGATAAATACAACTATTACTATCAGTCATATAATCTTGAGACGACGATAACCGATTTCAGTAAAATAAAAGAGGAAGTTCCGAAATGGAAAGCGGTTGATATCGTCCTCTCCTATAATCATCCTGAACTCGGTATAACTGTCATCAATCCGAAAAACCCGAACCATTGGGACTCACTCGACAAGCTCAAACGGGATGAACTCCTCGTCATCTACGTCGGTGGGTTTGATAAAGAAATTGATGCTAAAACAGCTCAGACGGCTATAGATAAAATAATCGGGCTTTTAAGCGGCAAAAAATCCAAAACTCCGGCGGCACTGCTTAAGGGGTCCTTCACATATAAGCCGAAAAAGAAAAAAAAGGAACCGGAAGAGCCGAAACCGAAGAAAAGAACAACGAAAACTAGGTCAAAGAGTACAGCCGGGGCAGATAAAAAGGAAGAACCGGCCGAAGAACCGAAACCGGAAGCTGCTCAGGCGCGCCCACAACCAACCGGTAAACGGCACATTACACCGATGTATTCGATTCCGGTCACTAACGAGCTGTTTCATAACGGAAACGTGGAAGCGTGGAAAAAAGTCATTGACAGTTATACTACGAAGTATCCCAATAATGAGGTGATAATCTTCTACGAGGGCGAGAGGATTAACGACATTAATACTCTTTTTAAATGGGGCAAGGTAAAGCACGGAAGTACTATACTGATTGCCGTAGCAGGTGAGGAGATTAAGGACCTTGCAAAATTGCAGCGTTATTTACGACAGGGAGCGAGCCCGCAATTTGAGGCTTTTTTGCGTGTCCCTGTAAATCAAATCCTTAACCTGTTTTAACATACTGAGGCTCTTTTAAAAGAGCTATCTTTTATACTAATGTGAGGGACGATAATGAAAAACAATATTCACTATTTTAGCAAGAGTGAACATATAAAGAATGAGTATGCACTTGAAAAAATCGGTTTGCGGGGAAAGCAAGCAAATGATTTTTCAATGTTGAACCTCCCGATACTTCCCGGTTTTATTATTGATTCCGATATCGCATCGCATATCGATGATGATGTAAGTACACACCTGAGGCCTTATTTCAAGAAATTAGCTACCCAAACCGGAAAAACTTTTGGTGATACGGAAAACCCAATGGTTTTAAAATTAGTTATCAGTCCCAATTTGGCGATCGCAAATTACCCCACACTACACAATTTCGGCTTAACTGATGAAACCATCGAAGGATTTAATACCTTTGTAGGTGAAAACTTCGGTCTTCATGAAATTGAGTTTCTTCTTAAAGGCATGCTCGATGTTGAACAGCGCATAGCGGAATTTGAAAAACGGGAAAAAGATTCTCAGAAGCTCAAAAACGACCTCGACAAGCTCAATAAAGAAATCGATAAAGACCAGTCGGCATCGGCGCGACGCAAAGCAATTGATACCTATAAAGCGTATCTGCCTGAAAATTTTTTTACCGACGCTTATACTCAGCTCGACATCTCACTGAAAAGAATCAGCAGACTGCTTTATCTCGATGATATGGTCGATGATGACGCTGCAATTCTTGTGCAGCCGATGGTTTACGGCAATTTTGGTAAGGACTCGGCAAGCGGGTTCTTCTACACACGAGATATTGTTACCGGTGAAAAGGAACTGCAAGGCTCTTATTTCGAAAACGAATTCGATACATACGGGTTGGAAGGAAACGATATAAATAAAATCAGTAAGAAGTTTCATACCGAATTGGAAAAAATAGCAAAAACTGTCGAAGATCATTTTAAAGAAATCCGTCAAATTCGTTTTACTATCGAAAACGGCAATGTGTGGCTTGTCGATCAACGGCCGATTATGACAAAATCAACGCAGTCGGATATTCAAACACTGCTCGATCTGCATGATCGCAAAATCATCGACGATACATATCTCATAAATGCAATAAAACCTTCCCAGCTCCATGAAATACTCCATCCGGTAGTAGATTTGGGATCAGTGAAATCATTTAAAACGATCGAGGGCGGCATTGCCGGCGCGCCGGGGGCAGCAATCGGTAGGATCTTTTTTTCTACGGACGGTCTTCTCGAAGCACGAAAAACTGCTCTGCTTCACGGTGAAGAACTCAAGTTCATTCTCTGTATGCCCGCTACATACGCAGAAGATGTGAAAGCGATAGAAGTTGCTACCGGAGTTCTCTCCAATGAGGGGGGATATTCCGCACATGCTTCCGTTGTTGCACGTCAATACGGCAAAGTCTCCCTTGTAAAAACCGATATGAAGATTAGGGGCAAAAAAGCGGAAATAAACGGTATTACAATAAAAGAAGGTGATATAATAACCCTCAATGTTCCCCAATACGGTGATCCGCAGATCTTTTTAGGAAAAGCAAACCTCATTGAACCGGACCCGGAAAAATCGGGGCTACTCGAGTTCGGAGCAATCGTAAAAAAACATATCAAAGATTTCCATGTTCGTGTCAATGCCGACACCCCTCGGGACGCTTCCCTCGCACTGAAATTCGGTGCGGAAGGTATCGGCCTCTGTCGGACCGAACATATGTTTTTCGATGAAAAGAGAATAAACGTTTTTCGCGAGATGATCATCTCCGATACGGTCGAGAAGCGAAACAAGGTACTCACAAAACTGAAAAACATGCAAAAAACCGATTTTTATAAGCTTCTCAAGATCATGGAGGGAAAAGAAGTTACGATCAGGCTTTTAGATGCCCCTCTTCATGAGTTTCTTCCCCACAACGAAGAAGAACTGAAAGGGTTTGTATCGTATCTGAAAAAACAAAAAGCTTATGCAAAAGTAACCAAAACTGATATCAACGCCGTTATCGAATCACTTGCTGAGATCAACCCCATGCTTGGCCACAGGGGATGCAGAATAGCAGTATCATATCCCGAAATTTATGAGATGCAGGTCCAAGCGATTTTTGAAGCACTGTACACCCTGAAAAAAGAGGGAATCGACGCAAAAGCCGAAATTATGATTCCTCTCATCATGAACGATAACGAGCTCAAACTAATCATTTACGGTAAAAAAATCGAAGGAAAGCATTACAAGGGTATCCTCGCCGTTGAAAAAGAAGTGCGAGAGAAAAGTAAAGCAAAGAATATCGATTTCAAGATCGGGACCATGATCGAACTGCCTGTTGCGGCCCTTGGGGCGGGAGAGATAGCGAAGTTTGCCGAGTTCTTTTCGTTCGGCACCAATGATCTTACCCAAACAACAATCGGGCTCTCGCGGGATGATTTCAATTCTTTTATGCCGGACTATACCCAGTTCGATATTTTAGACGGAAATCCCTTCCAACTTCTCGACACGCATGTAAAAGAGCTTATCTCTACAGCAGTTCGAAGGGGAGTGATGACCCGGCCCGATCTGAAAAAGGGTCTCTGCGGTGAGCACGGCGCAATTCCTGAAAACATTAAATTCTGCAAATGGGCGGGTCTGGATTATGTATCGTGTTCTACCTATAGTGTGCCGATTGCCAATTTAGCCGTTGCTCAAATGGAACTAGAGAGCAAAAAACAAGAGTCGTAACAACCACGGCTTACCAGATACCGAATTTCTGAATGCCTTCGACTACCAGTTTGGCAGCTTTTTTCGCATCGACTTGAGGCAGTCCGGCCTCCCGGTTAAATGTCTGAGTAAAAAAGTACTCGATTGACTTCTCTACATCTTCCGTAGTGTAAAAAACAAGTGAGAAGTTGATCCCGGTCGGTTTCAAGATCGTAAACGACGAGTACGTGATGATCGGTTGTTTGCTTATCATCACTTTTGTCTGGTTTTTTGCCGTATAAATTTCCAATTCTTTAAAGCGGTGGGGGATCGATTCACCCTGACTTCTGCTTACCGGCTCCACATACTTTTTATGATAGGAGGCAGGCTCAACAAGTGCAAAGAGTTTATTTCCATCCGTCTGGAAGGTAAGTCCTTCACCGGTGAGATAGATGCTTTTTACACCGCTGTATGCAACGACTTCGTATATGGAGTATACGGAGTTTTCATCAAAGAAGGATGATACAATATATCCACCTTCCTTCGGAAGTTTTCCTTCGTTGTACGCTTGAAATAGGTCTAAAGCTTTATCTGCCATAAAATCCTCCTACTACACGAATAGTAAAGAGAAAACCGCTAAAAATCAAGATATTTTTCTCGACAATAAAAATCACTTATTGACGACAGTAACGGTCTGCATGCGAGTAAAATTTCTCCGCCATATCAAGCATCCCTCTCTGCTTATAGATATTTCCGATATACCTATATGCTCTCCACTCTTTTTCATCAATCTCGAGTACTTTTCTGAACATCTGAAGAGAATGCTCACCGTCTTCCGCTTTGAGATATAAATTGCCTAATACAAGCAGGAACTGTTTATTCGGTTTAAAGAACTCAATTGCTTTTTGAAGAAAATTAATAGCCCTCTCAATTTTATTAGACCGTTCCAGACAGAAAACAAGTGCGATAACATATTCCGTATTATGAGGATCGCTTCTCAGCAAATCCCGGTAAATAATAGCAGCATCCCGATACGCTCCACTGCTTCGGTAACAGAAGGCGAGAAGCTGCTGCGCATTTCTGTCATTTTTTCTATGCGGTAGATATTTCAATATTTGATCACTAGCAGCTTTATACTCTTTTCTATCGATTAAAAACGTAATGAAATCCCTGTGCTTCTCTACATCATCCGGAAACATCGTGAGATACAAATTGTAGGTCCGTCTCAATTTTTTTACGTCACCTGTTTCCTCATAGCAGTAGAGAAGGCCGGTGGTCGCTTCACTGTCTTCGGGATTGAGGGTAAGGGATTTAAGAAACCACTTTTCAGCCAGGTCGGCATATCCGGTACGGATATATTCCTTTCCTAGGGTGTTCATAAGAATGACATCCGGACCACTTTTGCGAATCTCTGCGACAATATCATCTATAAAACCGTCCGGGGTCTGCCCTAATTTGCTTTTACAAATAATCCTGTAATACGACGTAAACGTATTATGAGGGTCTATTTTGTCGAGTCTCGAGAGCATTTGTAAGATCTGCCGATACTCGCCCTGGTCCCATAATGTGAGGATCACACCGTAATACGCTTCGAAGCTCGATTTTTTAGCTTCGAGTACTCTCTGAAAGTGGTTAAAAGCCTTAGTATACTCACCCCGGCTTCGCATCACTTCACCCATGACCATATGCATTTCAGGATCATTTTGGGTTTTTAACACCTGCTTTGCATGAAAGAGAGACTTCCCCAAATTACCTTCCTGGAGAAATTGAATTGCCATAAATTTGTTCATGGTCATTTCATCGTGGGGAATATCTCCGAGACCGGGAAAAACTTTTTTAAGCTGCTCCATTTCCTCAGCTGCTCGGCCTCTATCCCCGGTAGAAAAGAGGAGGGTGGCCCTGCTCAATCGGAGCAGATTATCGTGAGGAGCGAATTGCAGGGCCCGGTCATAGTGATACAGTGCTTTCTCGTCATTTCCGAGGACCCGTTCGATAAGGGCCAAATACACATGAGGAAGAATGCCTTTTTCTCCCTGCTTCTCCAAAAACCTGAACATTTGACCGGACATATCCAGGTCCCCCTGCTGAAACAGTTTAACGGCCTGAATAGTCAAAGCATTAAGATATCCATTGTAGAGATTCTTTTGATCCGGGGCACGCTGGACCGCCTCCTCGAGCATTTTTACAGCAAG
>CAZQKT010000162.1:0-4782 GCA_964594055.1 uncultured Spirochaetales bacterium
TATTCCGCTTGCAGATACGCTCCCGGGTAAGCATACGGAATCGCACACCCTTGTACAATTCGGATCATAAAAAAGCGGCCCGCCCCGTAGTACGGGAACGGCCGCCTTTATTATTTTTTATCGTATTTCTGCTTAAAAAGTACTTAGAACAATCCCTGCACTTTGCCTGTGTTGACATCAACATCGATGTAACGCAGAGCAGGATCGGATGCAGTGCCGGGCATGAACTTGATGCTTCCTGCGACCGGTACGACAAAACCCGCACCGCGGTAGATCCAGATATCTCTGATAGGCAGTGTCCATCCCTTCGGGCGCCCTTTGAGGGCGGGATCGTGGGAGAGGCTCAAGTGGGTCTTTACCATACAGGTGCCGAGTTTCCTCAGTTCAGGATCGTCTTCGACCATCTTCACTTTTTTCTCGGCTTCCGGCGTGTAGGAGACACCGTCGGCCCCGTAAACGTTTTTGGCAATCAAATCGACCCGTTCTTTGAGCGGTGTTGAATCTTCATAGAGAAGTTTGAAGTCCGCCTTCTCTTCGCATGCTTCGACAACTGCGTTTGCCAGCTCGACTGCGCCGTCACCGCCCATTTCCCAGTGTTTGGACACAGCGACCCGGGCACCGGCAGCTTCGGCCGCTTTGCGGACAGCAGCTACTTCGGCATCGGTGTCGGTGTAGAAGTGGTTGATACACACAACCGGATTGATTCCGCTTTTCTTGACCGTTTCGATATGGGCGATAAGGTTCTGCACCCCTTTCTCGACCAGTTCCACATTTTCTTCGGTATACGCCTTGTCGAGCGGTTTACCGGGAGCAACGCCGGGCCCGCCGCCGTGCATCTTCAAGGCCCGGATGGTAGCGACGATGACCGAAACATTCGGTTTGAGCCCGCTGAATCGGCATTTAAGGTTCCAGAATTTCTCGAAACCGATATCAGCCCCGAAACCGCTTTCGGTCACATGATAATCGGCCAGTTTGAGACCGACACGGTCGGCAATAATCGAAGACTGGCCGATAGCGATGTTGGCAAACGGGCCGGCATGGACCAAGACCGGCTGTCCTTCCACCGTCTGCATCAGGTTCGGGTTGATCGCCTTGCTCATGAGGGCCGTCATAGCTCCGGCAACTTCGAGATCGTCGGCAGTCACCGCTTGGCCTGATTTATTATAAGCGAGGACAATCTTACCCATCCGCTCACGCATGTCCTTAAGATCAGTTGCCACGGCAAGAATGGCCATCACCTCGGAAGAAACAGTAATCTGAAAACCGCTTTTCATCATAAAGCCGTCCATTTTACTGCCTAAGCCGATGATTATCTCCCGCAGGGATTGTGCACAAAAATCCATGACCCACCCGGTGGCGATATTCCGAGGGTCTATATTGAGTCTTTTTAAATTTTTCTTTTCCAGGGTCGCATCCCCATAGTTGAACTCATGCTGTATCCTGCTGGTAAGCGCTACCATGGAGAGGTTGTGCGCATTGGTAATGGCATCGATATCTCCGGTCAGTCCTAAGCTGAAATCTGTCAACGGGATACATTGGGCCAGCCCGCCTCCTGCGGCAGACCCTTTAATGTTGAAGGTTGGTCCGCCCGAAGGCTGCCGGATAGCACCAATGACGTTTTTTCCGATCTTTCCGAGTCCTTCGACGAGACCCATGCTGGTAGTGGTTTTCCCTTCACCTAACGGTGTCGGCGTGATTGCTGTTACCTCGATGTACTTACCGTCCGGCCGGCTTTTCAGCCGGTCTAAGATCGACATGTAGTCGACCTTTGCCACGTAATGTCCATAAGGCAGCAGTTCCATTTTCTCCAGGCCCATTTCTTCGGAGAGTTCATAGACTGTTTTCATCTGCTCTTCAGCTGCTTCAGCTATTTCCCAGTCTTTCATCTTTGTTGGGTCTAGTTTCTTCATACAATTCCGCTCCTTTACTAATTTTTTCTCACCCCGTCATAACGATCGGGGACTGAGCAATCATGCAGTTATAATTTAAACGCCTTGTCCCCCCGTTCGACGTAGGCGTACGCGCTGTGATTGTGAATGCTTTCGAAGTTCTCCGCTTCTACGCTGAACCACTGAAAGTCCCAAAATTGTTCGAGCTTGGAAGTGACTTCCCGTACCAAATCTTCTACGAACCGGGGGTGATCGAACGCATGTTCAGTAATATACTTCTCGTCCTCCCGCTTTAAGAGCGTGTACAGTTCGTTACTTGCCGAGCTTTCGATAAGAGCGATAATGTCCTCTATCCAGAAGAACTTCTCGAGATAGAGAATAACACGCACAATGCCCCGCTGGTTGTGGGCCCCCCGGTCACTGATGTCACGTGAACAGGGACAAACGGTCGTCACCGGTACTTCGATCCCTACATAAAACAGCTTTTTATGGTCTTCTACCTCACCGAGATATTCACACGTGTAGTTCATGGTACTCACCTCTGCGGACACCGGTGCTGTTTTCTCGATGAAATAGGGGAACTTTACCTCCGCGTACGCTTTCCGCGCATCGAGGCTCGATCGCAGTTCCATGAGCATGTTGAGGAAGTTTTCCATGGAGAAATCGGCGTTATACTGACTGATGATCTTGACGAACCGGCTCATGTGAGTACCCTTGAGATTATAGGCAAGATCAGCATACATATTTATGGTGGCTACAGTGTGCTGGATCTGTTTTCTCTTATCAAGAACGATAAGGGGGTACTGCAGGTTCTTAACGCCGACTTTGTTTATTTCAATGTTCCGTGGGTCACTCTGGCTTTGGACATCAATCATTCTGGTATGATAGTATCAGCAAAAAAATGACTCTTGCAATAACATTAATAAAATATTCCAAAAAGCCATAAGTTATTTCAAAACTTTTTTTTCTAAGCGTAGTATGCTGTACAATACTTTGTTGGATAAATAGGAGAAAGGAGAACCATATGGCAGATAAACTACAATTTATAGCAGTTGCTGAGAATATTCATTGCACACTCATCAGGAAAGTGGGGGGCAAGTTTGCCAAACAGCTCGATGACGGCACGGGAAGGATCTACTACAAAGACAGAGGAGAAGAGAAATCAGTCAAAGTACCCCAGCATTTCGTAGAGTCGGAAGACTGGCAAAACGGCAAGGTAAAACATCTTGCTGCAGCAATGTACTTAGGGTTCTACGGTGAGGGAGAAGAGAAGCAGTCCGGAATCGATTATATTCACTATTGGGCAAGGATCCAGGAGGAGTATCACGGCACCTATCTCGACGTCAATGTCGATGAGTTCAGCACGGATGTCGAAGAGAAACGGAAACTTATGGACTGGCTCTGCGGTATTGTGCAGGAAGGGTCACAGCGGCCTTTGAGTGTCGATTCATCCAATATGGATATTTTGGTGACCGGGCTCGAAAAATGCGATCTCTCCCGGGGCAAACCAATGCTCAATTCAGTCTCTCTCGAACGGCCCGAGGGGATCGAACTTGCAAAGCGGTTCGGTACCGTCGTTGTGGCGGGGGCGACCGGAGAGGAGGCCATGCCCAATTCCGTCGAAGAACGGGTCGATAACTGCAAGCGGCTCATGGACAAGCTTAAAGATGCCGGCTTGACGGAGAGTGATGTGTTTTTCGATCCTCTCGTTTTTCCGGTCTCGGTTGATAAGAACAACGGTGTTGCCGTTATCGATACGGTAAAAGAGCTGCGTAAGATTTACGGCAGCGATATCCATTTTTCACCTGGGTTGAGCAACATCTCGTACGGGATGCCGAACAGAAAGCTTATCAATCAGGTGTTTACTCATCTGTGTGCCTTAGAAGGAATGGACGGCGGAATCGTCGACCCCCGGCATATCAACGAAAAGGTGCTCAATAACATGGATACCACAACCGAACAGTATCAACTGGCCAAAGATCTGGTGCTGGGAAATGATGAGTTTGGTATGAACTATATTACTGCTTCCCGAGAGGGAAAAGTGTAAGGAGGAACGTGTGGCTGCGACACTGATTAAAGGAACTGAAATCCGCGAAGAAATTTTAGAAGAGATTACGGCCGAGGTAGCTGAGATCAAAGAAAAACACGGGAAGGTCCCGGGGCTGGTCACCATTCTCGTCGGTGAAAACCCCGCGTCTCTTTCCTACGTGAGTCTGAAGATCAAGACTGCTGACCGAGTAGGTTTTAAGGAAGTTCAGGACAACCAGCCGGATGACATAAGTGAGGCCGATTTGCTCGCGTTAATTGATAAGTACAACAATGACGATACCATCCATGGAATTCTGGTACAGCTCCCTTTACCGAAGCACATCGATGAGAAAAAGGTACTGAACGCGATCGATCCGGACAAGGATGTGGACGGGTTTCATCCGGTCAATGTGGGCAGGCTTATGATCGGCGGTTCTGAGGTAAAGTATCCGCCCTGTACTCCGGCAGGCATCCAGGAGATGATCGTACGGGCCGGGGTCAAAACCGAAGGCGCGGAAGTGGTGGTAGTAGGCCGGTCGAATATCGTCGGTAAACCGATTGCCAATATGATGCTTCAGAAAGGTGACGGTGCCAACGCTACGGTGACGGTTGTGCATACGAGGACCAAAGACTTAGAAGGCCACTGCAAACGGGCCGATATCCTCATCGTTGCAGCCGGTGTCCCGGACCTGGTAAAACCGGAATGGATAAAACCGGGAGCGTGCGTTATTGATGTCGGTGTAAACCGGGTCGGGGAAAAACCGAGTAAAAAGAACCCCGACAAAATGGTGGCGATCCTCAAAGGCGATGTCGATTTCGAGAAAGCCAAAGAGATAGCAGGCTGCATCACCCCGGTCCCCGGCGG
>CAZQKT010000162.1:4882-6523 GCA_964594055.1 uncultured Spirochaetales bacterium
GGCGGCTATTTCTTTCGCCGCTTCATACTCTTTCCAGCAGTTGATATTAAAGAAAGACAATCCGTCGGGGTCGATCTCCCGTATCCTCGCTTCGGGAAAGTAGCGGACAGTCACTTTATCGTAGAACGAAATGATCCGCCGCCTCGGAAAGGACGCTTCGATAGCGGGAATGCAACTCTTTTTGTAGACTGCCAGGAGGGGTTCGGTCATACCCCTCCAGACGGCGACCCGGGCTTCGGCATCCGGCAGCGGTGCTGTAATCTCTTCGAGGAGGATGCGATCGAGGAAGGGGGTATCCACCGTAGTGACCAGATTGCTTTCCGCAGTACTCGCCTTCAATCCGGAATACAGCCCCATCAGGGGGCCGAACCCCTGTTCTCTGTCCTGAACAAGAGTTGCCTCGAATTGTTCGTACCGGTCCGGTTTATTGGTCACGATGTAAATACGGGAGAATCCGGCGTGCGCGAGGAGTTCCAGTTTCCGTTCGATAAGGGTCTTCCCCTCGAGGGTTAGAAACGCCTTATCAATACCTCCCATACGGATGGCTTTTCCGCCGGACAAAATAATTGCGTTCACTTCGTAAGCGCTCCTTGAGCCGGTCCTCGCGTCGATCCGTACGGTCGAACTTCAGGTCGGCCCGGCAGGAGATTTCCTGCTGTTTTGCCGAGCGCCGACCTGCTCTAAAATCTGTTCGAGAAGGGCAGGGTCACTTGCCTCCCCCGTAAGGTCGATCTTATTGAGGACTGCTTTTGCCGAGGGCTTGTAACTGGGCTTTCCAGACTTACCAAACTTACCCGAAAGCACCATAACCGCCGCGTCCGGGTCGAGCACCTGCAGGGCGTGGTTGCCCTCGACAATGACACCGGGGTAACCGGAGAGCTTTTCGAGGGCTTCTTCTACTGCAGTACGCAAAAAATCCGGTTTCGTTTTGACCCAGATCACCTTCGCAGCCCCCGCCGTGCGGTACCGCCAGGTGTCTTTCCCCTCTTCTTCTATTACTGTCGGTGTCTCCTCGAGAAGATAATCTTCATCTAAAG
Source organism: uncultured Spirochaetales bacterium (assembly GCA_964594055.1). Classification (GTDB taxonomy): domain Bacteria; phylum Spirochaetota; class Spirochaetia; order SPDA01; family CAZJBZ01; genus CAZKZZ01. The sequence continues at coordinate 5,920 of CAZQKT010000162.1, forward strand.
AGGTGCACACGCCGCAGGCGTCATTACCCCGTGGACAGCGGTGGTCCCCGTCGGGGGAACAGACCGTCACTTTGCAAGCGGCCCACCCCTCGAGGCGGGAGAGAAGCCGTTCGACAAGGGTCGTTTTCCCGCTCTTACTCTGGGCGGCGGTAATACAGATGGTATTCATAGTGCATTTAATATACTGTAAAATGGTCGTGTTGTGGAGGGCCTGTTGAAAACGGGGAATGCATGAGCACGACCGACAATGGTAGCCTCAATCAAGGAAGTTGAAAGGAAAACTCCGGGCTGGGATATCGGGCGTCAATGCCAACGGGGCGGATGTGCTTAATCTTGCCTTGTTTATCGAGTAGTTCTTTAAATACCTGTTCTAATTTTCTATTAGTGAATTTAATCAACAGTTACCTCCCAATATCCGCCTTTGTCCGGTCCAATACGCTTTAATTTTTCTGTTTTTCTGAGTGATTCAATATTTCTTTCAACAGAACGGGTAGTGACGCCTGTTAGTTCGGAAAGTTCGGCTATGGTAATGTGAGGATCAAAAAGAATTGCATTGATTATTTTCTCCGACGTTTTCTCCGACGTTTTCTCCGACGTTTTCTCC
>CAZQKT010000163.1:0-6490 GCA_964594055.1 uncultured Spirochaetales bacterium
CCTGCGGGATAGATACTGCCTCTGTTGGTCTTAGAAAAGAAGACACTATCTGGCGGATTGGAAAAAGAATCAAGAGTTTCTCTATCATAAATCATGGAGAAAACGGCCTTGATGCGTTTCATATCGATATTGATTCAGGTCCGAGTGCACCTACGGATTTTTTAAAAGTCCGGTATACATGCACAGAAGAAGCTGTTGAGGCTGATTATAACGACCCGGTCTATTTTACAATTACCGGTGTTTCCGAAACGAAGCAGAAGCGATTTCACTATTATGTTTATCCCGGGGCCCGCACCATTCACCTCTATCCTCAATCGTGGGGGTTCTTACCCGACGAGTTGCTTATAACCGAAATTCCGGACGGGGTTGAGATCAAGTCTTTTTCGTTCGGCAAGCCCGGACGGGAAAGTACCGACCCGCTTCCTTTAGAGGCAGGAAGTGTGCTTTCATATCCGAAGGATTCATGGCGGAATCCTGACTATGAGCTTTTTGCCTGGTCGAGGGCGCCGGGCATTTTGATTATGGATACGGCGGATTATACTATTCAGTCACGGTATTTCAAACGGCTGGCTTTTTTTGTGGAAAAATACGGATTTACCGGGAGATTGCTTCCGGATTCCGCCCTTGAAGGGCGTCACGGCTGGAATGCGCACGATTATCGGGCGGTCGATTTGGCGTTTTTCTTTCAGAAGGCAGCGGAGAGCAGATTCCGCTTGCACGAAAAAGAAGAACATCTGAAAAACATCCTGATAGAAAACGGAATAATCCGCGAAGAGAGAGGAGCGTTTGTTCCGGGAGCAGGGGGGATCATTTCTATCTCACACAGTTCTTCCGCTTATCTTCGGGAGAAGTTTCTCATTCATGAATGTTTTCACGGGCTGTTCTTCGTAGATGAAAAAATACATAAAATCGGTTTCGCCCAATGGGAAAAGTTAGACGGGACAGAAAAAGAGTTTTGGCGCTATTTTCTTCGTTGGATGCACTATAATATAGAAGATACCTATTTGCTGGTGAATGAATATCTAGCTTACCTTTTTCAACAACCGGTCGGGGAGGCAGACTCGTATTTCAGAAACCATCCTGCGTTTCGGTTCGCGCTCGAAAACGCCCCCAATGGAGCTGCCATGGTCCGTAAAACAGAAGAGTCTACTACTTATTTTTACGATTTAGCCAAAAGGATGCAGGAAGGACTGTACGAGCAGACGTTTGTTACATCTGAAACGATATTAGGGCTTGTTCCTGCCTCCCAATAAGAGTATCACCATAAATTATCGCCATAAAATGCTTTACAGAGAACTACTTTATTGTTATTATACTCTTTCAAGATCAGTATAAGGCAGGAATATATGTCTCGTAGATGTGATATTTGCGGAAAAGGACCTCTGGCAGGTAACAATATTAGTCATGCTCATAACAAAACAAGACGTGTTCAGCGTCCAAATGTTGTAAAGGTACGGGCATTAATAAACGGAAGTAAAAAAAACATCCGTGTTTGCACTGCCTGTCTGCGCAGCGGTAAAGTTGTAAAAATCTAATAAGCACACGTAGCGTTACATCTCTACTTTCAATCCGTCCCAACCAGGTTCTACTCCGTGCGGAAGCTCAGAGGCGAGTGCTGCGTGCTCAATTTCGTGCGAAATGTGGGTAAGATACGCCTTTCTCGGGCGGAGTTTTCTGACTACTTCTATGGCTTGACCTACGGAAAAATGGGTCGGGTGGGGAGTGTATCGGAGAGAACCGATGATGAGAAGCTCGAGGTTTTCCAACAGCTTAAAACTTGTCTCCGGGATATAGCTGCAGTCGGTGCAATATCCCACATCACCAATGCGAAAGGCGAGTATGGGAAGCTTTCCATGCATTACCGGCACCGGGGTGATGGTGAGTTCTTTGACAGGTACCGTGCCTGCATCAAGGGTGTGAAGGGTAATTCTTGGTTTTCCCCCTCCTTTTTGGGTCCCTTTGAAGATATAATCAAAACGGTGCTGGATCTCGGCTATTGTCGGCTCATTACCGTAAACCGGAATTGTTTTATTGTAAGAAAGCGGGCGGATATCGTCTAACCCGTGAATGTGATCGGCATGTGCATGGGTGAGAAATACGGCATCGACCCGATCAATACTTTCCCGCAGCGCTTGTATCCGAAACTCAGTGGCCGTATCAATGACAAGAGATGCCGACTCACCCTGAATCCAGAGGGATGAACGGGTGCGGTTGTTCTTCTTCTCAGAAGAGCCGCATACGGGACATGTACAGCCGATAACCGGTACTCCGTTGGATGTCCCTGACCCGAGAATCGTCACTATCATAGTTGTCTAATCTATACGAAAAATAAGAAATAGTGTATATAGTAAAGATGCCCCGTACGCTTAAAATTCCTGTTTCCTGCAACAAAGATTGCGGAGGAGGATGTCCGCTCACAGCCCATGTCAAAGGCGGAAAAATAATCAAAATCCGCAATAATCCGGCAGCACCTGAAACGATGACCGGCTGTGTACGGGGGTACAAAGCGCACGAAGTGGTTTCTGCCGCAGACCGCATTACGCATCCTCTCATCCGCACCGGGGAGAGAGGTTCCGGTCAATTCCGAGAGGCGGGCTGGGAAGAGGCCTTGGACTTGATGGCCGAACAGTTGCTAACGGTAAAGACCAGGTTTGGAAATGAGAGTATTCTTCTGTTAGGCGGCAGCGGTGCTTGTCGAGGTGCGTTTCATAATACCGAGCTGCTTCCCGACCGGTTTTTAAAACTGTATGGGGGATATACGCGGCTTTCGGGCAGTTACAGTACTCGGGCAGTTTCTTTTGTCCGGCCGTATTTATTCGGATATGAACCGTCCGGCTTGGACGCCCCCACCTTGCTGGAAACAAAACTTGTTATTTTATGGGGAGCGAATATTTCCGTAACCCGGTTCGGCACAGAGCTGGAGAACAGTATTAAAACGGTGAGACGGAAAGGAACCCCTGTTGTGGTAATCGATCCGCGCCGGACTAAGACCGTCAACCGGCTCGGGACTTGGTGGGTACCGATATACCCGGGAACCGATAGTGTCCTCATGTGTGCTCTCCTCTGGATATTGCTTTCCGAGAGAATGGTCGATAGGAAACAGGTAGATCGGATCAGTCATGGATTCGACCGATTGGAAGCGTATATTATCGGAGAAGCCGACGGTATACCGAAGACGCCGCAGTGGGCTTCACCTCGATGTGGTGTGCCCGAAGCGGACATTCGCACCTTGGCCGAGCTTTATGGAAAAACAAAGCCTGCTGCCCTTATCCCGGGATTGTCGATTCAGAGGACAATCGGGGGTGAGGAAACGATGAGGCTTGCTACTGCTCTGCAGGTTGCAACAGGAAATGTTGGGACAAAAGGAGGCTCTTCGGGCGGAAATGTCTGGAACAGCCTCCCTGAACCGTATTGTCCTTCGATCGAACTGGATACTCCTACACATCCCGGTCCTACCGTTGCGGTGTATCGCTGGCCCGATGCGGTGTTAAGAGGCAGGGAAGGAGGGTATCCCTCCCAAATACGGTTTCTCTATAACGTGGGCGGCAATTATCTTAACCAGGGAAGCGATATCAAAAAAAACAGTAAAGCTTTTTCTGCAGTGGATTTTTCTGTGACCCACGATCTGTTTCTCACCCCCACCGCAGCGTACTGTGATGTTGTTTTGCCGGTGACTTCGTGGCTGGAACGGGAAGATATCATTTCCCCGGGGATAAACTACCTTTTTTACTCGAAAAAAGCAGTCGAACCGCCGCCCGGAGTGTTAAACGACTGGGACATATTTTGTAAATTGGCCGCCAGACTTGGTATTTTAGAAGAGTTCTCCGGAAACCAAACACCGCAGGAGTGGCTCTCTCAGTTCATTGATGAATCTGAGATAGAAGATGAACAAACCTTTCGATCGAGCGGTATTTATAAAGGGCCCAACCAGGAACGGGTAGGGCTTTCCGAGTTTGTTCAGGACCCCGAAGCTTTCCCTCTCTCTACTCCGTCAGGAAAAATCGAGATCGCCTCTTCCGATTACGAAAGGACAGGGTTCCCTGCGCACCCGGTCCCGCGGATATATCAGATACATGATGCTTTTCCTCTCCGGTGTATTACTCCGCATGCTGAATACCGAATAAACTCATCTAATTGGAACGTCCCCTGGTTCCGGGGAAAAGAAAAGCAGGTAGTGTGGATGCATCTCCGCGATGCAAAAAAACGGAACATTTCTCAAGGCGGGGAAATTATTGTCACCAGTGAGAGAGGCTCGCTGGTGGTCCGGGCCGCAATTACCGAAAAAATCATGCCGGGTGTCGTCTCAATCGACCAAGGCGCATGGGTGGAGTTGGGTCCCGATATGATCGATCGGTCGGGATCGGCCAATATCCTCACCGATACGGAACCGACCCTTCCCAGCGAAGGGAGCCGGACCCATTCCATCCGGGTAGAAATCCGCCGCTATCACGAGGGCCCCTCATGAGGAAGCTCCGAGGGGTCAAAAACGTTTTGAAGCTCTTCTAAAAACCGATCGTGCAGGACCCCGTTACTGGCGACAATCCGTTTGTTCGCTTCGAAGTTCGTCCCTCCGTCTATGTCCGTTACGGTCCCTCCTGCTTCTTCTACGAGGAGGGCCCCCGCTGCCATGTCCCAGGGATAGAGGTACACCTCCCAGAAGAGGTCGAACCGGCCGTCTGCAACATAGGCGAGATCGAGAGCAGCAGCACCGTCCCGTCGTACTCCCCGTGTAATATAGATCATCCTGGAAAAGATGGGGAGATTGTCCGGTTTTATCTGTTCGCGTACACAGGCAAATCCGGTCGAGGTAAGGGCCTGGAGGAGGGAATCTGTGCGGGAGACCCGGATTTGCTTACCGTTTCGAAACGCCCCTGTTCCCTTTTCAGCGTAGTAGAGACAGTCGAAAACGGGAAGGTATATCGCGCTGACTGTGGTCACACCCTCTTCGCGGTAGGCTAGAGAAATACCATAAAATGGATGTCGATGGATAAAATTTGTCGTTCCGTCTATGGGATCACAGATAAAAACCCGTTCATAGGATGAAAGGGGACCATGGGTGCCTTCTTCTCCATAAAAATAGATATCCGGATACTGTGCGGCCAATTCTGCCTTTAAAAAACCTTCGACCTCCTCGTCGGCTTTGGTTACCATATTAACCGGATTTTTGAAGGTAATATCCTCTTCTTCGAGTTTGCCGAAATAAGAAAGAGATATTCTGCCTGCTTCGACGGCAAGCTTTTTCATCGTCTCGAGCATGTTGTTGTTTGTCATGTTACCATTATAACGGAACTGTTTACCGGATAGTCAACCGGTGTTTCCAGAAGCCCCGTTTCGGTATTATAATTTTTCCCTCGAGCTGCAGCGTTTTAACGGCGGAACGGATATTCTCAGGGTGCCATGCAGCGAGTGCGCCGAACCCCCGAACACACCAGAGTCTTTCCGTTAAAACATCGTATGTTTTCCTTCCACTCAAGATCTGGACGGTTTGTCTGAGTGTGAAACGGCGCTTCTGTTTCCTGATGAACTCAATGATTGTTCGCTGTCCGACCGGTTGCTCTTGCACTGTGCCCTGACAGACATCACAGCCGAAACACGCTTCGGGCTCAGCTTTGAGCATGGAGAGAAGCGTTTCCCGTCTGCATCGATCGCAGTTATGTGCATACTGAAGCATTGCCTCAAACCGGATTCTCTCCGCTTCCGGCTCGGATTGGTCAATTAAGCCCTTCCCGCTTTCTTCCTGTGAAAAGATCAGTAAAATTGCTTCAGCCGGTAATTGATCTCTCCCCCCTCTGCCGGATTCCTGCAGATACGCCTCCACTGAAGGTGCAGGGGATCGATGTATAACGGTCCTCACATTTTTTTTATCAACGCCCATACCGTAGGCACAGGTCGCACAGAGTATTCCGGCATCGGACCCAAAAAACCATTCTTCCACCGTTTTTTTCTCATTGCGCTCGAGCCCTGCGTGATAGAAGAATATCTCCTGCTCGCCGAGCCGCTGCCTGAGCATTCGAGCGGTCATTTCCGCTCGCGCACGAGTGCGGCAGAATACAAGGGCCGGCCGCCGGACCGCCTGCGGATTTGTCCGGACTTCCCCGCCGAAACTTGAAAGCCGTGGTGCAAGCAGCCGCACCAAATCGTGCTCCTTACAGATCGAAGGGATTACTCTATAAGAGATGTTCGGCCGATCCGGGTTCGCAGCAATGAGGTGCGGCGAGGAATTCGGAAAAATTATTTCTTTAATTCTGGCAAGAATATGCTCGCTCGCCGTTGCCGTCAAAGCGGAGATTACCGGGATGGCGGCTTCACTAGCGACTCTGCCGATTTCGAGGTAGGCAGGGCGGAACGTATCTCCCCACTCGCTTACCGTATGCATCTCATCGATTACGAGGTTAGTAATGCCGGCACCTTTCAGTTTATTAAGAACACCGGGTGAGAGGACTGTTTCCGGGTTGGAGAGGAGTATTTTTATTGTCCCTTCTCCGAGACC
>CAZQKT010000164.1:0-6110 GCA_964594055.1 uncultured Spirochaetales bacterium
AAGCACCCCACCCTTCTGCATCCTTCATCCTCCTGTTCATATCTACACGCAGGCAATGCCCACATACGAAGCTGCTTTTATTACGACATGGAGCTGCAGCTCTTCTTTCGCTGTTTTTTTTGTTGTTCCTCCTGCCGGAAAAACGGTCCCTGACAGAACGAGGCCTGTAATAACGAGAAAAAAGATGAATGTTGTACCGGTTTTACTAGTCATTCAATAAAATCATCGACATATTTGCTGCTATGTATCATCATAATGTATCGCAAAAAAAAGTAATGTACAGGAAACATCCGGTGATAATCAGTACAAAAAAGTCTCTCAAATGAAAGAACAGAGGCAGCTCTGTCCTTCTCGGCGAATAACACCGGGCCTCCATTGCCGCACTCATATCATCGCTTCGATGAAAAATATCGAAGAAAAGAGGGAGAACGAACAGCTTGATTCGGCGTGCCGGGTTTCTACACAACCCGATACTCCTCGCTTTCTGTGCTTCTTTGATATCCGCTGCCGTGCGGAGTATGAGAGGAACCATTCCCAGAGTAAGGCTGATCATGAGGCCGAGATTATGAGAGCGGGTAAGGGATACGACCGCCTTTCGCACTTCCCCAATACGGGTAGAAGCGAGAACCGCTGTTGTAAGAAGAATTAATAACAGCAGCCGCCATGATACTAGTGCACCATGCACAATCCCCCATTTAAGACGGGAGAGTGCACCAGATTCGAGAAGCTCCTTACCCACGATACCGCCGGCGCCCCCTCCACGGGAGAGAGCAGCAGCTACAAAAACCAGAAAAAGGAGGGGAAGAAACGGTTTAATGCCTGCAAGGACAGTGATGAAGGAGAGTCTTTCCAGAAGAAGGCAGGTAGTAAGAAGCGCGGTGATCATTATGAGTGTGTACGGTACTGCGTACACGATCAGTACGGAATAGACAATGAGAGAGAGAAGCTTGGTTCGCGGGTCCAGCTTATGTATGATCGAGGAACCAGGGTTGTAGAAAAAGAAGTTATTTCCCTTCATCGTTGTGACTTTCCGGTTTTTCCATCCAGGACATCGAGGCAATCCCTTTCGGGGTTCTTGCCGGACAGCGGACCCCGTACTGTTCGATTGACTCTGCTACCCGGGCAGGAGTGCCGTCGAGAACCACCCGGCCTGCCTCGAGAACTAGTACTCTCTCGGCGTGGGCAAGTATCTTTTCGATATCATGGGTGATGATGATAAGGGTGTGACCGCGGGAATGAATGGAGAGCATAAACCTCAGTATCTCCTGCACACCGGGAAAATCGAGACCGGCAAACGGTTCATCGAGTATGAGTACTTCCGGCTCCATTGCAAGTACTCCTGCAATCGCACACCGCTTCTGTTCCCCTCCCGAGAGATAGTACGGTTGTTTTTCTGCCGATCCGGCCAAGCCGGTCATCTGCAGGACCGTATCTACCCGCCGGTCTATCTCGGCAGGAGAGAGGCCCAAGTTTTCCGGGCCAAAGGCGATGTCTTCCCGTACCGTTTGCCCTATAAACTGATGCACCGCATTTTGGAAGACAAACCCTATGTTTCGACGCACCAAAAGTTTCTGCTCGCACACCGGCACTCCCCGGTAGCGTACAGTGCCGCCGGTAGGTTCGAGCAATCCGTTGAAATGTTTCGCCAGTACTGTTTTCCCCGATCCGTTTTTCCCGGCTAGTACAATAAACTCTCCCGCATTGATGGAGAGGGTAATATTCTGAATACCATCTTCTGTGTTTGGAAACCGGTGGCACAGCTCGACGGTTTCGAGAAGATTCATGCTACTACTCCTCGCTCCCTTACTTTTTTTATTGTGCTCGATTGCTTCTCGAGCAGAGGAAAGAGCCCCGGTGTGGTCTTTAAGATTACAGCTTTACCGGCGGCAGCGGCGGTTATTTTAACTCCATCTCCAATGATAAAGGGGATTGTCCCGGTAGTAAGAGCTGCGGTCCAGCTCAACTCGAGTACGAGTTTTAGTTGGGTAACCCCTGCTGCATAGATGACAACCGTTCCCGCACATAAGCCTGCGGCCGTTCGCACCGCACTGTACCGTTTTTCTCCTGCAATTATGCCTGTAACCGGCACAGCAAGTAGATACCCGATAAGATATCCTCCGGTAGGCCCTAAAAAGAGGATTGCCCCGCCTCCTGCGGAAAAAACGGGAAATCCGACAGCACCGAGAAAAAGGTAGAGCGAAACAGAGATAAGCGCCCATTTTTTCCCGAGAAGAAGCGGGGAGAGTAAAACGAAAAAACTCGATAGCGTTATAGGTACCGGTCCTATGGGAAGGCGAATATAGGCGCCGACGATGATAAGAGCGGTAAACAGAGATGAGCGGACCATCATCGAGATATTCATTGCTGTTTTTTTCACCTTCTCCCGCCTTCTCCGCTTCTATTCCGTTACGGTGATGTCTCCGGTGTACACCGGTACTACCACACCGTTTTCCCCTCTTACCAGAAGCGCTCCGTCACGCTGGACGGTTTCAGCAATTCCCGAAATTACCCACGCGGATTCCCGCACCGTTACTCTACGCCCTAGTGTCTCCGACCTCGCTTTCCATGCGGCTACAGTTTCGTCTCCGAGTTTTCCGTAGTAACTGAAAAAATGGGAATAAAACCGACTGAAAAACTTTTTTCGCGAGATAGGTTTCCCGGCAAGACGGGCAAGTGTTTCTGCGTCCGGTAGGTTTTTATCAACTGTATTGTTCACATTTATACCGATACCGAGGATGATAGACTCGGTTTTTGAGGCTGTCCCCGTTACTTCGAGGAGAATCCCTCCTATTTTTTTTCCGTTTATGAGTACATCATTAGGCCATTTGACCCGGGCCGGGAGGGAGAGTTCACATTCGACTGTGTCCGCTACGGCTGCAGCCGCGGCAAAGTTGACCAGGTACGCATAACTGAGGGGGAGCTCGCCGGGTTTGAGAATTACACTGCAGTAGAGCCCCCCTTCTTTTGAACTCCAGTTCCGCTCCTTTCTGCCTCTGCCTGTCTCTTGTCTTCCGGCAAGTACTATCGTACCGTCCGTTGCCCCTTCCAATCCAAGCGTGCGGGCCGGGTCCATGGTAGAACCGACTGAATCTTCATAATAAACGGGAGCTGCGAGTGCTTCGAACTCCCAGGGGGAGAGCAGGTCGTCTGTTCGGGCAATACAATACCCCTTCGGGGTAGCACAAATCGGATAACCGGCTGATTTTAGGGCCTCGATGTGCTTCCATACGGCAACCCGCGATATGCCGAGTTCCCGGCTTACCGATTCTCCCGAAAGTGGCACATCACGTTCTCGGAGGAACGTGAGAATAAACTGTTTAGCGGATCCTGAGCGATCGATATTGTTAACCATAACAGGAAATTAGGTTAACGAAATACAGATATCGGGTCAAGGCGTTTGGTACCCGGTTGATTGTTGTGGCCCCCCTGTGCACAATAGGCTGGTTGGAGGTTGTATGCTTACGAAAGCACTTGTCCCGCTCAGTTTTCGGGAATCTGTACAGAAAGTAACCGACATGTGTCGGGTTATCAGAAGTCTCGGTACCGAACGGGTTATTCTGCTCCATGTCGGCTCCGAGCGGGGAAGGGCAGGGAAAAACAACCGGAATCGGCTGCTTCACTATGCCGGAGAAATCCAACCTCTCGGATTTTATACGGATACCGTGGTCCGAGCAGGTTCCGTTCAGGATCAGATTGAAAACTGTGCTGACGAGTTCGATGCTGATTTTATAAGCATTCCTTTCAAAAAGAAAAGCTGGCTCTCTCGGGTCATACTCGGCAGCAACGTAAAGGATGTCATCCGTTTAAGTGATAAACCGGTTTTTGTCTATAAAGTGCCTGGTTTTAGACAGCGTAATGATGAGGTGTTTCGGGTCCTCTATGCAACCAGTCTTCAGGGCAGAGATGATAGTATCATCTCCTACATACGGAAGGAGAGTTTCCAGCTCGATGAAATAGCTTTTATCTATGTGGGGAGGAGGGCCCCGGACCCCTTTGTCGAAAAAGAAAGAAGGGATACTGTAGAGAAGGCTCTTCACGAACTCGGTGAAAAATGCGGCTTGGGCAGGAATAACAGCAAGTATATCCAGATAATAGGGTCCCCGAGAAGAGAAATAGTCAAGGAGGCCCGCCGGCTTCCTGCAGATCTCGTGTTGATGGGAAAAGCCGATACGGGCAGCAGTTCGGAACCGGTGCTTGGTTCTACCGCGGAAGAGGTAAGTTATAACGCCCCCTGTTCTGTTTTGCTTGTACCAAAGAATGTCGATACCAAATTCCGCGGTGATACACAGCAGTAAGGAGCAGTCATTATGAAAAAAGGCTTTCCTGTCTTCATCATTTCTCTTGTTTTGGTCATGTTTTTTGTGCTGCTGGGCATTACTGTACCGGAGCAGTTGGACCGGGTCAGTTCGTTTCTCCACAGTTCGATTATCGAACACTTCGGCTGGGCGTATCTTCTGGCCACCTTCGGGTTTGTCATTTTCAGTGTTTTTTTGGCAGTGAGCAAGTTCGGAAGAGTGAAGCTGGGCAAAGACAATGAAAAACCGAGGTACAGTTACTTTGCTTGGTTCAGCATGCTCTTTGCTGCAGGAATGGGGATTGGGCTTATTTTCTGGGGAGTGGCCGAACCGTTGAGCCATTTCGCAAATCCGCCTGCGTATCTGGAAGGCCAAACCGGTTCTGCGGCCGGATTTGCCATGGTCCACTGTTTTTTCCACTGGGGTATTCACCCCTGGGCGATCTACATCGTGATGAGTCTTTCCATAGCCTATTTTACGTTTCGCCGGGGAATGGCCCCGCTCATTTCCAATACATTTTATCCACTCTTAGGGGACCGGGTGTTCGGGGCGATCGGCCGGTTCATCGATATTTTGGCTGTTTTTGCTACAGTTTTCGGCATCGTTACTTCACTAGGACTGGGTGCACTCCAGATCAATGGAGGGCTCAATGCGGTATTCGGCCTTCCGGTAACAAATAGAATCACCTTTATCATTATCGGTATTGTCACCGTGCTGTACCTGATATCGAGTATGACCGGTCTCGACCGGGGTATCCAGATCTTGAGCAAAACGAATGTGGTTATTGCCATCACCCTGCTGCTGTTTGTACTGATAGCGGGCCCAACTTCATATATTCTTAATATTCTCACCACGACGATCGGGGAGTACGTCTCCCAATTTGTCACTTTGAGCCTCTCCACGAACCCGTTTGAAGGGTACGAGTGGACGAAATCCTGGACCCTGTTCTACTGGGCGTGGTGGATATCCTGGTCTCCGTTTGTAGGACTGTTTGTTGCCGGGATCTCGAGAGGGCGGACGATACGGGAGTTTATCTCCGGGGTGCTTATTGTTCCCACGCTTTTGACCTTTATCTGGTTTGCCGTATTCGGGGGGACCGGACTCTCTCTGCAGATCAATGAAGGGGTGGACCTCGTTTCCACCGCTTTATCGGAGGTAACCACTGTTCTCTTCGAGCTGTTCAGTTACCTTCCCTTGGGGAACATCTTGAGCATTATCGCCATGGCCCTGCTCACTGTCTTCTTTATAACTTCTGCGGATTCCGCAACGTTCGTTCTGGGGATGATGACAAGTAACGGAGACCTCAACCCGCCGCCGGTAAAGAAACTAATCTGGGGGATTCTTCAATCCTCAGCTGCCGTTATTCTCCTTATGTCGGGCGGATTGGAGGCCCTGCAGCGGATGGCAATCGTAGCTGCTCTTCCCTTTATGATCGTCATGGTCTTTATGGTGTTCAGCCTTCTCTCAGCACTTCGGTACGAATGGCGGTATGAGATGAAAGGCAGGCGCAGAGGTGACCGAGCAGAAGATACAGCAGGAGACGTCCCGCAGCAATAATGGATACGCCCGGTTTGGTAAGAAAAGAATCGAGTTCTTCAAAAATTTGTACAGCTTGTTTGAACTCCGATTCCCGCTTCTCGTCCCATGTTCCCGCGAGGTCGTGTCGGCTCCTTCCAGGCCGCCTCCGTTTCAAATCCTGCCGTTTGCCGAGTATAAAAAAAGCCCACCCGCTCATGCGGATGGGCCTTCTTTAGCAGGGGCAGGACTTGAACCTGCGACCTCCGGGTTATGAGCCCGACGAGCTACCAACTGCTC
>CAZQKT010000165.1:0-6038 GCA_964594055.1 uncultured Spirochaetales bacterium
TATACGGTTTTTCAAGGCACTGAAAACTGAGACCGACGGTGCCGGGGATGAAAGCGAGGAACTATAGGGCGAAAATCATGACTTGCTTTCTCCCGGACAGATATTGTATACTGCTTATTATAGAACAATTTTCATTACAACATCGAAAGAGGAGAAACAGATGAAACGGGTTATTGTATTTTTAGCGGCACTTTTTTTTATTGTTTCGTTTAACCTCGCAGCTGAAACAGTGCTGGTTGATGACGGTTTTTCGTCAAAAGGAAGGGCATGGTCTTCCGGTTATGGCGACTGGAAAGTCCAATCGGGCAGGCTCTATCAAATGGACAGTGAAAACCCTTTGGCAAAGATCAATCTGCGGGTCCCCCAGTCGGGTGTTATGCAGTATGAGTTCAATGCAAAATACGTTGACGGCGGAATGGACGGTCACGCAGGCTTCGGTGTACATGTTTTTGTAGACCGGGCGTTTAACGACAGATCGTGGGGGAACGGTAATTCCTATCTGCTGTGGCTCAACTACGATGTAAATACCGATAAAATGGAACATTACGGCTACCGTGCTCAACTGTACAAAAGCACCGGCCACTCGGCGATGGAAGTGATGGACGCTTATAACATAAAAATTCCCTCGAGCTTTCTCAAACAGGAATATCTCTTTGCCGATATTCCCGTTACATTGAGAATCGATACCGATACCGGAGAGGTCCGTACCTATAATCCGCTCCGTTCGGATTATTATTACTACTTCTATCTGCCGGAAGACCTCTCCCGCGGGTCATATTTTTCATTTCGGACAAACAGCTTGGCAGCAAGCTTTGATAACCTAAAGATAACGAAACTGAAATAAACAATATTTTGGAGGATCGTATGGCTGAATGGTATCCGCTTCCAGGTGAGTTTCAATCGCCCTATTCCGGACACGGCAAGCACCTGTGCGTAGCTCAGGCTGTTAAATACCTTGAAACAAACTTAGAGGACTATAAGAAAATGGTCCGGGACGGTACGTTCGTCTGTAAAAACTGCGGCAGAGTAGCAAATAAGGCCGAATACCTCTGCAACCCGGATGCGCTGTAAATAAGAATCAGATACTACCGCGCTGTTTCAGTTTTTCATTTAACTGCTCGAAGGTAATGCCGTAGTGGGCGGCGATCTCTCTTGCGTAACTGCTTCCTGCAGGGGGGCCTTCGACGATTTTAAATGTTCTCCTGAACTCGGCCTCGTCCCTATCATCCCCGCCATCCTTAATGAGCGAGACAAGGCTTACCGCCCTGCTCTCACCGCTCGACCTCCGGTTCAGCTCTTCGAGTTCTGCTGCCAATTCATGAAGATGGGTGGCGAATATCGTGCGTGCTCCTAAGAGAAGAAATATACGAATCAGGTCCCGGCAGAGGTAGAGACTCTCGCTGTGGCTGGTATTTGAAAGCGATTCATTGAGGAGTATCAGATCACGGGAAGAGGCTTCGGCGAAAAGTGCGCTCAGCCTTTGGGCTTCTTCACCGAACCTTCCGGCATCGAGATCCGGTTGCTCTTTTTTCGGGAAATGGGTATGGATATCCTCCACAGGGCTTATTGCCGCATCCCTTCCCGGTACGAAAAGCCCTGCCTGGGCTAAGACCTGTGTCATTCCGACCGCCTGCATGTAGGTGGTTTTCCCGCCCCGGTTCGGTCCGGTAAGTACAAAAATACGTTTGTCTCCTTCGAAGGCACTATCGTTGAACACAATTTTTTCGGCGGCAGGTTTGCGTCCGTTGCCATCGGAACTGCCCGGTGCCGCATCCCCGTTTATGAGACGTACAGCAAGGTTTGGGTTGTACAGCTTCCTGATCGTAAACTCCCGTTTGGCAGCAGCTGAAATACGGGGCCGGCATACCGGAAACCCCTCTGTGATGAGTTTTCGAAAATAATGGACTGCACCGAGATAAAACGTGATTTCTCTGCTCAGCGAAAAGAGGACCGCTGTATTGACCGCAGCGTATTTTCGCAGTGCATCCGCTACCGGCCGGCACACTTTGTTCAGCACTTCGGCAAGGTCGCGAAACAGAGGGACCATGAGCGGGTGGACCGATGCTGAGCTGTTGTCCGAATCGATGGCACTCCTCCCGTTCAGCGAGTCCGGTACCCGGTGGAGATTCGCTATCCCTTTCCATTCGTTTTTCGGGCTCTTGATGTTGAACAATTTCTGCATCAGTGAGCCGGAAGCCCCGTCGTAGACTTTCTTGTTGATGGAAAGCAGGGTGGCCTCTACCGGCCGAAGCCGGTGGTCGAGGTTTACCCCGATGGATACACTCTTGATGCTTCGGACATTTTTGAGAAGTTCGGGGAGCTCCTGTTTGAGGTTGCGGATTATCCGCTCATTGAGGATGGCGGCAGTCATGGCGAGAAGAGCGTGCAAACCGGCCGACTTGATTTCTGTCTTATGTTTTTCGAGAAGTTCGTGCACTGCTTCGATAATCTTGATGTATGTTTCGAGCTCTCCGAGCCTGCGGGTCACCTCATAGAGAAGCTGGTCCTCATCTCCACCGCTTCTGAAGTTGTACAGGCCGTCAAAAAGCGGCTTTAGTTTTTTAAACCCCGCTTCGAGGGAAGGATTATCCAGCAGGTCTTCGAGGATGTCTTGTCTGTGGGAGAGCACTTCGGGGTCGGTTTCAAGCGTAAAGAGGATCTCTTTGATATAGCTCAATCTGCTTCCTCTATCTGTAAACTCTGCTGCAAGTTTGTCGAGATCGAGGTCTTCGATCGTCTCTCCGGAGACCATTTTTGCAGCGGTCCCGCTTGGAGAGGGGTGCAGCAAGGATATGGTATGGTCCCCACCGTTACTGTTCTGCATAGGTTTAATGTACTAATAGGTCGGGTGAAGAGAAAGTGGTTTTTTAGTGGCACGGTCCGTTAGGGGTTACGGTGTGCACGGAAAACATCCCTTTTCCACATCTCTATTCGATCGAGTTTATGGAGGGGATGCTGCAGGCGTTCGATACAGAACAGTTCGGGCTTACCTTCGATCTCGGCCATCACAATTTGACGTATCAAGACTTACCGGTGGAGAAACGAACAGCCTCGATGCAGGAGGTCTTCCGCCGTTTCGGGCCAAGAATAAAAGTCCTCCACATCCACGACAACGAGGGAAAAGGTGACGACCACGCAGCCCTCGGGACCGGGGAGATCGACTTCGAAACCGTCTTAGGGGAGGCCCGCAAAACCTGCCCGGCAGCGTTGTGGAGCATGGAGCTGGAGAGCCTCGATGCGCTAAAGCAGTCTGTGAAATATCTGAATAAAATGGAGAACGTGTTTAGGCGTGAAAATCGGTAGGAGGGGAAACGTACTTCTTTACACGTTTCTGAGAGTATCCAAGAAATCCTTAACAGAAATTATGTGGTAATCAACAGAAGCATCGTATTCGAGAATGTCTCTATCCCCTGTTATGAGATATTCCGCTTTGGCCTGTAAAGCAAGTTCGAGGAATATTTGGTCTTTTTCATCCCTGCACGGAGGAAGGTTTTTAGTTTCCGTGTTCAGTGAAAATGTTTCCGAATAGGGTAAAAATTCTAAGATAAGAGCTTCCCTTTCTTCTGTTGTTAAATTAAATTTTGGGTAAGCGAAAACTTTAATCAGTTCCAGAGTAGTTTCTCTACAGACAACAGGTACAACTGTCTTCTCTTGCCAAACCGCTCTGAGTTTGTTCCATGAATCTTTTTTAAAAATTAAGGCGGAAACGAGTGTATTTGTATCAAATACTACCCGTATCGGCATTATTTTCTAGCCCATAAAACAGCATCTGAAATGTCTTTTTCGGTAATGTTCAACTCGGCCAGTTTTTGCCGTACTTGTTCGGCTTCCGCTGTGGAAACAGGTGTGAGGATTATCCGGTTGTTTTCTGATTTAACCGTAAAATATGATGCTGAGTATTGTCCGGCTATTTCTTTTGGAATAGTTATTTGATTTTTACTGGTCATTTTTGCTATCATTCTATACCTCGTGCTTCTTGCAAAAATCGGTTATTTTTGCAAGAAGCCTTGAAGTTTTTGGTTTTAATAGTGGATAATGCTTTATAATAGAACCAATTACCAAAAACTTCATGTTATATTAAGGTAGCTCTTTCAAAATTAGTCTTAATTTTGAAAGAGCCTCCCTCTTTTAAGAATATAAGATATTCTTACTTCCTTGTCAATGTACGGTATATCCTCAATATGGCGAAATTGGCTGGTGGAGGAGCTCCTCTAATAGTTTGCAATCCGCTCCGGTCTCCGGTCTTCGGTTTCGATCAGCCGGTTAAGGAGGGTTGCTGTCAGCTCTTCCCGTACTGCCCGGTACTCCTCATCGTTCCAGCGGTTGTAGAGCTCGTCCGGATCCTTGGTAAGGTCGTACAGTTCCCCGAAGTTTCTTCCAGCATAATAGGTAAGCCTCCACTCATAGGAACGGAGGGTTTTCATGTTAAATCCCCAGGCCTGGTTGTCGTGTTCAATCAATGCAAAGGGATAGCCGAACCCCTGCTCCCCTGCCATAAGCGGTTCGAGCGTGCGACCCTGTACACCGTGGGGAAGGGGAATATTCGTCAATCCGAGCAGGGTAGGAACGATATCGGTATGCTGAGTTATCTCGGGGATTCTCGATCCGCCGCAGATGCGGTTTCCCCACTTTATGATAAACGGTACGCGAATAAGCGAGTCGTAGTGAAAGGGCCCCTTGAAAAGGATGCCGTGGTCACCTAAGAGCTCTCCATGGTCCGAAGTGACAATGATGATGGTGTTCTCATACAATCCCTTGCTCTTGAGCGATTCCACGATCCTCCCGATGTTGTGATCGATAAGGCTGACCATCCCGTAGTACTTTGCCTTTACTTCTTGCCAGCCCCGTTGATCAACGGTACGGAAGTCATACTTTTCGTTGCCCGGACTGTAGCCGCGGAGCATCCGGTCGAAATGGGGCGGTTTGTCCTCGAACTCGTTCTCCCGTTTGACCGGGGGTGGGATCTTTTCGGGATCGTACATCGATGCGTACGGTTCCGGCGGGTCGAAGGGGTGATGGGGATCGACGAAGGAGACCCAGCTGAAAAACGGTTCATCTTCCCGGTTGTCGAGAAACTCGATGAACTTGTCCGCTATCCAGCTCGACTGGTGCAGCTCGGGAGGAATCGGATTGGCCCAGATTTGGGGGGCCGGATCGAAGGTCCGGTCCGCAGCACTGGCCAAGTCTTCCCGAATTTTTTCCTCACCCTGCTTAAGGACGAGTTTGTAGGTTTCGGGGTCTCTTTCTTTGAGATCATCCAAATATTCGCCCCGCTTGCTGTCATTCGTAAGATGTTTTATCTGAAATCCGAAATCATCCTCGGGCCAGTTATCATCTTCATGAACGGCGTATAGTTGCGGCGTAAGATGCATCTTCCCGAATGCCCCGGTCGCGTATCCGTTTTCACTCAAGATATGGGCAAGGGTGCGTTCTTCCTGCTTGAACACGACTCCGTTTTCCCGTACACCGTGTGCCCTTGGATAGCGGCCTGTGAAAACGGTCCACCGGGAAGGCATGCAGTAGGGATTCTGACAGTAGTGCTGGTCAAAGACCACCCCTTCCGCACCCAGTGCATCGATCGAAGGTGTCTTGATGACCCGATTTTCATAGATCCCTAATGCGTCCTGACGCAGCTGGTCGGCGCTGATGAGGAGGATGTTTGGTTTTTGATTCATAGACATATTCCTTTTGAACATTATATTTAATTATTTTTCTTGACAGAATAATAAAGTAGGTATAAGATATTGTCAATAACACGTGTAACTACACGTGTTACCAATTGTTTTATCGTTTAATTCAGACAATAGTAATTATGCCGACAAGTAAAGATGTAGCTAGACTAGCGGGAGTATCTCGGGCAACAGTGTCAAACGTTATAAACGGCTCGAAATATGTCAGCCCTGAACTGATACAAAGGGTGGAAATTGCTGTCAAAAAACTCAATTACCATCCCCACGGAATTGCCAAAAGTTTAGTCTCAAAAAGAACTTTTTCTGTTGGTATACTTGTACCGCGAATAAATAGTTCTTTTTATCCGC
>CAZQKT010000166.1:0-5915 GCA_964594055.1 uncultured Spirochaetales bacterium
TCTGCCGGCCTTTGCCCTCGCCTGACGGGCACGAGCAACAAGGTTTGAGGCAGTAAGAAAAGTATAAA
This sequence comes from uncultured Spirochaetales bacterium, assembly GCA_964594055.1. GTDB lineage: Bacteria > Spirochaetota > Spirochaetia > SPDA01 > CAZJBZ01 > CAZKZZ01. The sequence continues at coordinate 69 of CAZQKT010000166.1, forward strand.
CAAAAACCAGTTGCCAAAGTGAATCATCTATTTTATTCTACACTACAAGAGAGGGATTCATGACCGATACAGATATGCAAATACAGCTTGTCACATTTCAGCTCGGCGAGGAACAGTACGGGATCGATATTATGAAAGTTGACGGGATCGTTCGGGAAGAGAACATACGGCCGATCCCAAATGCACCGCCCTATGTAGAAGGAATTTTCAATTTACGAGGGAGCATTATTCCGGTTATAAACCTTCATAAAAGATTTCATCTGAAATCCGCCCAACTGAGTGAAGAAGAAAAGCTTTTAAGCGGGATGGTGGTACTCAATATAAACGAGATGCTTATTGGAGTTATCATTGATAAAGTCTCGAGAGTGTTAACAATTGAAAAAGAGAAAATACAGCCGCCGCCGCAGATGATTTCCGGCATAGGTGCTGAATATATAAAGGGTGTTACCCAGGAAAAGGAAGGATACCTTATTATTTTGGACATTCAGCGGCTATTCGATCCAAAAGAATTGCAGCAGCTTGGTAAAATCACAACGTAGTAGCATATCATGGCAATAAGTATAACAAAACCCTCTATCAAAAGAAGTGACATGAACGCAGTTTTATCCTGTTTGGTGTCAGATACCATTGGTCCGGGAGGTATTGCCAAAAAACTTGTGGGCACAATGGCCAAATATTTTGGCAGCGCCGGAGGAGCTGCTTTCAGAGAGTATAACCGTGCAATAGGTGTGGCACTAAATTCACTCAATTTAGAGCCGGGCAGTAGAATTGTCATTTCTCCACTCTCCCCAGCTGTCTATGTCTCGGTTATTGAAGCTAAAGGGTATTCCATTCTCTATTGTGATGTAGACCCTGATACAGGATGTATCAGTGCACCCGCAATTGAAGAGCTGATGAAATCCAATCCCGCCGCTATTCTGCTGCATGCGCCATTGGGCTTTATTCCTGATATACAGTCTCTCGAGGAATATGAAATCCCTATCATTGAAGATATATCCCATGGTGTGGGCGGTAATACAAAAGAACATCCTATCGGTTCCTATGGAAGATTCACCATTGTTTCAATGGAAGCAGACGATATTATTACCTCAGGAGGGGGATCGGTGGTACTGGCAAGGGGGAGGCAGGATTTGTCTCAACTGAGGGCCACCATAGAACCATTGGCGAGCGACTGTTTCCTCTCCGACCTAAACGCGGCCCTCGGGTTGGTCCAGTTCGAAACTCTGGAACGTTATATCCAGAGACGAAAAGAAATCGCTTCTCACTACGTAAGGGCAATGATGCACACCAAACACAAGACCCTCTCGCAGAACGATGAAAGTGAAAACGTGTACTATTCTTTTCCTGTTTTTCTTAACTCAGGAATGAAGGAAGTCGTTCAGTACGCAAAAAAGAAAAAAATTCAAACCCGACCGGCTTTTGAAGGATGTGCTCTGGATACAGCGGATCTTCACAGCAGTGCCTGTCCTCATGCACAGTCTCTAGTATTAAGAACGCTTCTTTTTCCGCTCTATCCAAGCCTGGGGAAACAAAACGTGGAATATATTGCGAAGGTATTATCGACCTTACCATAAAAAAAGGCATTGATTGTTGGCTTTGCCCACTTTATAATCATTTCTAGTAGCTTTTATAGCAGCAATATATCTCAATCTGCGAAACCAATATGATGCATCACATTGAAAACGTTTTAGTTATCGTCAATCACCTGAAAGCCGAAGCTTGCGAAATGCTCGAATCTGTCCGGAACTATTTGCAGGACCGCAATATCACCGTTACGGTCAAACAGGTCGAAAATGATGACCAAATCGATAATTTCGAGAACATAGATCTAGCTATTTCGCTCGGTGGTGACGGGACCGTCCTGTATAGTTCCAGAGTGCTGTCTAACAAAAAAATACCGATACTCGCTGTAAACCTTGGCGACTTCGGATTTATTACCGAAGTCTCTCAATACGAATGGATCGATGCCTTCGAGAAGTACCAGAAGGGATATCTCGGTATTAGTAAACGTATTATGCTTGATGTTGTGTTGATTCGGGATGGGAAAAAAATCTTCTGCTGGAACGGCTTAAACGATGCTGTTGTGGGAGCGGCAGGCACTTCTAAGATTATTCGCCTCGATGTGCATCTTTCCAAAACTCCGGTTGGTGAGTACAGGGCCGATGGTGTCATTATCTCTACTCCGACCGGTTCTACCGCCTACAGTGCAGCGGCAGGCGGGCCTATTCTTGCTCCTGAAATGGAAGCTATGATTTTAAACCCGATTTGTCCGTTTACTCTTTCAAATCGGCCTTTAGTCGTTCCGGGAGGGGAAATTATAAATATTACCGTAAAAGAACACCAACGGACGGATGTTTTACTTACAGTCGACGGACAATACGCCCAACAGTTGCAGCCGGAAGATACAATATCCGTTAAGATGAGCAAAAAATATGCACTGATAATTCGTTCAGATAAGCGTAACTTTTATGAGGTGCTGAGAAAAAAGTTAAATTGGTCTGGAGGGCCGGATGCTTGAAGAACTTCATGTAAAGGATTTTGCATTAATCGAAGATCTTTCAGTACGGTTTACCCCGGGGCTCAATATTCTATCAGGGGAGACCGGGGCGGGCAAATCCATACTAATCGGAGCACTTGGCCTGCTTCTCGGGATGCGGGGTGATACCGGCTCGATCAGGACCGGCTGTGAAGAGACGGTAGTATCGGCGACCGTCAGACTCGAAGGCAATACCGAGGCTCTCTCCTGGCTCGATGAACGAGATATTGCCCCCGAAGAAGGGGAAGTCATTATCCGGCGAGTTGTAAAGCAGAGCGGAAGAGGATCGATCTTTATCCAATCCTCCGCTGTTAATCGGGGCGACCTGAGGGATTTTACCTCACTAGTGTTCGATCTCCACGGTCAGCACGAACACCAGTCTCTTCTTTCTGTGGACCAACACCGGAAATTGCTCGATCGGTTTGGGGACTTCGAAGACGTTACCCTTACGTTGCAAGAATCTTTTCATAAACTAACGGAACTTACAAAAAAAAGGGATTCTATGGAAAGCAACGAACGTCAACGGCTGCGGGAGATGGATATTCTTTCATTTTCGATAAAAGAAATCGAAGAGGCAAATCTGCGTCCCGGTGAGGAAGAAGAGCTGGAAAAGGAAAGCAATCTGCTTTCTCAGCATGAAAAACTGTTTCATTACCTCGAGATGGTGCACAAACAGACGGCGGAAAGCAAAGGTGGGGCTTTGAGCAGTCTCCGGGAAGCGCAGCAAGCGCTTCAGGAGGTGGCCCGTATCGACAATTCGGTAGAAGAACTTTCCACTAGACTCGTCAATGCTTTTTATGAAGTTGAAGATATTTCAGAATCGGTCCGGCAGTATCAGAATACTATTCAATTTAGCCCCGGCCGTTTGGAAGAAGTCGAAGAACGGATCGTGACGATCCATAATTTGGAAAAAAAGTATGGCGAGACGATCGCAGATATATTACGGTATTATACAGAGTGTAAAGAAAAACTGGAGGAACTCTCACATTGGGAAGAGGACAAAGAAACCTTACAGACGGAAATTCAGGCCCTCGAGAAGCAGGTTTATAACCAGGCGTATGAACTTTCAGAGATGAGAAAGAGAGCAGCAAAAACACTCACGCAGAAAATCGAAGAGAAACTGCATATGCTGGGTATGCCGAAAGCTTCTTTTAATGTAGTCGTTGAACAGAAAAAAAACAGCGTCGGCAAGCCTCTTTGTGGTTCGCGCGGTTTCGATGCAGTTGAGTTTACGATATCTCCGAATGTAGGAGAGCCTCCGAAACCGCTCAAGGATATCGCCTCCGGAGGTGAACTATCACGAATTATGCTGGCAATAAAATCAATTTTGGCTGAAACAGATACAATTCAATCTCTGATTTTTGATGAAGTGGATAGCGGCATCGGAGGTCAAGTCGCGGTTGCGGTGGGCGAGCATCTTCATTCAGTATCACGTTATAAACAGGTACTCTGCATTACACATCTTGCATCAATTGCCGTTCGTGCCGATAATCATTTACAAGTAAATAAAAGAATAAAAGAAGGGAGAACTAATACCGAAGTAGTACCGGTGGAGGGAGAGCTGAGAGTCGAGGAAATATCTAGAATGCTCTCAGGAGATACACGGGAAGAAGCCTCGTTGGCTCATGCGCAGGAGCTGTTGAGGAAGTACGGGGCCGTCGGTGTTTAAAAAATTGGAGATTGATAAAAGGACAGGCCAGTGGGAAAAATAAGCAGTCAGGCAAAACAGAGATATTTTGATCGGATTAAAGAGTATAAAAACGGGATCGAAGAGATGCAGCGCCGCGAAAAGAGTCTTGCCTCCGCCATGAATGCGCAGGAAAATGGTGTAGAATATAAGAAGCTTATTCTCGCAGACGAGATACTCAATCGCGTTGCCTATTACGTATTGATGAATGCATTGTCCGTCTCCCTCCTCGGTGTAAAAAACGAAGGCTATCTAAACGATGCCCGGAAAGACTGTTATAAGAGTGTTTTGTACGTGGAAGAGGTGGTTTCCTCATACATTGATGTTCCTTTCTCCGAATATCAGGAGTTTCTCGATAAGATAGAAGAATACGATGATGCAAAACGGTATGCCCTGGTACAAAAAATGGGCTATTCGATTAACGCCGTAAAAGACGGGTTCGGTGAAAATACAAAGTGGAAATGGTCTTTTGTAGAACTCGAGGGGCGGCACGCTACCGTGACGAAAAATCTTATAAACATGAAAACAATCATGGCCGGTATGGACCCGAGGATTGAAGGTTATGAACTGCGTGTCGCGCATCTCAATTTGGCGAAAACCATTCTTCAGCAGGCTTCAGACCGGTACAGACAAAAGTATGAATTGGCTACACTTCGCATCGATGACTTTAAGCTGGCCATCGGCTATCTTTCCGCATTAAAACGGCTCCATGCACTTATTGGAGAGACCGAACAGAGCGAAGCGTTGAAGCGGAAGATAAATGTCTGGAAAGAAAAGATGGAAGACGATTCCCGCAAAGCAGAAAAATAGAATCAATGGGATTATTTCAAATCATGCAGGCTGTCGTACGGAAGCAGCTCCCCCATTGTAACGGTCACGTATTCGGGCAATTTCCCCGCAAAATAGATTTTGAAATCGCTCTCGACAAACTCACTGAGCACCTGACGGCATGCACCGCAAGGAGGGATTGGTACAGCGGAAGCCGGCGCTGCGACTGCCATTGCTTCAAAATCATGTATCCCCGCCGAAAGTGCTGCAAAAAGGGCACTGCGTTCAGCGCAATTTGTTAATCCAAAAGAACGGTTCTCAATATTGGTCCCGGTAACTACTTTTCCGTTTTTGCATAACAAGGCAGCACCGACTGGAAACTGTGAATATGGACTGTATGAGTATTCTGCCGCTTCTTTGGCGCGGGATACTAGTTTTTCTATCTCCACTCCTTCATCCTCCTTAAAAAAACTGTTTCGTTGACAGTATGACATGTAATGCTATAGGATGCAAACAGTGGTAGGAAAGATATGACCAGGAGAAAACTGTTATTTCTCGCTGTACTCATCATTGTTTTCGGATATCTATTCCTTTTTTCACCTGCCATTGGAAAAGATATTGTCTTTGTCCCCGTCTGGTATAGAGATTTTAACAACACCCCCTTAGGACTGCAACTTGAAATTAACCAAGCGGAAAAAGTGCAGCAACAGAAACACGTTTTTGCGTTTCGAAGCGGAAAGCAGTTCGGCTATATAACCAAAGAAGGAGAACCGCTTTTTATCGACCGTTCGTTTTTTCAAACAGCCCTCTCAGACACGAAATTCGTGAACACATCCAACATACCCATGAATCTTGT
>CAZQKT010000167.1:0-5851 GCA_964594055.1 uncultured Spirochaetales bacterium
GCTCTCTCATGGATATTGTTCATTATTGTCGTAGCAATGACCGGTTTTCTCTTCTGGGTTTCGAGGTTTTGGGTCTTTTACCGGGCGAGGTAAGAGTGGGGGGATGGACGTTATGGCCGAGACAGTAAAAAAAAGTGATATGAAAAAAAACGTACTTCTTATCATGACCGACCAGATGAAGGCCTCCTCTAGCACGCTCTGGGGAAACAGCTTCTGTGAAACTCCCGCACTGAAAAAACTCGCTGAAAACGGTGTTCTCTACTCCAATGCGGTCACCCCCTGTCCGCTCTGTGTGCCTGCACGGGTCTCTTTTTTCACTTCGCAATATCCTCATCAGCACGGTTCGAGACACAATAATACTCCCATGCCTGCGGGTGCCCGCCACGCAGTAAAAATATGGAAAGAAAACGGTTATAAAACCGGCTTAATCGGAAAAAACCACTGTTTTGAGCGGATGGAAGACCGAATTCTTTTTGACGTGTGGTGCGAAATCTTTCACTGGAACATTCCGGGGTCGGCCTGGTCGAAAGGGATGGAGTGGTACCGCCCTGTTTCAGATATTCAGAGGGCCCATGAAATACGGTCTCAGATGAGGGTGCCTACCGAAAAAAAGGTTGCGGATGGTATGCCCATACACCGTTCCACCTTTGCCTATGCCTACAGCGACTATCCCCTGGAGGATTACAGCACCGGGCTGATAGCAGGTCAAACGAGAAAATTTCTAGAGCGATACAAAGATGAACCATTCTTTCTTTGGGTCTCTTTTCCCGATCCGCATACTCCCTATGAGGCGCCCCGTCGATATTTCGACATGTTCTATAAGGGGGATATGGAACTCCCACCCTGGAGGAAGGAAGAGATGGAACGGGCCCCGGAACGGACAAAAGTATTATATCAGATATTAGGAATGGACCATGAAAAAGAAGAACATGTTCGGGGAGTTTTAGCTGCGTACTACGGTATGGTCAAGTTCATCGATGATTCGGTGGCCTCGATCCTCTCCGATTTGGCCGAGTTCGGACTGGAAGAAGATACGATCGTTGTTTTCTGTTCGGACCATGGGGATTTTGCCGGCGAACATATGATGACCCAGAAGGGGGGATGTTTTTATGATGCTCTCACAAAGGTCCCTCTTGTCGTTTCGCTGAAAGGTGCCTCCTGGAGCGGAGCAACCGAAAACAGCCCTGTTAGTCTCATAGATGTTGTCCCTACACTACTCGAACTGCAGAATATTCCGGTTCCGAAGTCGATGGAAGGCTCACTTCTCCCCGGAGTATGTCCGGTTGAAAGGAAAGAGGCTGCATTTTCGGAATACGGGGCTGGAGGAGCTCCCTATATGATGAAACATCTTTTAAAAAGGCCGGTAACCCGCGGCCTTGATCCTCTCATCGCAACTCTTAAAGAACGGGAGGCGGAGGGACTGAGAAAGATGGTCCGCACGGAAAAGTGGAAATTTATTCACGATCCTCTAGGTGACCTGGATGAATTGTACGATTTAGAAAACGACCCTTGGGAACTCCACAATCGCATCCCCGGCAACAGCAATGCTCGGGAAATAGACGAGTTGCGGGAACGGCTTTTAGACTGGAGTATCCGGACCGAACCGTATGTGCTCAAGGAGAAAGTATGTCGGATATAGTAGAAAAAAGAAATACAATTAATCATCTTAATACAACATTCGAAAATCCTGTGGTAAAAAAAATACTGATCTATTCCGGATTAGTTATATTTGCCGTCATTTTTACCGTTCCATACTTCTGGATGATCAGCACTGCGCTAAAAACACCACAGCAGATTCTTGCCCTTCCCATAGAGTGGATCCCACGTCCCGTTTCGTGGAGCAATGCTCTCGATGTGTGGAAGCTGATCAATTTCCCGACCGTATTCAAGAACTCTATTATTATCACTGCCGGCACCACACTAGGTACGCTTTTCGCCTGCTATACGACGGCGTTCGGGTTTGCCCGTATTGATTTCAAAGGGAGAAATCTCTTTTTTGCCCTTGTTCTGGCTACGATGATGCTCCCGCCTCAGGTAACCTATATTCCCCTCTATATACTTTTACAGAAGGTAGGCTGGATCAATAGCTTCAAACCGTTTTGGGTGCCTGCTGTATTAGGGGGAGGGCCTCAGGGAGGAGTATACATCTTTCTGCTTCGACAGTTCCTTTTAGGCGTACCGAATGATCTCGAGGATGCGGCCTGTATCGACGGATGCAACAGGTTTGGGATGTACTGGCGTATATTTCTGCCTCTCTGCAAACCCGCCCTGATGTCGGTTGGGATTCTCTCATTTATATTCAATTGGAACAATTATTTTGCACCACTCGTTTTTATCAACTCCAATAATAAAATGCCGGTCACATTGGCCATTGCTATGCTCAAAGATCAGCAGGGGGCTCAGGAGTATCACTTGGTAATGATGGGAGCTTTGATGTCGGTCATCCCCTGTATTCTCATTTTCCTTTTGCTTCAGAGATATTTCGTGAAAGGGATTGCTCTGACCGGGATCAAAGGATAACCGCCCGTCCATGGTTGTACTTACCGGGAAAGGGTACAGCAAAGACCTCTCTCTAACTATTGGGTCAGACAAAAACCTGTACTGCAGCTGGGTTTCTTTCGACCGCTTCGAGAGCCGGCTTATGTGGCGGGCTCTACCCGTAGATTATCTGACCGATGAACGGCTCTACGATTGGAAGGAATACAGAGGAGATGATGTTTCCCGGGTTAAAGAGGTCGCCGAGGCATCGATTCCGGCGTTGCCTGTTATAAAGGAAATAGCGGGAAAAACTTACATATTCTGGATCGATTATCAAAGCGGGCGGGGAAAACTTTCTTTGTTCCCGTTATCGGGGGAGACGGAAAAAATAACGATAATCGCAACTGATGAGGAGGCAAGCTGCAGGGAGTTCTCCATACTATCGACAAACAGCAGAAGCGGGGAAATGGGGATGACTGCTCTTGCAGCAGTGGAAGAACGGTTCCCGGACCATATCCGGATCGGTCTCTTTACATTTTCAGACGGCATTTGGCAGGAGTTCGATAAAATAGAAGGTCTCTATCTCTACCACCCCAGATTAGTTTGTTCGGGGAGAATAGTTCTTCTTATATGGAGTGAATACCAATCAGCCCGATATTCGGTGGGGTACCGGTTTATGGAACTCTCCCCGGAAAATGGTGCCGTCGATGTACCCGCTCCGGCTGCTTCCGGAGTAATCTCAGGAGGAGGGGACAACCTTGTCTTTCCGACAGCTGTGTACTCTCCCTGTGGGAAATGGTTTTTAGCTTGTACGGCGGATCAGCCCCGGCTCGGGAAATCGGGAAGTGTGATACATCACTCCGAGCTCAAAACATACTACTGGAACCCTGGAGAATCATCCTGGAGAGAATCAGGTTTAATAGACATTGATTACGGCCTCAATCCATGGCAGGCAGCGTACTGCGGAAGACGGAGACAACCGTTGCTTTTAGCAGACTCCTGTGGGAGTACATGGCTTTTATGGGAGATGAAACAGGACCCGCGTTCAATGGATCCGCAGCCCGGTAGGCTTCTCGGTGCTCAACTCGACAGACATTCGTCTTACGAACAGCACTGTTTTGTGGAAGGGCATTCTTCTTTCGTTTCAGCAGAGGATAACTGTGGAAGGGACGAATGGCTTATTGCTAGTAAGACCAGGTTTAAAAAAGGTGAGTTAGATCTCCCTTATATACTGCACAGGATTTCTCCCGGAGAAGATACTCCTCTCATCGAGTTTCCGGTATGGGGAGATGGAGAGAAAAATACACCTGTGGTATCATCACTGCCGGTCCATTCACCGAAAGGTTCATACGCCGATTGGCACCTCTATTACGGCGACCCCCATTGTCACAGCAGCTGGTCACTTGATTTGGAAGGTGAGCCGGAAGAGATTTATTCTTTTTCCCGCGATACCGCCGGACTCGATTTTGTAGCACTTACAGAAAATGACTACATGTATCTAACCGAACCGCTGGCCCCGGACATTCGTTATAAAATAGAAGAGGAAAGCAATTATTATAACGAACCCGGAAGATTCACTACATTTAACGGGTACGAATACACCAAACATTCAGAACCGGACAGCCACCGCTGTGTGCTTTTCGAAGGAACACTCGGACCGGTGTTTTCCTGGTATGATGATACTCCGACGCCCGAACAACTGGCAGTAAAGTATAAGAGGATGCAGGAAAGAGTCCTCCTCCATCCTCATCACGCCTTCAGTCTTGATATCACAGACGATACGATTGAGCGGAATGTCGAGATCTGCTCGGGCTGGGCCAACCATATGCTCGATCCGGAATATCTCGAACGATTGCACCTACTTCTCAGTAGCGGAATGAAGATTGGATTTATCGGCGGGAGTGATAACCACGAACGGAATCCAGGTTTAGGTGGGGCAATCACCGGAGTGTGGGCTGCATCGAACAGCAGAGAAGGAATTTTCGAAGCACTTTGGAACCACAGGTCGTTCGTTACCACGGGATTGCGGGCCAACATTATTTTTACCGTAGAAGACCGGAAACACACTGCATTTATCGGAGAACGGATAGAAGTCGAAGGTTTTCCGCGAATACGGGCGGAAATAGCATGCTGCAGGGAGATCGGATCTGTAGAACTGATTTGCAATGGAGAGAAGATAGCAGTACAGTACTTCGGCAGAAAGACGGCCGTATTTGAATATGAAGATACCGAAACGGAAAAGGGAGACAATTATTACTATCTTCACATCCTATTCACCGGAAGGGAAGAAAAACTCTATTTTAATGAAGCCCCTGCTTTCGGTATTCACGGATGGACCTCCCCGATCTGGGTTCGCCGGTCCTAAAAAGCAGAGCACAGCTGAGAGCGGGGTCGAAGTTAGTAGAGAAGGAGAAAGCATGAAATCACGGGAAAGAGTAGTAACAGCATTGCATCATGAACAGCCTGACAGAGCTCCCGTTTTCGCCGAGTTTGTCAGGGTCATCGCGGCAAAGCTTGCAGAAGAACTCGGGTGTGAGCGGCAAGAAGTGGGACTCAAATTAGGAAACGACATGATACTACTCAAACCGCTTACCGTGTATCCGGCAGCGGTCACGAAAGAGGTGGATACATTCGAAGATGAGTGGGGAATAATTTGGAAAAAGGCCGGCAACTATTATGAAAGAACCAATTACCCTATGCTTACCATGGACGATATCGATGAATACGACTTCCCGGACCCGACTGCACCCTTCCGGTACGAGGGGTTACAGGAGACTATCGATACGTTCAAAAGAGATTATGTGCTATTCGGAAATGCCGTTATTACGATTTTCGAGCGGGCGTGGTGGCTGCGGGGGATGGAAAAGTTTTTGGAAGACATGATGGTAAATAAAGACTATGCGCACGAGCTTTTAGACCGCACCATGCATTTCAACCTTACTGGTGCCAAGAAACTGGTTTCTATGGGTGTCGATGCAGTCTGGTTCGGGGATGATGTCGGGATGCAGTCCTGTATGCTGATCTCCCCCGAATTGTGGAGGGAGTTTTTAAAGCCGAGGTATGCAAAACTGATCGAGGAAGTAAAAGGGCTCAACCCGGATCTCTACGTCGCCTACCATTCGGACGGTTATCTCACCCCGATTATTGATGAGCTGATCGAAATCGGTGTTGATATTTTAAATCCGGTCCAGCCACTCTGTATGGACCCGACGGAGATCAAGAAACGGTTCGGCCGCAACTTGAGTTTTTGGGGAACAGTCGATGTCCAGCATACCATGCCCTTCGGGACTCCCACAGATGTTGAGCGTGAAGTCAAACTTCGGATAGAAACCGTAGGAAAGAACGGCGGGTTGATTCTCGCCCCTGCTCATCA
>CAZQKT010000168.1:0-5767 GCA_964594055.1 uncultured Spirochaetales bacterium
TATCGATAAGAATGGTCTTGTACGCCTTTAGTTTTGCCGGGAATTTCCCATTATGCTGCTGATGACCGGAAACGTTGTTCAATAATTGGCTGATCTCAGAGTGAAACGAATTGTAGCATTCTGTGCATCCGAGCCGCCCGTCCTTTCTAAACTCTTCAAAGGTCTTCCCGCACTGAGGGCAGACTTGTTTATCCACATCTTCTTCGGATACTTCTTTGACATCAACTAACCCGGTCAAAAGCTCGGAAATAGAGAGTTCGATAGCATCATCACTACTCGTTATTCCTCGCTGCTTGGCACAGGCATCACAGAGATGCAGTTCAAAAACCTCGCTACCGATTATCTGCTGAATGTGTACAACTGCTTCATGTTCACTGCATATTTCACATTTCATTTACTAGCCTGCTTACAGAACGGATTTTTTCTCGAGACGATAACGCGAGATGTTTCCTTCCCACTTATAGTATATTACATGTACGTAAAGCTGTCGACAGAAGAGGTTCCCGAAAAAAGGTATTTTTTAAGGAAGACCACATATCGTTAACCCGCCACGTATTCGGTGGATCGTTGGAACACCGTTTCCGATTTTAATATACAAAAAATCAGTCCAACCGTGTAAAAATATCTCTAATGTTTTCTCAAAATCTCTAAAGGGCGTATTTTCCCTGCCTTTCTGGCCGGGAAATAGGATGCAAGAGTGGCCAAAAGCACCGCTAAAAATGCTACGGTAGATAATTCGAGCACGTTGATAGTAACCGGAATCTCTTCGAGATAGTAGGCGGGATCGAGTATTTCCACCTCGGCGACCTGTAAATCGACAAACGGTTGAAACAGTACCTGAAAAAACCGGAGCATATTCATGATACTGTATTCGAGAAATCGGATAATCTCATTTATGTGGATGGACAAAAGCAGTCCACCGCAAATCCCTAAAAATGTGCCGATAATACCTACAAAAAAACCGGTAAACATAAAAGAAAGTGTTATTTGCCCCGGACTCGTTCCCGAACATTTCAATATTGCTATTTCCGACTGTCGCTCCATGACCAGCATAACTAGAGTCGAGGATATATTTACCGAAGCAACACAGACAATGAGGGCCATGATAAACATAAGAAGATTTTTCGTGGTTTCAAATGAACGATACATCGATTTTTCCAGCTGATACCAGGTGTAAACATACCATCCGCCGGAAGCGAGTTTCCGGACCGCTCCTGCGCTCCGCTCGAGATCATCATAAGGGTCTTGTACCTTTACTCCTACGGTGTAAGCACCACTTTCAGGAAACAGTGTCTTAGCCCGCTCTAGGGGAATATAGATCGAGAGAGCATCGAGTTCATGATACCCTGTGGTAAAAACGCCTTTGACGGTAAAGGTGGAGGGCCGAAGAATGATGGGTCTGCCCGGAATTGTTTTTGCAGTAAGCAGTTTAACGGTATCCCCTTTTTCTACCCCCAAATTTCGCGCAACGTTTTCACTCAGCAGTACCGCTGTATCGGTTTCGAGATCAAAACTTCCGGATGTCATGGTCACATATTCCCGAACGGCAGAATCAGTGCAATAAAAATCATTAGGCAGTCCTCTCACCGATACACCTGTATTCCCTTTCCCGGAATAGATGATGCCCAATCCCTGAACAAACGGGAATACACTCGTTACAAACGGTTCTTTTTCAAGCCGGGTTACAAGTTGTTCAGCCTGTTCTTCTATTTCGCTGTCGTATGATTTTAGCTGCAAGTGGTATGTTCCCACTTCGATATACCTTCTCGTTATTCCTTCTATCATTCCGTTTGCCACTACCAGCACTACGACCAACGGAATCAGACTCAATAACACTCCGATTACGGCACTTACTACATTTCTGCCCCTCTTTCCACCCTTCTCTCGGGCGGTGAGATATTTTACTGCAAGATAGGCGGCAGTTTTTATTTTCATACGAGCTGCAGGTTCCCCCCCTCTAATTTATAAAAACGGTCGACTTTCTCCCGAATGATAGTATCATGCGTAACTAGGATAAGCGTTTTTCTAAACTTTCGGACAAGAGAGAAGAGGAGATCTTCGACAGTACGGGAGTTCTTTTCATCCAGATTTCCGGTAGGTTCATCAGCAAGGATGATGTGAGGATCATTGATAAGAGAACGGGCCACAGCAACCCGCTGACGTTCCCCGCCTGAAAGCTGGGAAGGATAATGGGAAGCTCTTTCTCCCATATTGATTTGCTCGAGAAGATCTCTGCTCTTCTTCATTGCCTCCTCCCGCTCAACACCTCCCATGAAAGCAGGCAGCATAACGTTTTCTACTGCAGAGAAATCTTTTAACAGATAGTGAAACTGAAAAATAAATCCGATCACCTTATTCCGATACTTGGTCAATTCTTCCTCACCAAGATGGCTTACCTTATATCCGGCAGAAATTACATGCCCCGAACAGAGATAGTCCAAACCTCCGATAAGATTAAGAAGTGTACTCTTACCGCAGCCGCTCTCCCCGGTGATGACAACAATTTCCCCTTCGTTAATCTCTAGATTTATCCCTTTTAGCACGGTCAGTTTCTCCGCTCGGGAGACGTAGGTTTTCTCAACATCTTTTAAGGTGAGGATCGGATCATTATTCATAGCGCAATACCTCGCTCGGACGAATCGATGAGATACGTTTGGAAGCCGCATACGCTGCTCCGCCGGAAGAAATAACAGCAAAGAGAAATATCATTACCGTCTCCGGCAGCAAGACCTGGGAAGGAATTTCAGTAAGATAGTAGTATCGCGGAGAAAAAATAGCAAAACTATCCCCGCCGGAAGGAAAAAGGGGGAGCAGTACCTTTCCTGCAATAAAAAGCACTCCGTTTACAATGGTTTCTACAAGAGTAAACACGCTATCTATCTGTATTGAAATTGTCAAACCGAGGGCAAGACCGATGATACCGCCTAAAAACCCGATAAAAAGACCGTCACATATAAAAATTGATCTGATTGAAAACGGAGGGGCGCCGGTAGCCCGCAGCACACTGATTTCTTCCAACCGTTCATAGACCGCTCTTTTTAGGGAATGATAAATATTCACCCCGACAACAATAAAAATCAGGCCGACGAGAATCATCATAATGAGTTTCTCGGTCCTCAGTGCACCGAAAAAAGAGCTGTTATACTCCCTCCAGGATACAATAGACGCACGCAAAGACGGGCCTACCTTCTCTTCGATTCTATTTTTGGCTTCCCTGTCTCTGAATCTATTATCGATTTTTACACCATAGGTGAGGTCCACCTGGGGATGCAGAAACTTCGCAGCATCCTCTAAGGAAATAAAAGCCAACGTCTTGTCAAACTCGTAGTAACCGCATCTGAACAGTCCGGTGACAACAAATTCGAGCTGTTCCGGATGGAGGGCCGTAAAAGATGCTCCCGCAAGCGAGACGAGGGTGACCGTATCACCTAATGAAACGCCTAATGAGTTTGCCAACTCGCCGCCCATGACAATGCTGTTCGCTTCTCCTAGCCTAAACCCGCCCTCCTCTATCCCGAGCTGTTCAATGAAGCTTGGGTCTTTTCGGTCTGCATCTTTCGCAACTCCCCGAATAAAACAAGCTTCAAAATCCTCGTATCTTCCCCGAATGAGAGTCTGCATATCGTAGAAAGGCACTAGTGACTGTACTCCCTTTGTTTCTGCAATCGATGCGACGGTCTGATCAGACAGTGTCCCCTCTTCCGGAACAATCCGGAGATGATACGAGCTGATCTCTAGAATATCTTCAATAAAGCCGAGCTGAAATCCATTCATGACTGCCATTACAGAGACCAAAGTCATCACACCGACCGCAATTCCGGCAACGGAAAGAACGGAAGGAGCAAAGGTTTTTTCTCTGCGTTTAGATCTGAAATATCTCTTTGCTACAAAAAGGACCCATCCGATATTCATATCTCATATACACCCTGCTCACTCATTCGGAAGCAGGAACTCCTCGCTTATTTTAATATCATCTTCATAATAGACACGCAGAAACGGTTCTCCCCGTCGGTAAATATCTTCATAGTACCGGTCTTCCCCCGTAATAACGGTAACGGTTGCCGGTTCACCGTTACGCAGATACCGTTCCTCTTCCAATTCTTCAGATTCATTGTACCGATAGGTCCAGACCTCCCACAGTCCCGGTGTATGGACCCGTTTTAAGACCCGATTCCCTTCTTCATATATATAATTACTTTCTTTGATAAGTTTCTCATCTTTTACTACTTTTTCATAGATGATGCGGTCTTGTTCATCGTAGGAAACATATGTCGTTACACCGGTTTTATAATTTTTTTCTACCGATTTTCTTCCCTCTGCTACATCCTCCATATACTGCTTTACCCGTACCAGTTCAACACCTTCCCACTCCTCGCTCGAGATACTATTCCCATCCCCGGAAAATCTGAAATACTCACCTGTTTCCTCCTTGCCGTGCCATTCTTCAACGAGAGAACCTTTCGAATAATTATACCTAGAAACAATCGAGGCCCCTTCCGGTGTACGTTTTTCCACCTGTTTCAACCTTCCCGAACCGGTGCGGATATAGTGAAGTGTATAGAGAACTTCTCTCTGCCCGTCGGTCACTTCGATTCTCTTCAGTCCGTCTTTGTCGTAATTATAGAAATGGATTTCAGTGATGCTCCCTTCCGTATAAAAGCGTTCTTCGGTAACCCTGTTCAGCTGAAACTCTGTCTCGCGAGCGAGTATACTCTTTTCATACAGCTTGACAATCTCTTTTTTTCCCGGCAGAAAAGAGGTCGCCCACCGTTTGATCTCCTCTCCATTCCGATACAGGGTACGCGTCTGTTCTTCTTCATTTTCCTCGATAACGAGAATAAACTCGAACTCATCTCTTCTAAAATCGGTTATCTTTTCAATGGTCATGCCGATTTCGTTGGAGCGGAAAACAGTTTCCTCGCTGAACAGCAGAGCAGTGCCGAAAATCGTAAGCACTACAAAAAAAAGATATACCGGTTTCTTTTTTTTAGATACCGAGAAGTACATTGAGGTATTCTTCTTTATCGAAGGGATGAAGATCTTCATACCGTTCCCCGGTGCCGAGAAACGAGAATGGTATGTTCAGTCTTCTGCAGATGGACAAAGCAATGCCCCCCTTTGCGGTGCTGTCGTACTTTGCAAGAATCGCACTGTCCACTCCTACAGCTTCATGAAAGATTTCCGCCTGCTGCAGTCCGTTTTGTCCGGTTGTCGCGTCAATAATCAGTACTTTTTTATATTGTGCAGGAGAAAGTTTTTTTTCTACGATCTTGTGTATTTTTTGAAGCTCCTTTATGAGATTTGCCTTATTATGCATTCTTCCGGCGGTATCTGCAAGGATAAGCCGCGCGCCGCGAGCGATCCCGCTTTCGATTGTATCAAATAGTACTGCACCGGGGTCTGAACCCGACTGCTGGGCAATAATACTCATATTCAGCCGCTGAGCATGAAGAGCGAGCTGATCGATTGCTGCTGCTCGAAACGTATCTCCGGCGCTCAAGAGGATTTTTTGTTTGCCGAAGATAGTGCCGTAATAATGGGCCAATTTAGCAATTGTTGTGGTCTTTCCGACCCCGTTTACCCCCAATACAAGAAGCGTGTTAAGCTTATCTTCAACGAGGGGAATTGGTTCTGCAATAACAACGTTCATAAGAAGCTCTTTAAGGAGAGTTACTAACCCTTCCCGGTCTCCAACATTTCTTGCAGACGATTCCTGTTTTAAAGAATCGACTAATTCCATGGTAAGCTCCGCCCCGATATCACCTTC
>CAZQKT010000169.1:0-5736 GCA_964594055.1 uncultured Spirochaetales bacterium
GGCCCCCCGAACTTTCTGGTCGCGGCGAATTGTTCTCCTTTCTCTTCTCAGTTTTTTTTGTTGTTTGTTTTGAGGGTTTTTGGCGTGCTTAAACCGCCATAATTATAACATCATAAAAAAAGAGTCGGTGAAACGACTCTTTTTAGCTACTGCTTTAAGTTGTCATCTATAAGGTAACAAGGTGTTACATCATTGTCAATACGTACGTGCGGAACTCCGCGATGATTAATCTAAAGCTAAGGTCAGACAGAATACGGATGAAATACCGCCGCTTTTAAGCACGGAAGCGCAGACAGACAGGGTCGATCCTGTTGTAAAAACATCATCTACTAAAACTACTCTTTTCGGAAGGGAGTTGTTTCTCGGCTTGAGTACGATATTACCCTGAAGATTGGAAAAACGTCTTTGCGGGTCAAGTGTTTTTTGCGGAGCAGTTTTTTTCTTTTTAAGCAGAGACAAGGTTTGAATGCCGTATTTTTTTTTCATAAGGAGAGAAATGTGTTGCATATGATCAAACCCTCTTTCCCGGACGGTTTCTCCGGCTGCCGGGACGGGAACGATCGACACATCGGAAAAAGCTGTTGTATAGAGTATATAAAGCTTTTCAGCGAACAGGTGTGCTAAATCTAATTTGTATTTAAACTTGTATCGGTAGATAAGCTCTTTTATTTCATCCTGATAGTGATACACCGAAAGGTTTTTCTCAAACGGAAAAGACCGTTTTCTGCAGTACATACACAGATTGGTCTCGCTTATCAAAGGCCTGCTGCAGATCGAACAACGTTTTTCAGCCTGTATACTGTGAAGCGAAGTTCTGCATGCAGTGCAGAGTGGATACGCAGGGGAGGCCCCCGGCAAAAGCGGCTCGCCGCACAGGACGCATCGCCTCGGATAGATAAAATCAAGAACACGCATAACCGGTTTTCTCCCTCTATACAGTAAAACCGGTTTATTACCGCCGGTAATTCACGGTAATCAAGAAAAAGCTTAAAAAGAAGGATCAACCGGATAAATCTATTTTCCATTGCTGTATGAGATTGAGCGCTTGAAGCGGCGTGATAGTATTTACATCAATTGCCTTTATTGTGTCTAGTACAAGTTCTCGTTCTGAAAAAAGTTCTTCCTGCGGCGGCTTATGGTTTTCGGTTTGATCGCCGTGGGAATCCGTTCTGTCTCGTTTCCGTTTTGATATTTTATTCTCCGCCTCCGTCATGTTTTTAAGAAGTTGGTCAGCTCTGCGTACAACATCTAAAGGGACACCGGCTAAACGTGCGACATGAATCCCGTATGAATTATTTGCAGAGCCTTTTTTCACTTTCTTTAAAAATACGATCTCATCACCCTTCTCTAATACATCAAGAGAATAGTTGCTCATCCGGGGATCATTGAGAAGGGTCAATTCATGAAAATGGGTTGCGAAGAGCGTTCTCGCTTTTACAGTATGTAAAATATGTTCGATAATAGCCCATGCAATAGAGAGTCCGTCTGATGTTGCAGTACCCCTGCCGATTTCATCCATGATGATCAAGCTTTTTTTTGTTGCAGTTCTCAAAATGTAGGCAGCTTCGTGCATTTCGACAAGAAAGGTCGATTCTCCTCTGGCAAGGTTGTCCGTAGCACCTACACGGCAGAACAGCTTATCTACAACCCCGATGTGAGCCTCTCGTGCCGGGACAAAAGAGCCGATTTGGGCCATTAAAACAATAAGAGCGTTTTGACGCAGAAATGTCGATTTGCCGGCCATATTCGGTCCTGTAATAAGAGAAAAAAACGTAGAACCGGAATCAAGCTCTAGATCGTTCGGGATAAACTCCCCCTGAGGCAGATGATACTCCACAACAGGATGTCGGCCCTCTTTGATGCTCACTGTCCCCTCTTGTGAAAAATCCGGTTTTGAATATCCGTGCAGTGTTGCCGCTTTTGCAAACGAAACGATGCAATCCACCTCGGAAAGAATATCTGCTGCTGTGTATATCCGGTTTATGTAGGTCTTGGTCTCTTCCCGGACTGCGAGGAACAGTTCTTTTTCCAGATCGATTATCTTCTCCGATGCGTTGTTGAGATTTGTCTCTAAATCAATAAGGGTCTCGGTAGTAAACCGTTCAGAATTGACCAATGATTGTCTTCTGATAAAATGTTCGGGAACGGACGGGAGATTGGCTTTCGTGACTTCGAGGTAATAGCCGATAATTCTGTTATACCGTATTTTTAATGAGTTTATTCCTGTCTCTTCTTTTTCTTTTTTCAGGTACGAATTGAGGATTTTTTGGCTGTTCGATTTTAGTTCCATTAATTCGTCTAAGTCTTGTGAATAGCCGTTTTTTATCAATCGGCCCTCATGTAATACTGTCGAAGGGTCTTCATGGATCGAACGTTCCAAAAGTTCATAGAGCGTTTTCAGTTCCGAGAGTAGCGGGGCTGCAGGAAAATTGAATGTGTCGAGTAACCGCCATTCTTCGATTATTTCGTACAGGCCAAAAAACCCGGCGAGAGAGTTTTTAATCGCCAGCAGATCTTTAGCATGGGCCTTGTCCATTGAAACTCGAGCTGCAAGCCGCTCCAAATCGAGTATTGAGCCGAGCAGCTCCCGTATCGATGCGAGCAACATTTGATTGCGGTAGAGAATTTCAGTTTTTTCTAGCCGCTTTTTTATTGCATCTATGTCCTGAAGCGGATGCAGAATCCAGCTCTTTAATTTTCGTGCTCCGGGGGAAGTTTTTGTAAAATCGAGAACTTCGAGAAGTGTATACCGCTTCGTCCCGTCAAACATGTTATAGATGAGTTCGAGGTTGCGCTGGGTGGACTCATCGAGGTGTACGAAATCCGTTTCTCTATGCCGTTGTACGGTTCTAATATGAGAAAGTGTGCTGTTGTGAGTGTTTTCCTGAAGATATTCGATAAGAATTCCCGCTGCAAAGAGGGCGGGATCATGTTCTGCTATCCCGAATCCTTTTAAGTTGATTACACCAAAAAGGTTTTTGATGGTTTGAAAGCTTGCTGCAGTGTCGAAATTCCAGTCCGGATATCTGTTAATTACCGTCTGTTCATGTTCCTGTAAGATATCATACACCGGCTTTTCTTCGAGAAGAGATTCCTGCACAATTATTTCCGACGGTTTCATGCGGGCAAACTCTTCTCGTAACGCACTTTCCGCTCTATCGGCCGGAAATGAGGTAATGCAGAACTCGCCTGTAGAAGGGTCTACATAACAAAGCGATAATTCGGTGCCTGTTTTTCCTAACGAACAGAGGTAGTTGTTAAACCGTTGATCTAAATACTCCTGGTCCAGTACTGTTCCGGGAGTAAGTATCTCTGTAATCTGCCTCTCGGCGATACCCTTTCCTCCTTTTGGGAGGGTAACTTGCTCGCAAATAGCGATTTTCTTGCCTGCTTTTAATAACCTTCCTACATAATTCCGGGAAGCGTGATAGGGAATACCGCACATGGGAACGCCGTTTCGTTTCGTGAGGGTAAGATTCAGTAGTGTGCTGGCCTCCTGAGCATCTTCTTGGAACATTTCATAAAAATCACCTAAACGGAAGAACAGTATAGCCTCTTTTGCTTCCTGCTTCAGGCGCTTATACTGTCGCATCATCGGAGTGTCGGGCATGGTCATTGTATTAGGGGGATGTGCTGCGGAGTCTCTCCAGTACCATATCGGTTATATCGACTGCTTGGCTCCACCAGACGATATTGGGGTCTTTTGCCCGGAAAACGATGGAGTATCCCTCACTTTCAGCGATATATTGGACCTCTTTTAAAATTTCACCGAGAAAAGACGAAGATTCCAGCAAACTTTCCTGTTTCTTTTTTATTTGATTGTATTTTATGCGGGTATATTCCTTGAGGTACTCTTTTTTTTCGAAGATTTCTTCTTCCAGCCTTAATACGGTCCTCTCTTCTCCAAGATTTTCCGCATCGAGTTTTCTCTCTTCGAGTTGGTCGAGCTCATCCATAATCCGTTGGCGGTTGTCTTCGAACTCACTTTTCATCTCTTCCAATTCACGGTATGCACGCGATTCACGAAAGTAGTTTGAAATGATTTCAGATAAATCAATTATACCGATTTGCGTAAATCGGTCTGCGGATACGCCTGTGATCGTAATCGTAAGCAGGAAAAATAAGGCAACTGCCGGCTTAAGTTTCATATATGACTCCTGTAACTATTAAAACAATTCATAGGTAAATGAGATAACAAAATCGATACCTTCGCCTTCTGTGAGATCTTCGTTGAACATCGATCCTGTTTGCCAGACAACGTCCCCGTCGGTTATCTTGAACCGTTTGGTAAAGTAGAATCCAATGGGCAGTCCCGGTATGGTAAGCCTGAAGCCGCCTCCGAAGCTGAACAGAAAATCGTCGATTACCATAGTTTCCGTTACGATACTGATATCATCTTCCCAAAAGCCGGTTGCATTGAAAAAGAAGTCCCACCAAAAGAACTGCTCGGATATCGGGATGCGCAGTTCAGCCCAGTTGTTCCACAGCACTTTGCCTCCGAATTGTCGGGGCCATCCCCTGGCAATCAGCATACTCTCGGTAAAGAGCAGGTCCTGAGTGGTCGCATCTACTTCATCGAACCAGGGATACGGAAGGATCATAGAGAAACTCGAACTTAACGCAAAGACCGTTTTGAAATTCCAATTTTCAAAAACCGGAATATCGAGCAAAGTCAGATAGAACTCCGCCTTCGAAGAGCTTTTTAAGAAGTGGTTTGCCTCTTCGAATACGAGCCCTGCGAAGTTGAAGGACTGTTTGAGGTAGACCCCTTTGGTAGGCTTGTAAATAAAATCTCTTGTATCGAAAGCTGCGGTCAAACCGAGATCATCAATAGGGCGCAACCTGTCCAAATTGAGCCGTTCGGTTGGATTATACGGTCTGTATACGGCATCATCGTAGGTCAAATATTTCAATGTGACTTTAGGAGATGCACCGACCGAGAACCGTCCGATATTGGTATTCCAGCGGTAACCGGTATTGAGTCCCAGCGAGAAATCCCATGAGTGGTACTCCATAAGATATGAATCCGGGATGGTATCGCCTTGATCTGAAGCGTAATCATAGTCTGTTACGAGGTTATATTCTTCGATGTCATTCGTGCTGGGAATACCGGGAAATATATCGCCTGCATCGTAGTCGGTCCCTTCGTACCTAGTATCTTCGGAGAACACATAATATCCCTCATACGGGTCCGGTACCCGATTATCGTCATCCTCACCGAATACCGGTGGGAGGATATCTTGTTTGATACTTTCGGAAAGCTGATGAGATACGCCGAGATTCAAGCCGAGCGTTATACGCTCACCTAAAAACCAAGGGTCCGTGAAACCGACGCTCAATTTTTGACGTAGACCGGATGCTTGGAGTGAAGAGCTCAATTCCAGTCCCCTCCCTAAAAAATTGTTGTCTTTGAGCTGAAGGAACGCCATGACGGGGAAATCTCCCGCCGCCCCGGAGAATGTTACTCCGAAGTTGAGATCGATCGTTTTCCCCTCTTCTACGTTTATTATCAGGTCCATCAGACCGTCTACGCTTCCCATCGGTGTTGTGGGCTCCACAATGGAGAAAAGTCCGGTATTATAGAGGTTCTGGAGGCCCTGCATGACTTTTTTCTTGCTGAAAACATCGCCCACTTCTACCGGCAGTTCCCTGTTTATGACAAAATCTTTTGTCTTTTCGTTTCCCTGGATGGTGATATTCTCGATGTGTGCTCTTCCCTTTTCTACGATCGTTACA
>CAZQKT010000170.1:0-5730 GCA_964594055.1 uncultured Spirochaetales bacterium
GAAGAGAACAGGGCCAAAAACCGCCGGGTGGAGATTATCATCCTCGAGGATTGAGAACGGCTGCCTCCAATCCCATCCTCGTGTATAACTCTTTCGGAGCATTATGCTCGTCCATAAGCCGCTTTATGTGGCCCTTCATCTCCTCCTCCTTGTCTCTATCGGTATAGGGTTCGGTCTGGTTCGGATCTTTCTCGAGGTCGAAGAGCATGTTCTCGAGCTTGGTCTTGACGGTTTCTCCGCCCGGCCCGCCGAGGCTTCCCTCCGCAGAGAGAATCTTCAAGAGAGGGCACTCTTTGGTAAAGTCGAACGGTCCGGCAAGGGTCGCAGTCTTAAGCTCCTTGATGGTAAAGAGGGCCCGCATGTGGGTGGGCATGACCGTGTAATTGTACACCGGGTTGTTTTTAACATTCCGGGGGGCGAGCATATAGACATGCTGTCCGTCGGTAACGTTGATATGTGCACCGTGCATGCCGAAGAGACCCGCTTCCCGGACCGGTTTGTCGTTTTCGACTGTTTCTTTTAATACTTTTCCGGTCATCCGTTCGGTAGGTGTGATGCCGAAGTAGTCGAGAAGGGTAGGGGCCAGATCGATGGTCTGGACCAGGCTCTTCCTCCGCTGTCCTGCCTTCTTTACCCGGGGGTCCCAGATAAAAAGCGGTGTGTGAGAGACTTCGTTGTAGAAAGGCATAACGCACTTGGCCCACCAGTCGTGTTCGCCTAAAAGATAACCGTGGTCGGTGTTGACGATGAGCATGGTATCGTCCCACATATTGTACTTGTCCATCATGTCGAGTACTTTGCCTAAATAGCGGTCGCACATGCTCAGGAGGGCGGCATATTGATACCGGAGGTGCTCGACCTGCTCCGGGGTTTCCGATACCGGCGCGTATTCGGGCCAGTCGAAAAACGGTCCCCGGTAATCGTGGGGGTAGAGCTCCTTGTACTCCTCGAGGGTGTAGAACGGCTCGTGGGGGTCAAATGTCTCGATATGGAGAAACCAGTTGTCCTCGTCCTTGTTGGTCTCGATAAACTCGAGTCCGTGACGGAACGTCCTGTTCTGAGGCATATCTTCTTCTTTCTGCATGTACTGCCGGTTTACCCAGTCCTGCCGCCGGTGTCTTCCTAAATGTTCCGGATAATCGGGGTCCTTCACCTGCCCTTTCCAGTAGTCGCCTTCCTCTCCCCGGACGATCTCCCAGGTGTTGTACCGGTTGTGGTAGGTACACCCCCCGTCTTCCCAGTAGTGGTAGTGATCACTTGCCAGGTGGGTATACACTCCGTTTTGCTTGAGTATCTCCGGCATCGAATCGTCGAACGGCTCGATCGGGCCCCAGCTGCGATGGAGAAAGTTGTACCGGCCGGTGTGCAGTTCCCGGCGTGCGGGCATACAGGGGAGGCTCCCCGCATAGCTGTTGTCGAAGGTGACCGTTTTCTCACCAAGCCTTTCGAAATTGGGTGCTTTGGTCCAGCCGCAGCCGTAGTTCGGCAGCATTCTTCTATTTAATGAATCGTACATGACCATTATTGCTTTCATTGTGTAGGCTCCTTGTTGTTTCTGATATCAGGTTCGGACTATTTCTAAATAATCATTGAATACAAGAAATGCAGCTCCGCGGAAGAGCAGATCGCCGTTGAAATCACTTTTAATCAATTTCATGTCATCAAATGTTTCCGGAAGATATTCTTCTTTCGTTTTTAACATAGCTTTATGGAACAAGGTGTCGAGCAGTTCGACCGTACGTCCCCCATAGAAAATGTTTTGGGGACGGGTTATATGAAGGAAATTGTAGAGAGCAGCTGCTATGGCGTCTACCAACTTATCATAATGTTCCCGGACTTGGGGCAGGGTGCCTGATTCATTGAACACATCCCTAACAGCTAACAGTTCGGGAGTGGATTTCCAGGTATCATCGATAGTAGTAGTCTGTTGTCTGTAGGTCTCTATCTTATCGTTTACTTCAGGGTATATGTTCCTAATCCCTTTAACGATGGAATCTATCGATGCATAGGTTTCTAAACACCCTCTCTTGCCGCATACGCATTGGTCACCTTCAAAATCAATGACGATGTGTCCAATGCTGCTACTCGTATCAACACTACCCAGTCCTAACACACCGTGGGAATATATCCCGCAGCCGACACCCCTATCCATCCAAACATAAACCGATGAAGCTTTTTCCTGTTTGTGGGAAAAAATAAGTTCGCTCAAAAGAGCAATTTCTGTGAGATTATCGATCCAGGTCTTTATTCCTGTTTTCATCTCCAATAAATCACGAATCGATACGAGGTCCCATCCCGGGTACCGGAGGTGATAGGGATGATACATAATGCCCTTCTTCTTTATGATCGGGCCCATAACAGCTAAACCAGTACCCAAAATTTCTTCCGTATTTACAGTATTATTCAGTTTTACCGACTTAATGAAATCAGTAAAATGTTCAGCCACCTCGAGAGGTTCTGTATCTTTGAGGAAAGGAAACTCCTTTCTATCGATAATTTCTCCACCAATATTACAGACACTGATACCATACAGATCAGGGGTGATATAAGCACCAAAGGAAAATACGGAGTTCGGATTGATGACATAGGTGAGTGCTTTTCTGCCGACTGCATTGTTTTTATCTTCTTCGAAGATCAAATTCTTTTCCTCGAGTGATTTTAAAACCCTGGAAATCGTAGTAAGGGAACTATCCAACTGTTTGGAAATTTCGTTTTTTGTAACCGGTCCGAACTGCTCGATGATACGGAAAACTGATTTCTCCGATACCTTGACTTCAACTTTGTTTGCGAATTCTTTTATCATAGTACACTTTTATCTCTTGTTAGCTGAAATGAATGCATCCTTAAGAAAGCATTTATTGAGATACATACTACAGTTTATAATAGATCAGCCCCATCCAGGAAGATCATATTCGGCAATAAAATACGGATAGGAATCCTCATAGCATGTTAACGGTTTAGGATTGTCAACTTTTCCGCACGGTCTCCTATTTTTCCCATCTATTCCCCGTAATGAATCACCTATATCAGTGCGGCACTGCTCGAGAAGTTTTTCAAGTTCTTTTACGATGTCCGGAAAGGAATCGTAAATATTGGTTTGTTCGCCCGGGTCATTTTCCAGATCATACAGTTCCTGGATTGGGTTTCTGTCTTTAGAAACGTGAAGTTTCCATTTATTATGACGGACCGCTTCGAGCATGTCCATTTTATAGTAGAAAAATGTATTACGAAGGCTCTCTACAGACGCATCAAAGAACATACTATGTAGATCCATGCCGTCGATGACATTATCGCCGGGTAAATCCCTTCCAATGATAGCTGCTAAGCTCGGCAATAAATCCATTGATGTCGCAAGTCCATTACAAATCTGTCCGGCCTTTATTTTTTCAGGCCAGCGTATAATAAACGGCAGCCGCATACCGCCTTCCCACGTGTCTCCTTTGATTCCGCGGAGAGAACCATTCGAACCTCCCTCTCCCTGCACACGTGATCCGTTATCACTGGTAAATATAACGATCGTATTCGATTCGATTCCCAATTCCTCCAGCTCTTTCATGAGAACGGCAGTAAACCAATCGATGCATTCGACAGCAGCTCCGTATGGACCGTTTTTTGAATTCTTGAGGAACCACTCCGGTACATAGAGGGGAAGATGAACATACATATGGGCAAAGTAGAGAAAGAAAGGTAATTCCTTGTTTTGTCGAACGAATTTTACCGCCTCCTCGAGATATCGTTCTGTTAAAGATGTTTGGTCCGGCTGCTGCTGTATTACTTCTTTGTCCCAGAGAAGAGGTAGAGGGGGATTTTCGGTGCGGCCTACCTGCCGACCCATGTCGTTTGAATAGGGAAGTCCGTAGTAACTGTCGAATCCGAAATTGTTAGGTAGGAACTCCGGCTGGTCGCCGCAGTGCCATTTTCCGATTATCTTCGTTGCATAACCATTGTCTTTAAAAAGCTGTCCGAGAGTATACTCCTCAGGGTTAAGGCCTTCAGCCATTCCCGGGAAAAGCACCCAGGCTTTCTCTTTCTCTTCCCGTCCCGGGAAAAGGTTTCGAATCTTCTCTTCGCCAAATGAGCCGAAATTGATTCGTGGAGGGTAGCACCCTGTGAGCATCCCCCCCCTCGAGGGAGTACATAGCGGTGAGGCCATATAAAAGTTGGTAAACTTGATCCCTGCTTCTGCAAGTTTATCGATAGCCGGTGTGCTGTTTACGGTTGAGCCGTAACAGCCCAGGTCACCATACCCTAAGTCGTCACAATTTATGAGAATAATATTGGGCTCAGACATGTTCTTTCTCCTTCTTGATCTCTTCACTTTCTCTAAAATTACGCTTTCAAACCACTCGATACTGCTGTCTGTATAAAAAGACGCTGCAGCATCAAAAAAGCGATAACCAACGGTAGACATACTAGGATATTAGCAGCCATGAGAAGGTCCCACCGGAACAGTGCATAATTCTGGTAGGATTGCAGTCCTAGTTGAACAGTCCGCATCGAATCACTGGTGGTCATGATGAGCGGATAAAAAAAGTCATTCCACACTGCAACGGTCTTGAGAATACCCAAACTGGCGTAAATTGGTTTACTCAAGGGTATATATATTCTGATGAATGTTTGGAACGGGTTGCATCCGTCGATCTTTGCTGCTTCATGGAGATCGTACGGTACGTTCAGGTAATATTGTCTGCACAGAAAAATGCCGATTGAACCGGAGAGTTGGGGGATAATAAGCGCCCAGTACGTATCGAGCCATCCGGTCCCTCCTTTGCCGAGAAAACTGTTTCCCCCGAAAAACGGTATTGATTTCATAATCAGATATTGGGGGATTATTATTGACTGATATGGTATCATGATCCCTATGAGCAGGAAAATGAAAAGAAAGTTGCGGAACCGGAAATGGAGTACGGCAAAACTGTAGCCTGCAAGTGAGTTGAAGAATAGACTTCCAACGACAGTAATTGAAGTTACAAAAAAGGAATTAAAAAAATATCTTCCCCAACTGGCCACTTTGAGAGTGTCAATGAAATTTGCAAATCGCCATGCTTCTGGAATGAACGTGAACTTCTCCTGCATATAGATTTCATTTTCGCCTTTGAGAGACGTTGATACCATGATGGCTAGAGGAAACAGCATAATTAGTGCAAAGACCACCAGTATGATGAATTTGATCGCTTTTATACTTGAAGTTTGTTTTCGCATAGAAATCATTATGTCATCTCCCCCCCGTATCCTTCCTTCCCGTACGTGAAATTGACAAACGTAATGAGTGCTACGATGAGGAGGAGAATAAACGACATTGCTGCTGCGTATCCCATCTTGAAATATTGGAATCCATTCTCATACACTTCAAATGCAATAGTCGTGGTTGACTTGACCGGTCCACCCCTGGTCATCACGTATATTTGATCGAAAACCATAAAAGATTTTATAGTCGAAACGACAAAAATAAAGAATGAGACGGTGCGAAGCATGGGTACTGTTATCGAGAAAAATTGTCTGATATCCGATGCGCCGTCAATCCTTGCTGCCTCGTAATACTGGTCCGGTATTCCCTGAAGTCCTGCCAGGTATATTACCATGTTGAATCCGAGCATGGCCCATATATTCGGAACAATTACCGAAAACAGGGCTATATTCGGATCGAGCAGCCAATCGGATGTGGGAAGGCCGAGTGTTCGTAGTATCGTATTGAACACTCCTTTAGCCGGATCATACATCCAAAGCCAC
>CAZQKT010000171.1:0-5603 GCA_964594055.1 uncultured Spirochaetales bacterium
TCCGGCATCGGCAATCAAGGCCAATGAGTTGACAATTAAGCCGAATGTTACTTCAACAATTATAAAACCAACGTTCAATGCAATTCCGATTGCGAAAGCTTTACCGAAATCTTTTACTTCGTGTGTATGCGAATGATTATCTGCCACGTTTTACCTCCAACAGTTCCGATCATGCTCTGATGTAAATGTGTTGTATTGATTACCGCTTCGCTCTCCGAGTGCTCCTATATAATATCTCGTAGTTTTTGTAGTTGGGAAAAGAATGCATCTGCTTCCTTTTTCCCCAATTCATCGACGATTCCTTCGATGAGGTGGAAATGCATATGATGATGATTGCGGTACTCTTCTTTTCCTCTCTCGGACAGACCAATGAAGTATGAACGCTTATCCTGAGCATCCTTCGAACGGAATATATATCCTTTCTCTTCCAACCGATGCACCATGACGGTTAGTGTGCCGGTAGTCACACCGAGTATTCCGGCGAGCTCCTTCATTCTCATCTCCCCCCGGTTTCCAATCACCTCAATCAGATGCATTTGTGCAAGCGACACACCGGTGTCCGATACTACGCTCTGTTCCCACGAGTTCATACGTTCGAAAAATTCGGTGAGCGTTCTCGAATACTCTTCGTAGAGCTCATCTATTTGTCTAGTGATCTTTTCCATCTTCATTTACCTTGATAGTCAAAGTAAATGAAAAAAGTTTGATTGTCAAGGTATTCAGCAAAAAAATCTACAAGCCGACTCAATGATATATGCTCCGTCACTATCTTTCAGGATATACCCGTCGATTCCGAGTTGTCGAGCTTCCATCGCCATCGTTCAGGTGCAGGTCCGGAAGAACAACATCAGCACTCGTGATGCTTCGCAGAGAAGAGTTGGTCTCTTGGATGGAAGAGGCTTCACCGATTACTTGAATATCCTGGGTGCGTTCAAATAAGCTGCGTAGTCCTTGTCGTACAATTGCGTGATCATCGATGATAAAAACATCAATAGAATTAATCATTAGAGTCCTCTTTTAGTTATCATATTGTGGAAACCTGATCGTGAATATTGGATATGGCTTCTTTCTGAGATCGATTGAGCCTGCGATTTGATCAACAAGGGTATTGATAAGTTGTAATCCCAGACTATCAGGTTTTTGTATATCAATACCCCCAGGGAAGGGATTCCCCGAATTAGACAGCACTATCTCCAGGGTCTGATTCTCTACCTCTTTTATGTCTTGAAAACAGACTTTACACGTACCCCTTTCCCCGATCCTCTTGACCCGGTAGTTTTGAACAAAGCTTCCTATCAACAGGGAACCTTATAGTCTCAAGATACGGCAAAGGAAGTTCTTAGGGATGAAAACCGATTTTACTTTTGTTCTGGATACATCCGGTAAGATGCCCCGGCGGCCGGCTCTTTTCCTGTGAGGACCTGGGGGCCCATTGGAAGGAGCTTCCCCTCTATCTCTCCCTGATTCTCTCGCGGCTGCCCGGGCTCCTCTTCCAGGAGATCGACTCCTACGGCCTGCGTGATGATTCAACTGCCCGAGGACAGGGAATTACGCCGTCTTTTTGTAGAGGAGAAAAAGCTCGCCTCTCTGGTTGTCCGGGCCGAGGGCGGACGGATTGTGGTGAAACAGAAAAACTATAAAAAGTTGCGCAAGGCCCTGGAGGCGTATGGGGTTTTGAAGGGCTAACAGCCGGGTTCCCGTTCTTGTAATAGGGAATCAATCCAGAAGCTCATGGCCTGTGATGAACTTTTTCTCACTCTTCTTTGCGCCATCAATATAGTTTTCAATAAACCGAATATCCTGAATATCCTCATCTTCAATTTTAAAGACGACACGATATTTTCCTTTTCTTAGTCTATAGTAATTTACAGATGAATCAGAGACTAATTTCTTTATATCAAAAAGATTTAAGTCTTTTGTTGCCCCGGCAGCTCTTGCACGGCTTCGGAAAAACCGTAAAACTCTCCCTGTCGATGAGATCAACAGCCTCCGTGATACAGGCAGGGAGCGGTAATGCCGCTAAATTTTCCCGGTCTGGTCCTCGATGCCCACATCCTTGCGTTGAAAGAGACTTTTTCTTGTATCTGCTGAACATTTTAAAAACAGTCTAAGAGCGTATAAGTGTTATTCCACACGGAAAATCTTCATGACCTCATCGCTTAAGTGATTGATAACCTTTACGGCAATCAGTATGTCAAATCCCGCATAGCTTTCCCGTTTTTATTGTACTACGTATTAATACCTAGGGGACTAGGTGCTTATCCTTATTTACTTTCGTTCTTTTCCGTATAACTCTTCGGTAAACAATTAATCTCAAGGAGTACTATGAATGAAACGAACAATTTTTTTTGCCGGCCTCATACCGGCGGCGTTGGTGCTTTTCTTCTCCTGCGCGACCGGGCCGCAGCTCGAGTCGCCGGAACAGCCGGAAATCGTCTGGTCGGAGGATTATGAATATTCCGTGATGGCCCCGGCAAGCGGAATGGATAATGCGGTGGCCTTAGCCTCTGTCTCGTTACGAAAGAAAGATAATCTTGTCCGTATTCTCGATGTCCGTACCGGAGAACTTATTCAGGAAATAAGCAGTGAAGAACTGGAGGCAATGAAAAAAGAGGCGCGGGAGGCGCAGCAGGGCGGTGCGGTAGGCCGGCAAAATCCTGAAATTATTTTTAGGTATCCGGCTAAAAACATTAGCGTAACCGTACCCGCACAGTCAGTGGGAAAAGCAAAAAAGAGTACGGAAATACTGGTTTCCGATCTTTCCTCCGGTGATAAACTGTTTACAATAGACGGAAAGGGACTTGTCTTTGACTGCGCTGTTACCGACGATTCGATACTGCTCTTTTATCAGCACCATACGGATGTTAAACCCCGGGTAAATGTATTGAGCGGGAATTATGAAAACGGCGCTTTGGCAAAGTATTCCCTGAAAACCGGGGAGGAGCAGTTTGTTAGCGAAGTAAATTTTACTATTCAGAAAAAAGTTGAAAGCCTTGCGGATTTTTTCTTAAGCGGCGCTTTGTGGACCGTTTTTTACCGCAATGACTACAATTTTTCAGGTATTATTGTTGACGGCGATATGGCGTATTTGGCGAGTGCGGGTATCAGTGCGGTAGACCTCAATTCAGGAAAAGAGGTGTGGACCGTGAAAAACGATGTTCTGACCGGTGAAAAAGCAATGAGTATGGCCCAGGCAAATGCCGGAAATCAAAAACTCGGAGGTGCCCTTTTAGGCGCCGCGACGTTCGTCGGGGATGTCGATTCCACACCGGTCATCATAGGGAACAGCCTTATCTACCGGAACGTGGAAGGGATGTATTTCTGTGTCGACAAGAATACGGGAAGCAAATTATGGAAAAAGAAAATCGGCTGGTCCGATTCATTGACAACGAACGGCAGCGACACACTATACGTAAGCCTTGGTCTGCAGGGCTTCGATGGGAACGGCAAACTGAAGACCAATGGAAAGCCGGGGTTCGCTGCCTACAGTGTGAAAGACGGTTCACAGCTGTGGTCTCATAAATTCAGAGACCCCATTATCGGAACGATTTCTAATTCCGCGGGAAACGGAATTCTGGCATTCGCGGGACTGAAAATAGTCGATATTAATTTTTCCAACGGCGAATTAACGGAAAAGCTGGACATTAAGAAAGATTGGGGAATGAAAGACCCGCCGGTATTCTTCAACGACGGCTTGTATGAAAACGAAGCGCTTCTCTTCTTTGAAAACGCTATTGTTTGGGTGGATAAGACGACAGCTAAAAAGACGGCGGAGTTTGATTTTGGGATGTCTGCCGAGTCGGGAAATTTTTCAATAGGATATTCGTTATACCGGATCAATAATTCACTATTATTGGAAATTCCGAAAAAGGGAATCATTTATCTGTACGTGTTAAACGATAAAACCAGGTCTCTCCGATATTTCGAAGAGATTTATTCTACATACGGGCAAGCGAATTACCAAAAATATCCGGCTCTCGGGCTCTATCTTTTAGGACACGACAAAAAAGGCCGCGCCGGCGCTATGCAGGCCGTCGATATCACGGCGTACAAGATTAAGTAGGTAAAAAGCACGTGCGGGAGGGAAGCCCCTCCCGCTTTTATACTTCGACGATAATCCACCGGCCTATGTTCCGGGTTGTTTTATCGAACTCGACGCCTATTTTATGCAGCTTCCGGGAGGCGTTGTTGCCGGCGGTTTTCGCGGAGTAGGGAAGCAGATATCCCTTGTGGTCGATCTGCGCCATCGCGTCCTCCGCCGTACCGTTAAGTTTAAACTCGAACACATAGAGGTAATCACCTGCGCGGACCACCGCGTCGCTTCTCCCTTTCGCCGACTTAACTTCGCTTTCTATATACTGTCCTAACAGTTTGAACACCAGGTAAAACACCACGTGGTAATGCCGTTCCGTCCGGTCGTTCAGATCGTAGGGAATGGATTCAAAAAAACACTTCAGCCGCTCCATGAATGCGTCTACATCACCGGCACGAAGCTCCTTGCTGAACATGCCGATATGGAAACCGCCCCGGTCCCGATCCTGTCCGGTATAATTGGGCAGGAGAAAGGCAAGAAATCCGTTTTTTACCGCGGCGTTAGGATATCCTAAGGTGTAAAAACGGAGGGAAGGATCATAGCTTTTTATGGTCAAGTAACCGCTTTGGTAGATAACCGGAATCGGCCGGTCCGGGTCGGCCCGATAATCGGCAAAGGCGCTAGCCGGCAGTTCGATCCCGTCGATCTCCCGCAGGTCGGTGTCGGTTCTTTTTAAGAGCTCTACTAAAAACGTTGGTGTCCCGGTCTGGAACCAGAAATCTTGAAACTCGTTGAAGTTGAACAGATTCAATGTGCTGAAAGGGTTGTACACCGCCGGACCCGCGGGATGGAAGCGGTAGCCGTTGTACCACAGCCGGATACGCTCCACGCACTTGTGGTAGGAAATATCTTCCTTCTGTGCTAGTGCGTCGATCTCCGGCCGAAAGCAGTCAAGCAGCTCCTCTTCGGTGATGCCGCAAAGGGCGGCGTATTCATGGTGCATAGAGAGGTCGATCAGCTGATTGAGGTCGGAAAAAACGCTTACCTGGCCGAACTTGGTGACTCCGGTAATAAAGGCGAACTTTAAGTGGGCGTCGGAACTCTTTAACACTCCGAAAAAGGGTTTTAAAAACTGTTTATATTCTTCGTGGAGCGCCGGATTGCCGATGGTGGACAGCAGCGGTTTGTCGTACTCGTCGATAACGACACACGCCCGTTTCCCCGTCTGCTCGTGGGCCTGTTCAATTACCAAAGCGAACCGCCCCGCCGGCGTGTCGGCTTTTATGGTAGGCGGATACCGCTGTTCCCACCGATTTAAATGAAGGTTGATAATGGACCGAAGTCCGTTGATGCCGGTATAGGTTTCGGCATTTAAGTCCAGCCGGAGGACCGGGTATTCGGTCCATTCGGTTTCGAGGCGCTCTAAGGCGAGGTCCGTAAAAAGCTCCCTCCGCCCCTCTAAATATGCCCCTAAGGTAGAACAGGTAAGGGACTTCCCGAAGCGTCGTGGCCGGGAGAGAAAGTAGACCTTTCCCTCCTGGACTAACCGGTAGATGAGATCGGTTTTATC
>CAZQKT010000172.1:0-2806 GCA_964594055.1 uncultured Spirochaetales bacterium
GGCCTGACCGTAGTGCCTCAAACCTTGTTGCACTTTCTGGGGGGGAGGTCTCCCCCTTAGCTCCAGCCCGGCTTTCTCGGCCCGGCTGCTCCGGCTCCGTCCCCTCCGCCGGGCCGGCCCGGCCGGTCTTCCGCTACCCCCTCAAAGGGGCATCCCTCAAAGGGGCACCCCTCTAAGACGCGGCGATAAACGGGTTTTTCACTGTTACTGAGCCGAGAGTGAAGCCGTGCTGAAAATCTTCGCTGTAGAGTATTAGGGCTTGGGACTGTTCGGCAGCGGATAGAATAAGTGAATCGTAAAAAGAATAGCCGGTCTTCTGCTTAATTGTACACCCTTTTTCGTATAATTCTATGGTCGGATATATTTGGCAGAGAGGTTCTAAGACCGTATGCAGATAGGTTACAGCGTCTTCCTTGGTAAGAGGCACTTCGAATTTTTGCAGTGCGACATTGAGAAATTCCTGAATGACTTGAAAACTTATTGTTCCTAACCCGGTAGAAAGAGCGTTTTCTACTAACTCATTTGCAGCATCCATTTTTTCAGGTGCCGAGGTATCAAAGCAGTAGATAAAGATATTTGTATCGATGAAAAAGCTATCACTCATTCATCTCATCCCTGGAGAATTTACGGCTGCTTTTAGCGTATGATAAGCGTTTCATTAGTGATGTATAGTCATCCGGACGGTCTGACTCTACAAAACGGGACAGCCAGTCTCTGAACACCTGGTTGAGGGTTGTATTCCGGCTCCGGGCTTTTCTTCTTGCCCGTTCTATAAGCGATTCTTCTGCACTCAGGGTAATATTTTTTTTCATCCGTATACTCCGTTTAACTGAGTGTGCACACTTATACTGCACACTACTTTTATTTTAATACAAAAACAGAATACTGTCAAAATCTTTGAAATCGTGCCTAAAATACAGTTCTTGTTCAAATCCGACAAAAATGTGTAGAAATTTCGCAAAAGTTGCTTTATTGTTAGTACAACCGGAGGTGAGTGTCATGGGTAAAAATCCTTGTGTTTGGACCATTGTAATCATCCTTTTTGTATTTGCAGGCTGCATGTCGACCCCCGGGCCTGAATCCCAAAAGTCTACCGCATCGAAGACGACGATTACTACCGAAAAAGAAGCTCATGCCGGCTTTCCGGTCGGGGTACTCACCGGAGAGCAGCGGGAAGAACTGCGGCAAGCCTTCTTAAAAATGGACAACCATGCTAAAGCGACTCCCCCGCCGCAGGAAACATCCATCGAAACACTTGCCCGGTATCTTGTAAAGCCGGCCCGCAACGATTTCGAGAAGGCCCGGGCTCTGTTCTCCTGGATTGCCTATACTATCGACTATGACACCGGCTCCTACTTCGGGGGCAGTAATGCGGTCACAACTTCCGAAGATTTGTTGATCCACAGAAAGAGTGTCTGCCAGGGCTATGCCAACCTGTTTGCCTCGCTTGCAGAAGCGGCCGGCCTCGAGGCCCATGTAATAAGCGGGTATGCGAAGGGATACGGCTATTCTGTCAGGAGAAGACTGGATTTCAGCAGAACGGACCACGCCTGGAATGCAGTAAAACTTGATGGAAAATACTTTCTACTCGACAGTACCTGGGGAGCAGGCTATGTCGATGACAACAGACAATTTGTCCGCCGATACGAGGATTTTTATTTCCTCACTCCACCCGACCGGTTTATCTATCAGCATTTACCTGAGGACCCGAAGTGGCAAATGCTCAGCCGGCCGGTATCCCAACGAGCGTATGAGAGAATGCCGAATCTGCGACCATCTTTTTTCAAGCACACTCTCGCTCTCGATAGCCATCCGGAGGGAAGAATCGAAGCCGATGGTACAGTTTCGATAGACCTGAACTGTCCGCCTGAAACCCTCCTTACGGTCAGACTGGAAAAGGAGAACACGGCCCTTCCCGATACGTTTGTTTTCATGCAGAGAAGAGAAGAGACGGTCACCATAGAGGCTGTATTTCCGAGTGCCGGCAGCTACACACTTCAGGTTTTTGCCAAACAAGACGGGGACGAAAGAAATTATGACTTTGCATTCGATTATACCATTGCTGTAAAAAAACCCGCCTCCGATGGTACCGGTTTTCCCCGTGCTTACAGCACGTTTTTCAAATACTGCTATCTGTTCTCTCCGCTCGAAGGCTCACTGATGGCAGGGAAAACGTACAACTTTAAAATTGCAGCCGAGACGGCAGCGGATGCAGCGCTCGTAATAGACAAAGAGTGGTACTTTCTGGACAAAAAAGGGGATATCTTTTCCAAACAGATAACGATACCTGCAGGTAAAAAAGCCGGAATCTACGCCAAATTCCCCGGCCAAACGAACTACAGCGGACTTTTAGTGTATGCTATAGAGCCGTAAACGGGTTTTTTGCAAAAAATCTTTACAAGAGCAGTGAACTGGTATAGAATTCAGGTAGATCTTTGATGGATCTCTAAAGTTAAAAAAGCTGCACTTTCTATTTGTCCAACAGCCTGTCACCTCCTCGTTTGTAGCACTCAAACTCGGTGGTTCTAAAATCACCGAGATAGTGGAGGAACAATATGAAACGCGTGCTGTTACTATTCGTTATCATTCTTAGTATCATTCCTACCGTATACGCCCAAAATGACAGCATCCTCACGGTAAGCACGAGACCGTACGGTTCGATGCCGCTCGGGTCGAGTTCCGGATTGTTCACTTTCGGAGGCGGAATTGAAGCATCTGCTTCGTTTTTCCCCGGATTATTCAAATATTTCGGGTTCGATGCCGGGGTCAATGTGAAAATGCTCCCGATAGCATCTGCCGACGGAAT
>CAZQKT010000172.1:2906-5468 GCA_964594055.1 uncultured Spirochaetales bacterium
GGTTCGATGCCGGGGTCAATGTGAAAATGCTCCCGATAGCATCTGCCGACGGAATGTGGAACATAGCAGGATTCGGAGGCGTTGCCGGCCGTTTCCCCTTAGGTGACCGGTTTGCCATGCTGGCCCAAGGGAACGTCGGCTACTACTACTGGAACGGCATTGATTGGGACGCAACGGGGGTCAACGGCGGCGGATTGATGATCAATGCCGGCACCGGTGCCGTATTCCGCATAGCAGGACCCTTCTCATTAGGGGTGGGAGCTTCTTACGATTATTACGCGGACCTCTACAACGGTCTGCGTTTCGATGTGGCCTTTCAGCTGGATTTCCCTATTGCGGGGGGAGAGAGGCCGGTCCGGGAGAAAACCGAACCGAAACAAAAACCGGAACCGCTTAAAGAAAAAGGTGAGGGAGTAGAGCTTGGAGATATCCGTCTATTTACACTGTTCCCCGTTCTCTACAAGTGCTATGACACGAACCCTGTCGGTACGGCTGCCGTCAAAAATTTTGAATCTAAGGCCGCTGAAGATGTACAGTTCCACTTTTTTGTAGAACGGTATATGGACAATCCCATGAAAATTGCTGCTCCGTTCGATCTCGGCCCGGGTGAACAGAAGAATATCGAGTTGTTCGGGCTTTTTACGGAAGATGTGCTCGATATTACGGAAGGAACGAAAGCTTCAGCGAAAATTACTCTTTCCTACACCATGGGCAACAGGGAGTATGCGATTGATTACACGCCGGTGCTGGAATTCCACAACCGCAACGCCTTGAGCTGGGATGATGACAGAAAAATCGCCTCGTTCATTACGGCGAAAGACCCTGAGATTCTCTCTTTTTCAAAACAGATCGTAAGCTGGATCCAAGGGGTAAAAAATCCTGCAGTAGATGAAAATCTGCAGAAAGGAATTGCCTTGTTCGAAGCGGTACGAAACTACGGAATCCACTACGAAATCGATCCGACCACACCCTTTTCGGAGTTCTCGGAAAATGAGACCTCCATAGACTTTCTTCAATTTCCCCGTCAGACATTCCTGTTTTCCAACGGTGACTGTGACGATCTAACCGCACTCTACACCTCTCTCCTCGAGGCGGTCGGCGTGGAGACCGCCGTAATCACCATTCCGGGGCATATTTATGCCGCCTTCGCTCTCAAATTGACCCCGGAAGAAGCCCGGCGCGCGTTCAGCAGTTCTGACGAATTGATATTCATTGAAGATACGGTGTGGGTCCCTGTTGAAATTACCTTGTTTCAGGACAGCTTCGAGAAAGCGTGGCAGGAAGGGGCAAAAGAGTGGCGGGAGAACGACTCGAGAGAGCAGGCACATCTGTATCCTACCCGTAACTCCTGGGAAACGTATCAGGCGGTGGGCTTTCGAGAGCAGACTGCAGGAATAAATCTACCCAGCCGTAATGCCGTCACTTCGGCTTTTTCACAAGCGCTTACCCGACATCTCGAACGGGAAATATATCCCCAGGTGGCCCGTTTGCAGAACAAAATGGCGGAGAGTAAAACGCCGTACATCTACAAAAACAAGCTTGCCGTACTCTACGCCCGGCACGGTCTGTATGAGCAGGCGATGAAAAATTTAGAAGAAATTACCGACAGCCGTGATTATTCCCCCGCACTCATCAATTTAGGGAATATCTACTACTTACAGAATAATTTTAAAACTGCTCTGGACTGCTACGAGCGGGTTATGGACCGAGATAATCGTAATAAAA
Source organism: uncultured Spirochaetales bacterium (assembly GCA_964594055.1). Classification (GTDB taxonomy): domain Bacteria; phylum Spirochaetota; class Spirochaetia; order SPDA01; family CAZJBZ01; genus CAZKZZ01. The sequence continues at coordinate 4,632 of CAZQKT010000172.1, forward strand.
CGGCCCTGCTAGGTGTTGCCCGCTGCCATCATGAACTGGAAAACTACGGGTTCGTCGGGTCTACCTACGATAAGCTTAAATCCATTGATCCTGATATGGCGACCAGATTCGCATATCTCGATCTCAAGGGTGCCGAGGCGGGAAGGGCCGCTTCAGCTGCGGGAGTACAGAACATTGTGGTATGGGAGGAGGAGGAATGATGAAAAAAATAACAATCAGTATTCTTGTGATTATCGCATTTGCTTCCCTTATAACCTGCAACATCGACTCTTCGTATACTGACTCTATGTGGCATTATGAACTCGAACTCGACGTCAAAGGGGACGGGGATGTAACCGCCTCGCCTGATAAACAGTATTACGCTTCCGGTGATGAGGTCAAACTCTCCGCCGACCCCGATTCGGGGTGTGTTTTTACGGGGTGGTCGGGCGATGCCTCCGGAGATGATGACGAAGCTAAAATCACCATAAACGCGGACGCAGCCGTTACCGCTACATTCGAAGAGATAGACCGCAATGTCAAGGTGTATTATAGTGCGACTTACGGGGCTTCCTCGTGGGATTATGAAATCGATTATCTGCTGGCCAACGAGGGGAATGTTGATGTCACCGTCATTGATGGACGATATTGGCTGTATGATGCTGCTAATGCGCTGCTCGATATAACTGATGAAGAATTAAATGACCTCGTATTACCTCTCGATATCGCAGTCGGTGAAGAAACCGAATACTATAATTTGGACGGAAGAGCTGATGGTGAACCCCACTATATTGAACTCGAACTGTACTATCGAGATGAGTTCGGGGAGGAGTTTTCGATAACGTACTACGGGGAGTT
>CAZQKT010000173.1:0-5395 GCA_964594055.1 uncultured Spirochaetales bacterium
GCTCTCGTCTCTTTAACTCGGTTTCAAATTGTTTATTCTTTATGAAATTAGGGAAAGAATATATTTTTCCATTAATAATAAAATGAATTTTTGGGGAAGTCAAATTTTAACCGTCTTGACATGGAGGAGAGCTCCCGGTAAGGTGCATCAATATGATAGATAAAGAGGAACTGTACACTACCGCGGAATTAGCTATGCTCGAGCTCACTGATGCGGAGGCTGAAAAGTTAAGCGAAGCGGTTTCGCAGATGCTCGAATATTTCTCGGTAATGGCGGATTTTGATGTTGACGGACTCGAACCGACCACTCATGCATTGGCAAAAACAAACCGCTACCGAGAGGATTCCGTTGGTGCTGGAGATGGCACTAGAGAACGGGCAGATACGCTCTTGGAAAATGCACCCGAGGTGGAAGACCGCTTTATCGTCATTCCCAACGTATTGTAGCTGCAATGAAAAGGCATAACAATGTCCGAGACGCTGACAAACTGGAGCACCCTTTTTATCCATTCTCAGGAAAAAAAGCGATATATGGAGTATGTTGCCTCCTGGGAAGAGAAAATTCACTCTTTTCTTCAGTTTGATGTCAACAAAGGACTGGCCCTTACCGACGATCTCATCCGACAACCGGGTATCATCGAAACGACCGATGAGTTTACCGGCGTTCCTTTCGGGGTAAAAGACAATATCGCAGTTCGTTCCTTTAAACTCACCTGCGGCTCGAATATGCTCGAGAGTTTTGTAAGCCCCTACACAGCCACTGCGGTAGAAAGACTGGTACGGCGGGGTGCAATTGTTGCCGGTAAAACAAATCTCGATGAGTTCGGTATGGGTTCTTCTACGGAGAACTCGGCCCTCTCCCCGACACACAATCCATGGGACACAACACGCGTTACCGGCGGGTCGAGCGGCGGCTCCGCTGCGGCAGTGGCCGCAGGACTCGTCCCCTTTGCCTTGGGTACAGATACGGGAGGTTCGGTCAGACAGCCTGCCTCTTTCTGCGGCGTATATGGACTCAAACCGACCTACGGCTCGGTGTCCCGTTACGGTCTGGTAGCGTATGCATCATCCTTAGAAGTAATCGGAGTCATTGCCCGGGAGATTGAAATAGTACAGGCTGTATTCGAAACGATACGGGGCATCGATCCCCTCGATCACTCTACTAACGAATATAAGCAGAGTGGACCGCGGGAGATAAAAACGATTGGAATTCCCGCCGAAAAGCTCGATCTGAAACCGGAAATCCGGGCAGGATATGAAAATTGCGTTGCAACCTTCGAGAAGATGGGCTGCGGGGTCCGAGAGGTGGAAATCCCCACGCTGCAGTATGTCGTACCGGCATACTACACCATAGCTACCGCAGAGGCGAGTGCCAACCTGGCCCGGTACAACGGCATCCGCTACGGATTACGTGCAGAGAACTGCCGTGGTCCGGAAGAGCTGGTTCGCAGTACGCGGGATGCCGGGTTCGGGGATGAAGTAAAAATGCGGATTCTGTTAGGGACTTACGTGCTTCGCTCCGGTTTTCAAGACCAGTACTACGTAAAGGCACAAAAAATACGGACGGCTATAAGGAATGATATCGACCGCATTTTCCGGGATGTCGATCTTCTTTTGATGCCTACCTTTCCCACTGCGGCATTTAAACACGGCAGCAGTGAGATGGACCCATTCCAGCAGAAACTCGCGGACAAGTTTACCGGCACGGCGAATCTCGCCGGAATCCCCGCCCTTTCCTTTCCCGTCGGTATAGAAAACGGCGTTCCGGTCGGCATGCAGCTGATGGCCCCGGCATTCGGAGAAAAGATGCTCTTCGATGCGGCCGGCCGCTATGCGGAAGAGTATCCTGTTCCTGAATGTCCCGGTTACAGGCGGGAATGGAGCTGACCGATGTATACGTCATTTATCGGACTGGAAATACACATCAGACTGCTCACGAATACAAAAGTGTTCTGCAGCTGTAAGACGGCATTCGGTGAGGAGCCGAACACCAATGTGTGTCCTGTCTGTATGGGATACCCGGGGGCCCTCCCCGCATTGAACCGCGAATCTATGAAAATGGCGTACCTGGTGGCCCGTACCCTCAACTGTACCCTGGCCGACCAGACCCACTTCGAGCGGAAAAACTATTTTTATCCGGATATGCCTAAAAATTACCAGATATCCCAGTATGCCACACCGGTAGGGACTGACGGTTATATCGATTTGGAAACAGCCGGAGAGCAAAAAAGGGTCCGGATTCATGATGTCCATCTCGAAGAGGACGCGGGGAAGATGGTCCATTCGGGGAGCACAACCTACTGTGATTACAACAGGGCAGGCACCTCTCTTTTGGAAATCGTTACGGAGCCGGACCTTACTACCGGTGAGGACGCAGAACAGTTTATCCAAGAGTTCCGCAGAGTGGTCAGGTATCTAGGGGTGTGCGACGGCAATATGGAAGAAGGCTCGCTCAAATGTGATGCAAATGTTTCGGTCAATGAAGAAGGCCGCGGATTGGGGAAAAAGGTGGAGCTTAAAAACCTCAATTCTTCCCGGTTTGTAAAAAAGGGGTTGAACTACGAGATAGAACGTCAGATAGAGGTGCTCGAAGACCGGGGAGAGCTGTTTCAGGAGACGAGATTGTGGGATGAAAAGAGCGGCACCACCACGGTGATGCGGACGAAAGAGAGTGCGCACGATTACCGCTATTTTCCCGAACCGGACCTGCCTCCCTTTCGGGCGGACGGGGCTTTTTTAAAGGAAGTCGAAATGGGCCTGGTCGAGCTTCCCCCGGAAAAACGGCGGCGGTTCGCCTCCCGGTATAAGCTCGCCGACAACCGGGTCGAGTTTCTCTGTGATGAAAAACCGGTTGCCGACTTTTTCGAGCAGGCAGTCTCCCTCGGGGCCGACCCTGAGCAGGCTGCAGTGTGGCTGAGCGGCGATATGCGGAAAATCCTCAACAGAGAAGGATGTGAACTCACCTCGAGCCCGTTTACTCCGCAGCGGCTTACCGGCATCATCAGCCTGGTAAAAGAAGGGAAGATAAGCGGGCGAATAGCCAAAGATGTCGTAGAGCGCATCTATAGTGAAGATAAAGACCCCAAGCTGATCGTCGAGGAGCAGGGGTGGGAACAGATCGCCGATACATCTAAAGTGGAAACAATGGTCGACCAGGTTATCGCAGAACAGCAGAAAGCGGTCGCCCAGATACAAGAAGGTGATCAGAAGCCGATCGGATTTCTCGTCGGGCAGGTGATGAAGCTCTCCGCAGGTAAGGCGGACCCGAAACTGGTACAGAAACTGCTTCGGCAAAAATTGATATAAGGCGGAAATCATTCATGAACTATTATCGAACTCATCTCTGTAACGAGTTACGAAAGAAAGATGTGGGAAAAACAGTCAGGCTCTCCGGCTGGGTCCATAATACGAGGGACCATGGAGGTGTACTGTTTATCGATCTCCGTGATCATTACGGCATCACGCAATTGGTAAGCAACCCGGACTCCCCCGTTCATGATGAACTTTCCAGATTGTCGAAGGAGACCGTAATCCGGGTGGAAGGCGAGGTCATCATGCGGGATGAAGAGACCATGAACCTGAAACTGGACACCGGAGAGGTCGAAGTGATGGTCGCCTCGTATGAGATACTCGGATACAGTGAAGGGCTTCCCTTTCAGGTATTCCCCGAAGAGCAGGCACCTGAGGAGCTGCGGCTTACGTACCGGTATGTGGACCTGCGCAAAAGCCGTATGCACAACAACATCATCATGCGGTCGAAAATTATCTCCACGGTACGGGAAATCATGACAGGACTTGGATTCAACGAAATCCAGACCCCGATACTGACCAGTTCCAGTCCGGAAGGGGCGCGGGACTATCTCGTACCCTCCCGCCTCTACCCCGGACGATTTTACGCGCTCCCCCAGGCGCCCCAACAGTACAAGCAACTGCTGATGGTAGCCGGGTTTGATAAGTATTTTCAGATCGCCCCCTGTTTCCGTGATGAAGACGCCCGTGCCAACCGGAGCCCGGGAGAGTTCTATCAGATCGACCTCGAGATGTCTTTTGCAACCCAGGACGATATTTTCGCCGTGGTAGAGGACCTTTTCGACACTCTGTTTCACCGGTTTTCCTCCTGGAAGGTGGACAAACCGCCGTTTCGAAGAATCCCCTATAAAGAGGCGATGCTCACCTACGGCACGGACAAACCGGACCTGCGCAATCCGTTGGAAATACGCGATGTCACGCCGGCCTTCGACGGGTCGGATTTTAAAGCATTTGCCGGGGTCATCGAGAAAGGCGGTGTAGTCAGGGCGATCAAGGTGGCCGATATTGCCGACAAACCGCGCAGTTTTTTCGACGGGATGATCGAGTTTGCCCAGTCGGTCGGGTCGAAGGGGCTGGCCTATATGATTTGGACCGGCAAGGAGGTAAAAAGCCCCATTGCGAAGTTTCTCACCGAAGAGCGGATTGCCTCTATCGCCGAAATTTGCGAAGCAGGAAAAGGGGATGTTGTCTTTTTCGTCTGCAGCAAGGGAAAAGAGGCTGCCCGGATCGCGGGCGAGGTGCGGACCAAACTGGGCGAGGACCTCGAACTGCTCGAAAGAGATGTATACCGGTTCTGCTGGATCGTAGATTACCCCATGTACGAATGGAGCGAAGAGGAGAAGAAGGTCACCTTCTCCCACAATCCGTTTTCAATGCCCCAGGGCGGACTCGAAGCACTCGAGAACCAGGACCCCCTTACAATACTCGCCTATCAGTACGATATCGTGTGCAACGGCGAAGAGCTCTCTTCCGGGGCGATCAGAAACCACCGGCCGGATATTATGTACCGGGCGTTCGAGATTGCCGGTTATTCCCACTACGATGTAGACGAGAAGTTCGGCGGGATGATAAACGCTTTCAAGCATGGGGCCCCGCCCCACGGGGGGATTGCACCCGGTTTGGACCGGATTGTAATGCTTTTGACCGGAGAGAAAAATCTCCGTGAGGTCGTTGCATTTCCTCTCAATCAGAAGGCAATCGATCCTATGATGAATACCCCCCGGGAAGTGACCGAAAACCAGCTTCGCGAACTGCATCTGCGTATCGTAAAAAAGGATGAAAAAAAGAAAAACTGACCGTATATCCACCCTCCGGCTTCCTCTCTTTCTTACAGCCGTTATCTCCTTGCTCTGGGGCCTCTCCGGTTGTGAAGAGAAGGTCGAGCCGAAAGCCTCCGATACCCGGTTCTACCTCGGGACAGCCTGTACGATTACGCTCTACGATCGGGGAGAAGCTTCACGCATCGATACGGCCTTCGACCAGGTACAGAATGTGGAACAGCGTATGAGCTTCCGGCGTGCCGAGAGTGAAGTAAACGGTGTAAACAAAGAGGCGGGGAAATCCCCCGTCCACGTCTCTCCCGAAAC
>CAZQKT010000174.1:0-5330 GCA_964594055.1 uncultured Spirochaetales bacterium
ATTACCCACTCCCACGCCGATCATATCGGCGGTCTCGAAGAGGTGATGCTGCTCGGCAGGTATGCTGCAAGGAGAAAACCGACGATCATCATCAATAAAACATATCAGCAGCTGCTCTGGGACATGTCCCTGCGGGGCGGCTCTGCATTCAACGAAGAAGAGGAAGGTGTGATCCTCGACTTCGGTGACCTCTGGAATATCGAGCGGCCGAAGTGGCTCGAAGGGTATCCGCGGGAGACGCTGGAAGCGAATGTCGGCACCATCAACGTAAAGATGTTCCGGACGAAACATATCCCGGACAAACCGAACAGCTGGCAGAACTCGTTTTGGAGCTGCGGGGTTATCATCGACAACAGAGTGATGTTCACCAGTGATACCCGCTATGATCCCGAATTAATTGAGAATTATATGGCCATTTTTGACTTCGAAGCTATTTTTCATGACTGCCAATTTTTCACCGGCGGCGTGCATGCCGGTATCGAAGAGATCAAACAACTGCCTCCCGAGACCAAAAAAATGATGGTCCTCACCCATTACGGTGACAATTGGGAAGATTATAAAGACAAAATAAAAGAGTACGGGTTTCACAGCCTTGCCCGACAGTGGGTGTTTTATAATTTCGATAACACATAAACCGAAGGTCCAACTCGCCGCATTATTAAGGGAAACTCCTCTTTAGAAAGCCATCTCGACTCTCCGTCACACTGAATCGGCAGACTACAGGTACCATTGATCGTGAGAGAGTCGGCATGAAACAACTCCACTTCCGGGAGGCTGCGATGTGCTCCCCAATAGATGATTTTTTTCACCCGAAACTTACGGAGCAGTGTCATAGGTTTAAGGGTACAAACATTCTCTTCTCCGGGAAGCACCCGTTTTCCCCCGCCGTAGTTTCTGTTCCCGGTCACACCGAATGCAAGGAGGAGATACTCACCTTGTTTCCGCTCAACTGCAACGTGGCTGCCGCTTGTGTTTTTTATTTCAATTTCCAATCCGAGAGAATCGACGCGCCGTTGGTAAAAAAGGGCCGCTACATCGACCATAAGGGTATAAAACGATCCGGGAATTACTTTTTTTATCCTGTTTGTAAGCTCGGTTATGTATCCGTCGACACCGATGCCGGCTATGTTGAACGCATAGAGAGACTCACTGCCGTTCGGTTCAGCCACGATGTAGCCGATCCGTTTTCTCCTGTTAGGCCCGAGAAGAATGCGCCACGCTTGATCGGGGTCCCGGGCATCCAAACCGTCATTCCCTGTACCTAAAGGCAGCCGGAAAAGAGTAAATCGGTCCCGAATGGGTCCGGGTGATTCCGCTACAGCCTGGGCGACTTCGGCAGCGGTGCCGTCGCCCCCGGCAGTAATAAGCAGGAACTCAGTATTCGCACCGGCAGCCTCTTTACTTGTAACAACCTCTTCAGTTTTTTGCCGTGCATCGCCGGGGGAACCGGTAATAAAAACGTGATACCGAAAAAACTGTTGCGGTATCATTTCAGTTTTTGAATATTCGTTTACCGTTCGGTCCCGAAGTGCCGCAAGGTTTTCCAGCAGATGATAAAAATACCTCTTCTTTCGAATCCCCCCTGCGGCAGGATTAATAATGAGATAGACGACACGGTCCGTTTTGTTAAATTGATGAGAACAGAGCAAGAGGTCCCTTACAGCAGCCGCAAACGATTCGAACTCCGGCATGACAGGCTATTTGAGAAGTCCGTCAATAATAAGCTCTACCGCCTCCTCTTCGTCCAAACCGCGGGACAGCAGGGTCTGCAGCTGCTTCGAATCGACTGCTCCGATCGCAGCTTCATGGGTCACATGCGCCTGCGGATCGTTTACCTGGACAATCGGAATTGCTCTGGCTACTGCGTTCCCCTGGACGATCTCTTTGCAGTCGACATGGCCTCGAGCATGGGGTGCTTCGGCCCGCAGGTCGTTGTATATCTCTGCATAGGCGTTGTCCCTGAGTGCTATGTGCGAGATAAGCACACCTGTTGCATATTCTCCGGAGAGCACTGCGGCCTCCCGAATATTAATCCGGTCATCCTTCCTGCCGCTGATGCGGGCTTTCATCTCTAACGTACTGTGGGCTTTCGCCTCAGTTTCATAGTCGATGTCTATGAGACCTACCCGTCCTTTCAACAGTTCGAACTCGGTAGAAAAGTAGGCGTGTTCATGGAGAATGATCTTTGCTTTCGGGACCACTTTAAGCCCTCCGTGGTCACCGTGGACATGACGTTCGAAATAGGCATACCGTCCGTTCGGCTGCACTTCGATATGTGCATCCATCAAATGCTGTACATCAACGGCATTCGGGAAGGTGCAGTGGGCGAGAAAATCGGCATCGGCCTCTTCTTCAATGACAACGTTCAAATTAATCTTTTGGATCCCCTCTTCAGGGATCATACCGAAACAGAGATGGACCGGATTTTCCAGTTTATACCCGCGCTCCACTTTGAGATTGGCATCAATCCCCTCACTCTGTTCATCTACATCAATCGTAAGCCCTTTGACAAGGGTCGAACCGAGGACCTTATTACCGTGGATCTCCACATGGGCGGTATTCTCTCCAAAATGTTTATGCATGTTGATCGATGAGAGGAGCTCATCAATGATTTTCTGGTTACTCATGCGCCGGCCTCACTTAGTTCAGGATCGTTTTTATGGGTACACGGTATACATTTTCCCTCGAAATAGGCCCGCAGCTTATCTGCAGTCCCCTTGTCCACCAGGCGGCCGTGACAGAGGAGAAACCCGTGATCGGCCTGCTTGAGCACTTCCGCACTGTGGGTAATCAAAATGACTGTCGTACCGTTCTGTTTCAGTTTCCGGATTACCTCGAAGATATAGTTTACCGCCTCGATATCCACACCCGAGTCCGGCTCATCCATCAAGACGATCTTCGGCTCCATGGTGATAATAGAAGCAAGCTCTATTCGTTTCCGCTCGCCCCCGCTCAAGGTTTTATCGACTGCCCTCGTCCGGTATCTGTCCGGTTCGAGCCCGACCATTTCCAGGGTCTCGTCGATCAATTTCCCGTTTGTGTTACCGTTATTGCGGTTACGAGAGGCGGTTTCAATAAACTGTGATACTGTAATTCCTGCGAATCGGGCCGGTTCCTGCCAGGCGAGTGTAATGCCGTGTTTTGCTCGTTCACTAATCGATAAATCTTTTATCGATTCTCCTTCCAACAGGATATCGCCGGTATGCTGTTTATAACCCCCTAATCCCATAATGGTGTGGGCCAAGGTCGACTTGCCGGCACCGTTCGGTCCGACAATTGCATGAATATGGCCCTCCCAAAAATCAATGGTAAGATCGGTCAATATGGTATTATCTTCAAAAGAAAGTGAAAGATCTTTTACTTCTAAGATTCCCATAGGTTCCCCCTTGTTAGGATTTCCATTGTAATACCGAAGGATCGTAATCTTCGGGCGGAAGAAACCCTAACAGTTCGATACAGGTTGCTGCCAGCGAACTGATACCGAAGCCTTCCCGCAATGCAGGCTCATATTCTCCTTCATACCCGGAATCGACAATGATGCACGGTACCGGATTGAGGGAGTGGGATGTTTTCGCCTGAGGCGTTCCGTCAGCTTTAAGCAGCACTTCTCCTGTTTTCTTATCGTGCTGATACATATCATCCGAGTTGCCGTGGTCGGCCGTGACGATCATAATTCCCCCTGCTTTCAGTACCGCTTTGAGCACTCTTCCGAGGCCTAAGTCGAGCGCTTCCATTGCACAGAGGACCGCCTGATAAATGCCGGTGTGTCCGACCATGTCCCCGTTCGGATAATTGAGCCGGATAAAATCATATTCCCCTTTTTCTATCTCTTCAATTACCCGGTCGGTTATTTCAGCACTCTTCATCCAGGGCCTCTCTTCGAACGGCACTATATCGGAGGTGATTTCGATATACTCTTCGAGTTCATCACTGAACTTCCCGGTCCGGTTGCCGTTAAAAAAGTAGGTCACATGGCCGTACTTCTGGGTTTCACTTATAGCGAGCTGTTTCACCCCGGTATGGACCAAATACTCACCCATGGTCCTGCTGATGGAGGGAGGAGTGACGAGGTACTGTTTCGGCACTTTCAAATCTCCGTCATACTCCATCATCCCCGCGTACTCGACTTTCGGCCGTCTCTTCCGCTCGAACTTATCGAAATTATCTTCTTCAAAAGCGGCGGTAATCTCCAACGCGCGGTCACCGCGGAAATTAAAGAAAATCACGCTGTCTCCGTCTTCGATTGTCCCTACAGGCTTTCCGTCCTCTGCGATCACAAACGGGGGCAGGTCCTGGTCGATTTTCTCGGTCTCATTTCTCAGTGTCTCCACCGCCTCATGGGCCGACGAAAAGTGCCGCCCTTCTCCTAAGACATGGGTCTCCCAGCCCCGTTTGACCATGTCCCAGTTCGCCCCGTACCGGTCCATGGTAATGACCATACGGCCCCCTCCGGAGGCAATACGGTAATCGACACTGTCACTGTTTAGGTCTGTAAGGTACTCTTCGAACGGGTCGATATACTCTAAGGCTGAGGTCTCTTCGACATCCCTTCCGTCTAAAATGGTGTGCACCCGGGCCTGTGCTACACCTTCATCTTTTGCCTTCTCGAGCATTGCTTTGAGATGGTCGAGATGGCTGTGCACATTCCCGTCCGAGAAAAGGCCTATAAAATGGAGGGTGCTTCCGTTCGTGTTCACATTCTTTACCAGTTTTTTCCATACCTCACCTTCAAATATCGCCCCGTCATCAATGGCTTTAAAAACCAGTTTGGCCCCCTGCGCGTACACTCTTCCGCACCCGATGGCGTTATGCCCTACTTCACTGTTTCCCATGTCCCCGTCACTCGGCAGGCCGACCGCGGTCCCGTGGGCTTTAAGCTGTGTGTGGGGATAATTGCTGTGCAGTGCATCAAGCGTTTTGGTGTACGAGGCAGTCACTCCGTCGCCTTCACTATAGTTACCATACCCGACGCCGTCCATAATGACTAAAACCACCGGGCCTTTTCTCTTTTTCATCCGTTTGTTCACTTGCAGAGCTTCCATTATCGCTGTCCTCTTCCGCTGTTTTACTCTAATGATACTGAAATCGGGAAATAAAGGAAAGAGAATATTTTTTTAATAATTTCGAACTAGTAGAGCTTTGAAAACTCAAAAAACTATAATTTGACTATGAAAAAATTTGGTATTTGAGTTATACTGGTAGATATAGAAAACAGCAAGAATGTAATCTATGACATGGAGGAACATATGAAAAAACGGATACTAGTCGCCTCGATGGTCCTCATCGGAGCACTCGCTTTGGTTTTCAGCATGGGAGGCTGTGATCTGTTC
>CAZQKT010000175.1:0-5274 GCA_964594055.1 uncultured Spirochaetales bacterium
CTGACAGTACCGTACATCTGGCCGGAATTGAGGTCCTCCGTCCACAATTCGTCTACGTTCGACCGGTTCGCCGCGGCGATAATCGCGGAATCCCAGTAAGAGGTTTGATACCGCTTCATAATGGCAAAGGATTCCATTAAAAGCGATGTATTGTTTTCAACCACGTTCCAAGACAAATAATCAGCGGCAAGCTGTATGCTGAGGGGTAAATCGTGTGACTTTTTGTAAACATTGACGAAGAACTCTTGAATTACCTGTATGCTGATAAACGGAATCGGTTCCGCATTCCAACACGATTTAACCAGATTTTTACACATCCTGTGTTTATCTCCCGCGTTTTTGTCGTAAGAGTAGATAAGAATGTTCGTATCTACAAAAACACTAGACGCGCTCATGAGATTCCGAGCGGTTTAAGGGCGCGCCTCCGAGGTCCAGTCCTTTTTCCATTACCATTAATGCATGCTCTTTTGACGCTGAATATGCCCCTTTTTTTCTGATTTCTTCCGCTATTAAGCCGGCAACCCAACTCGAGAGAGATTTATTATGTTCAATCGCTCTATGTTTACCTGCCCTGATCAATTCTTCGTCAAGCTTCAAGGTAATATTTTTTTTCACAGAATTTCTCCTCAAAACATAGTATAGCACAATAATTGTGCTCATTCAATCGGTCTTTGCTCCGGCGAATCGGTCGATGTCGGTGCTATTGCCGAATCGCTCGGCGGGGGCGGCCACACCAAGGCAGCCGGGTTTTCCAAAAACTGCACAGTAGAAGAGCTCGAGAAGACCATCCTCGATACGTTTTCACACATCTTCCGATAAACGTGACCGCACTTAATTGTAAATGAATGTAAATATGCCTCTCAAATTCGGACAATATTGGTTATAGATAGGCACGCATCCTGCTACTCCCTCTGTACATCACCAGAAAGAGAGGAGTCGTTATGCTTACTCAATTGACGAAAGAGGTTATTGCCTTCAAAAAGACAGGCAGAGGGTACAAAAAACTGCTGGAGAAGATCTCACTGATCGTCTATTACTATCCCAAAAAGAAACTGGGATGGGACCTCGACGACTGCAGTGATTTCTTCTGTATGTTCTATCCCAAAATAGCCGTACTCATTGATCGGTATTCGTTCGATGACCGGCCTTTTGAAGCGTATTTGTCGGTAACCATCAATTTTCAGCTCAAGACATTCCTTACAAAACGGTCCCAAAAAAACAGATACTTTCTTGTATTCAGCAACAGCAGCTTTTGGAGTACTGCCGAACCGTCACTTACCTATTGGGGAACGCGGGAAGAAGGGCCTGACAACAAAGAGGAAGTACCGGAAATGGTCCCGGAAGCAAAACGGTGTTTTTTAGTCTCCGAAGACGGAAAAATAACCGATACCGGCATGCAGCGCAGGCTATTGTTTCTTACCCTCACCGGTTCGATGTACATCACGATGAGGCTGATCGAGGCGGTCTCGACGGTTACCGGTTATACTACCGAATGGCTCGTCCTCTGCATCGAAATGCTCAAGCACAAAATGGAAACCCGTTATATCCGAATACGGGAACTGCAAGAGAGAAGAAGCAGGGCCTATCTCAAAGTGTATAAAATCCATCAAGAAATTACCGAATGTTACGAAGAGAACGAACGCATCCGGAAAATCCGGCTCCTCAATCGAGAACAGCATTGCATGCGGCTTTCCGCCTATGAACTTTCGAAGGTCCCGACCTGTCCTACTCACAAAGACATAGCCGATGTGCTGGACATCCCGAAGGGGTCGGTCGATTCCGGGCTCTACTATATCAAACATTCGCTGTCTCATTTGCTCAAAGATGACAGTGCCGAGCAGTCTCAAAAGTGCGCTTGATACCTGCCCCCATTTTTTTTCGGCCGGTTCCTTTCATTTATACCACACGCCTCTTTATCGGGACCGGCTTTTTCTATATGATTTATCGGTATGGAAATTGTACTGGCAACCGGAAATACACACAAAAAAGAAGAATTAACGGAGATAGTACATCCTCATTCGGTTTTGGTCCCGAGTGAGCTCGGTGTCCGGTTCGATTTTCCGGAAACCGGTTCGACTTATCTGGAAAACGCTTACGGGAAAGCCGATCATCTGTTCGGGATGATCGGCAGACCGGTGATCGCGGACGATTCCGGTCTCTCCGTTCCGGCATTGGGAGGTGAACCCGGCGTCTACAGTGCGCGGTATGGGGCCGGACCAAACGGTGAGCGGCTGCAAACAGCAGAACGGAACAGGTACCTGCTCGAAAAAATGGTCGAGGTTACGGACCGGAGAGCGTTTTTCGTCTGCTGCATGGTCCTCATCCTCGAAGAGTACCGGTTCTTTATTGTCGAGGAAACCGTACACGGAGAGATTACGCTCGAACCTGCCGGTACAGGGGGTTTCGGATACGATCCGGTTTTTTATCTCCCGGAACGGCACAAAACGATGGCCGAACTTCCTGAAGGTGAGAAAAACAAGATTTCTCACCGCGGGAAGGCAGGATTACGGATAAAACAGATTATCGATCTACTCGAAACGTAAAAAGGAGCAACGTATATGAGCAACAACAGGAACAACATACCTGAGCGAATAGAGGTGCCCGAACAGTATACCTGGGACCTCTCTAAGCTGTTTGCAGATGACAAAGCGTGGGAGCAGGGACTGGAACAGTTCAAAGAGATGGCCGGTAACATCGAACAATTCAAAGGGACTTTGGGAAGTTCACCGGAACAGCTAAAAGCGTGCCTCGATTTTATGATGGGCCTCGGTAAGTTGGAAGAACGGTTGGGCTATTACGCCCAGCTCCGGTTCAGTGAAGACGGGGGGAGCAGTGCCAATCAGGGACGTGTGGCCCGCTATGTTCAGGAAGCAAGCAAGGCGGAAGCGTTTGCAAGCTACCAGGTACCGGAAATCCAGGCGATACCCGACGAGACGATGAAAACCTGGCTCGAAGGAGAGGTGCTCGAAGAGTACACGATTTATTTAGAGAAAATCCTTCGTTTCAAACCGCACGTTCTTTCAGAGAACGAAGAAAAACTGCTTGCCATGCAGACCGAAGCAAACCAGACTGCCGGAAAAACATTCTCTTCACTTACCGATGTCGATATGGATTTCGGAGAAATAGAGACCCCGGGAGGGAAAAAACCGCTTACCCATTCTACCTACAGTTCGTTTATGCTCAATCCGGAAAAAGCGTTGAGAAAAAAAGCATATTTTCAATATTACAAAGTGTTCGAAAATCATAAAAACACACTCACATCTTTGTACAGCGGAAGTGTCAATCTCGATATCTATAAATCCAAGGTGCGGAAGTTCGAATCTTCCCGGCAGGCCGCGCTGTTCCCGGACAAAGTGCCGGAGGAGGTGTATGACAATCTAATCGATACTGTTTCGAACAATCTCACCGCCCTGCACCGTTACTACCGGCTGCGCAAGCAAGCCCTCGATGAAAAGTCCCTCAATCATTACGATGTCTATGTCCCGCTGGTAAAAGATATCACCGTGCATCACACCTATGAAGAAGCAGTGGATGTCGTAATCGAAGCACTCGCTCCGCTCGGGGAGGAGTATTGCACCACACTGAAGGACGGCCTCCTCGGACGCTGGGTGGACCGGTATGAAAACAAGGGGAAACGTTCAGGTGCGTTTTCCGCCGGCAGCTATATAGGCGACCCGTACATTCTCATGAACTTCAAAGAAGATGTACTTCGGGATGTTTTTACCTTAGCGCATGAGGGGGGCCACTCCATGCACTCCTGGTACAGTTCCCGAAATAATCCTTTTCAACATTACAGCTATACGATCTTCGAGGCGGAGGTTGCCTCGACCTTTAACGAGCAGTTATTGGCCGATTACCTGCTCGAGCGGGCCGAATCCGAAGAGATGAAAGCGTATCTTGTCGGGAAACAGGTAGATGACATTATCGCCACCATTTACCGGCAGACCATGTTCGCCGAGTTCGAACACCGGGCCCACCGGATGGTCGAAAACGGAGAGCCGCTTACCGTCGATTCGACCCGGAAAACATACCGGGAACTTCTTGCAAAGTACTTCGGCGGTATTGTAGAACTCGAAGATACGAGTGATATGGAGGGGTTGCGGATTCCCCACTTCTACCGGGCCTTTTACGTGTATAAATATGCCACCGGACTTGCGGCGGCCATTGCTCTCGCTGAACGGGTAATGAACGGAGGTGCGGGGGAGCGGGACCAGTACATAACCTTTCTCACATCCGGCGGATCGAAATATCCCCTCGAGTCGCTTAAACTCGCAGGTGTCGATATGAGCAGACCGGAACCGGTAGAAAACGCGCTTAAAAAATTTGCAGCTATGGTAGAGGAACTCGAAGGGCTGCTATAGCCGGGCCCGAGGTCAAAAAGTGGCCGCGGGCCCACTGCTTGCAGCAAGGGCGGCGTTTAATTTTTCGACCTCTTTTTCGAGAAACTGAGGTTTAAATTCTTTTACGTACTCAATGTGCTTTACGATCGCTTTTGTCGATTCGATAAGATCGTTTTTTGCTTTCTCCTGCACGAACTTGAGCTCCGCAAAAATGGATTTCGGATACACATACGAGGAGTACTTCATAATCGTCAGCAGTTTGCTCTCCGATTCCGGTGAATACGGTTCAAAGTGGGCAGATCCCCGGCTTATTTTTGCAGATTTTCCCTCGAGCTGTTCCCAGAGAGCAAAAAAGGTCGGATTTTCCCGGTCTCCATAGATCATAAGAGAATGCTCGTTTACGACGATTTCTTTCGGAAGGGGGAACGGCATATCCAGTTCGAACTCAATGACAAGATGGGTCGGCGATTTCTTTTCCAGGATCTCAGTACGGCTTATCGAAGGTACATATTCGGGCTGATATTCATAATCTGCAAAAATTGCCGTTGCCTCGACCGGGCGGGCATGAATTATAGAATACATATGCCGCTCGGGCCAGGGGGATTCGCCCACCGGCTGCTCGCGGTAGACCATCTCCCCTTGCTTCACCCGTGCCTGTTCATCTTCGGTCAGTTCGCTCATGAGCCCGAAATCAATTGCAAACAGCGATGTACCGGTTTCCCAAACCACAAGAGAACAGAGCAGTAAAAACCGCACACGCTTTCCTTGTTCCATATTTTCTTCCTTGTAACAGAAACCAGTGGTGATTACAAGCGATGGATTGAAGTAACTATTGACCAATAAGCGGAAATTTACTACATTTTCACAACAAGATTTACATGCTGCGGTGGTGGAATTGGTAGACACGCTAGCTTGAGGGGCTAGTGGGAGTTTA
>CAZQKT010000176.1:0-905 GCA_964594055.1 uncultured Spirochaetales bacterium
CCTATTTTTTCTCAAAGAGCAATTATCCCGCTTACCCGTCTTTTTTTAGGTGCGGCAATTATGTTCATCGGCATAATAGTGTCTCTTTATAAGAGAACTGTATATGCCGGGATGCTATATATAATGAATGTTTAAAAAATTGTCAACAGTGCTTTTTACAAAAACCTGTAATTTTTGCAAAAAGCCTCGAAGTTTTTGGTCATAAGAATGAAAAATATTTTATATTGCAAAAAACTACCAAAAACTTCACTTACCATTAAGGTAGCTCATTCAAAATTAGTCTTAATTTTGAATGAGCCTCAACACGTATCCAGTGGTTTTTATTCGTATTTCTTTAATAAAACTTCTTTTTCTGCAACTCTTCGTTTTACCTCCTGTATTTCATCAAGCAGTTCTTTAACTTCCGGTGTATCCTGTGTAACTGCTCTATCCTCACTTTCTGTGAGAGCTTTATACACTACAGCTCCCAGCTTTCCCACCAATTTTTCAGCTTGATTCTCCAGCTGCAGTATCTCGAACTTTAACACACCTTTATCACCTAGATCAACAGCTTTCTCCCGTGCTTTAGCAAACATTTCTCTCGATGAATCAAGCCCTTTATTGAGAGTGTCCTGTATTCGCTCCATAAAATTCATTTCTTACCCCTTACTTAAAATATCTTCTCAAAATCCTCTTATATAAAAATACGACTGAAAAGAAGGGAAATCAAGCGTAACAGCTCTGTCGCTTCAGAAGAAAACTAAATAAATAGAGGTGACAGAGCAGCTGTTTTTCGTTACTCTAAGAAAGTGTCGAAAGAAAACCAGAATGAAAACGATGAAACTGTAGTCCAATTTTTTCGCTGTAGAACGTGCGGAGACTTTTTCCGTGAAGAAGATGCAGTAAATAAGATCTACTGCTCCAAC
>CAZQKT010000176.1:915-5180 GCA_964594055.1 uncultured Spirochaetales bacterium
CTTTTTTTTCGGTTGAAGACGGGGGGAATTTTTTTCCGGAAAAAAAGATGAAAAAAAAAATTTCTACTCCACAAACATCCCCCCCCGCCGTTATATTCGATGTATTAATTGCGGTCGTTATTTCATCAAAGTGTATAAAGACCAATCACCCCTCTGTTCTCCGGAATGCGAGGAGTTTTTTGCAGACAAGATCAAATATATTAACAGAGTAAAATGAGGAGGAAAGCAATGAATTTGATATTTTTAGGTCCGCCTGGGGCAGGAAAAGGTACTGTAGCAAAACAGTTGAGTGAAGAAAAACAAATTCCACATATTTCGACCGGTGACCTGTTTCGAGAAGAGATAAAAAACGAAACTGAGTTGGGTAAAAAGGTGCAAAAAATAATTTCTGCCGGTGATCTTGTTCCCGACGAGTTGACCACTGAAATAGTTAAGAAACGGCTGTCACAGCCTGATGCGAAAAACGGCGTGATCCTCGACGGTTTTCCAAGAACAATACCTCAGGCTGATGCTTTGGCCGAGTTCTGCGAAATCGACGGCGTGCTTTACTTCGATATCTCCGATGAAGAGGTCGTCAAACGTTTATCAGGAAGAAGGATCGCTAAAAAATCAGGCAGAATATATCACGTCGAATATAATCCTCCTAAGACCCCTGGAATTGATAACGAAACGGGGGAACCTCTCATTACAAGACCCGATGATCAGGAGGATGCAGTGAGAAATCGCCTTGATGTATATAAAAACCAAACCTTACCGCTTATTGAGTATTACAAATCAAAAGAAAAACTCATAAATATAGACGCTTCCCAGTCACCCGATGCAGTATATAAATCGGTCCAAAAAACCGTAGGTTCTCTGTAGGGTATTACTGAGAACGTATTTTACGGGTATGAATTACTCAGATCAGTTGGAGGAGAGATGCTGTTCTCTTCTCCAATCTCATTTGTAGTAGGGGGATTTTCCTCTAAAAGGGCTTCCTCATCAACAAGCTGTTTTTCGAGCAGAAACTCTTTTACCTGTTCAGGGTTGATAAGTTCGGGATTTCGGGCCAACTCGAGGAGCTTCTGCTTTTCAGAAAAACCGGCAGTAACGGCCTTTTCAAGAGCCTGCATACCCTCTCCCGTATCACCGATCGCGGCGAGGAGAATTTGTGCCTTGTTAAACAGAATGGTCGGTTTATTTGGATTTCCGGCAAGGACCGAATCATACACCTCGATTGCTTTGGCATAGTATTCTTGTTCCATGTATGCATTGCCCAAAACTGTCAAAGTTTCTATATCATTCGGCTTCTCTTCTCTGTAGCGGTCCAAGTATCGAATTGCCTCCTCCCCATTCCCCATCTCCAGTTCGAGCATTGCAAAATTATACAGCAGCTTTTCATCTTTTGGGGTGAGACTGTATAATTTCTCAAACTGTTCTTTTGCTTTTTGAGGCTGTCCCGTTTTACGGTATAAAACTCCGGTGTTATACAGAGCATTCTCGTTCAATTCATTTTTCGCCAACACGTCCCGATAGATTTCCATTGCTTTCTCGTACTCCCCTTCAATCGTATATCCATAAGCCAATGTGTTGAGAAGCACAGTATTCTCGGGGTCTTCCTCTATAAGTGTGCCGACCAGCTCTATTCCTCTTTTTACATATCCTGCCTCGAGATATGTTCGTACCAAATTATAATTTGCAACATCCAGGGATTCATCCAGTTCAATGGCTCGCATGTAGGCCTCCATGGCCTTGTCCATCTTCTCCAGCTCAAAATACGCATTTCCTAAATTGTAATAGGCGCGGGCCGCCTCTTTTTTCGGAACTCCGGTAACACAGGAAGAAAGAGCTAAAACAGTGGCACCGATTAGCAGGAGGAGTAGTTTGCTTTTCATCTACGTAGAACGGTCTCTTCTATTTTCCTGACTTGAGATCTATACAGCGAGGTAATCGTAGCTCCGTAGTCTGCTATAAGCTGAATGATATTGCGCGGTGTGTCCTCAGAATCCGTACCGTTGAGACGGTCTCCTGCATCTCCTAATCCGGGCAGAATATAAGCGCGATCGTTTAAGACAGGATCCATCCAGAGAGTAAATACTGTCGCTTTCTCAATAGCGCGAATAATTCTAAGCGTCCCTTTGAGGGCGGAGATGACATTGAAAAACCGTATTGAACGGGGTTTCACCCCCTGATCGTGAAGATATTTAACGATTGTTACCAGACTGCCGCCCGTGGCATTCATAGGGTCAGCAAAAAAGAGGTCCTTCCCTTGAAGTGTTTCGAGATCAAAATATGATTTATCGAGATCGAGGATGTATTCCATGTTGTGTTCCTGTTTGCTGTCGTCCCGCTTTATTCGAAACAGAGCAAACGGAGTGACGTACCGGTTGGAGCTGTACTCCTGGATCTCTTTGGACATAATGATTGAAGGCAGAAGAGCGCCCCTGAGCATGACACACATCACAGAATTGGTTATTTCTTCATCAACGTTTGGGATTTTGTGCACAGCATAATTTTGAATGGGAATGTCGACCGGTGTCTTCACGACAAAGTAATTCTTTTTTGTACTGTTTGCCCCGTCAACGGCGAGATTAAAGAGCAGCTCATATGCACGTTGAATATAGTAAATAAACTCCTGCTGCTGCGTTCCTTTATCCCGCAATTTTGCTATTAATCTGGATGCTTCTCCGTGTATAACTTGAGGAGTTTCAAACGAATAGACGCGTATTCCAGGTTCTTGGGAGGAGATTTCCTGCAGACGGTCACCCATCTCGTTATAGATATTGATTATCTCTTCTTTCTGTTTATCGATAATCCTGGCGTCCTCAGCTGCAGACATCACGTTAAAAGAGTCCATAGCACGGTTGTAAATCGTGTTCATCCGGTTGATGTATTCTTTATCTTTATTTGTCAGGTATCCATCAAGGTCTGCTGCCTTAAGAACAACTTTATTCACTGCGCCCCTCCTAAGATTGTAGTATCTCTGTGACTCCACTATAAAATGATTGCCCTGTTTTAACAAGGATGATTCGTCAAAACCAGAATCGTACACCAATCAACGAAACTAATTTGAAACCCGGTATCAATATGCTGTCATCACCTGCAAAAATCATAACCGGGGCCGTTTCTAAAAAAAGCTCCACCCGCTTATCGGCTAGAAACCATTGTATCCCCACCGGTATTCGCGCCCCTAATTCGAACGGTTCGGGAAAGGACGAAAAAACTCCGGGTCCTGAATAAAAAATGAGATCATCACGAAACGAATGCTGTACCATAAGCCAATCGAGATACACGGACATATTCGCCTTTACAGGATATTCATAGAATTGGACGCCTATGCCGAGCACAATGGGAGAAGAGGGCAGAACAGTTGTTGCGTACAGATAGCCTTCCAATCCGTCAAACGGCTGGATTCCGCCGGTAATACCGACTCCCATGTTTGCCCGACCGTACCCTGTCCCGGCTGCCAGAACCATCAAAAAAACAACCACCACACCGATTCGTCGCTGTTTTGTTTTATGCATGGAGCACTCCTTGTATTTCAGCCTCAATTATAGGACTTTTTGCATCATCCTCACAACTAATAATACTGCCGTAAGGGCTTTCTTGATTTTTTTTTATTATTGTATAAGACTTATGTCCATAATCTTATTAATACAACAGAAAGAAGAGGAGTAAAACATGAGGAAAGTTATTATCATCGCCGCAGTACTGTTTGTGGTTATGGCGGTAAGCGCTTCAGCATGGGGAATCGGAATAGCAGCCGGTATTGACCCGTTAGGCGGGCTTCCCGGATCGAATTTGATGCTCTCCGTAAAGCCGCCGTCATTCCCGGTTCTGTTCGGAGTCGGGTTTACCGTCTGGGAGAACATCTTCAATTTAGGAATCATCGCCGATTGGTGGGTAGTCAACCCCAACTTGTTCAGTTTTGTCAATTTCTATATAGGACCGGGTCTGTATCTCGGTATCAATAGCGGTACCGGCGGTTATAGTACCGTCAATTTAGGAGGCCGGGTCCCGATAGGATTGAATATATTTCCAATCAAATGGCTGGAGCTGTTTATCGAAATTGCGCCGACGCTCGCAATAGGCTTTGCACCGATAAAATTTCCGGTTTTTGCCTTACAGGGAGCTTTTGGTATCAGGTTCTGGTTCAACTAATTTCTAAAGGCCATCAAAAAGTGAGAAAAAAAGGCTGTCGTCTATTCGACAGCCTTTTTTTTAATTGTTTTAGGCATCTCCTAGGGGAGTCGAACCCCTGTTGCCGGGATGAAAACCCGGTGTCC
>CAZQKT010000177.1:0-5034 GCA_964594055.1 uncultured Spirochaetales bacterium
AGTTCTTTTGCCTCTGCTCTGGCTTCTCGAGCAGCTTATTTCTGAAACGTTCTGAGACCCTTTTGACCCTCACCCCTGGATGAGAAAGCAACATACCCATATCTACCGCCCATTCGAGAGCACCCCAGACTGCCTGTCGTGCTTTATTTACGGTTACTGGAGATATCTTGGTATGCCCCTTTCTCGGAGATTTACTGCGTTGTTTTGGTGGAATAATTTCACTAGCAACTAACGCATTACGCCATTCTATAAGATTCTGGTGGTTCAAGTCTGCAAGGGTGAAAATTCGACGTTCTTCGAAGTAGGGGAGAAAGTAATCCTCGATCAGTAGGCAATTATTGTATACATAGTGAGGAGAATAGGTTCTGCCTGTCTCCGCTTCTTTTGTACCGGCTTTAATTCCAGTACTCTTCATTTTGACATACCCTTTACCAGAGGGACGAAGGAAACCGACGTAGTAGACGTAAATAGTTTTTCCAGTTCTTCGATCTTTGTTTTTACGTTTTAGTAGGTGGTATTTCATTTACTAAAACTCCTCTTAGAGAGGAAAAACTCCGACCGAATTAGCAACTAAAAGCTGAAATTTGGTGAGGCAGTTCGTGGATAAAATAAATAACTCTTTTCTTGTAAAAGAATTAAATAGAGCGCCCGACCGGAATCGAACCGGCATCTTCAGCTTGGAAGGCTGAGGTAATAACCATTATACCACAGGCGCAATTTCTACTAATATATAACAATATCACCCCTGTCTGTCAAGGAAAAAAGAGGATTGGGCGGGATTTCAATACTCGGCTTTTCTCTTTATAAAACATCACTATGCATTCATATTTTAGGGGTACAATCGTACCCTCACTCTAATTGCTGAAGCAAATGCCGTTCGGGCACGTTGTACCCCTAATTATAATTGTATCTTTAAAGGAAAAGCCGAGTTTCAAACCTCACTTCGATTGGCATGAAGAGCCTCCATAGAGAAAAATGGTGGCTTTGCACTGAGAAGTGCCGAGCATTGAAATCCCGCCGAGAGGATTGTCCTCTCCTGCATTTTGGTGTTATAGTTACGCTATCGGACAAAATTGAAAAACTGTCCGATCTCTGCACAATTTTTTGCGAGAGGAAGGATTATATGGGAATTCGGGGAGAGGTATTTACCTCAAAGGCTACATCGGGGAAAAGGACCTATTTCTTCAACGTCAAGGAAAACAGGCATGGAGATCTGTTTCTCAATGTTGTCGAAAGCAAGAAACATGGGGACACAGGATTCGAGCGGCATTCAATAATCGTGTTCAATGAGGACCTCGACCTGTTTTTAGAGGAATTTAATAAAGCAGTCGCATTTTTAAAAAAAGATCAGGGCAATTAATCAAAACGGAAACTCTTTCTGTGTATCGGTGAGAGACCGTAGAGGCGGCACCGCTCGCGGTGGAGTTTTGTCGGATATCCCTTGTGTTGTTCAAAAAGGTAGTCAGGTTCGATCCAAGAGTAGCGGACCATCCATCTGTCTCTGACCGTCTTTGCCAATATGGAGGCGGCCTGAATTTCCGGAACAAAGGTGTCCCCTTTAATGATAGCTTCGGCCGGTATGGTCAATTCGGGGATGAACTTCCCGTCGATCAGTACACTTGCAGGCTCTACGTTAAGCTCTTCTACCGCACGCTTCATAGCGAGCAGGGTCGCGACGTGGATGTTGAGCAGGTCTATTTCCCCGGGCCAGCACCATCCGATGCTGTATGCAACAGCACTGCAGCGAATAATCTTGGATGCTGATTCCCGTTTTTCCGGACTCAGTTGTTTTGAATCCCCTAGTATATCTCGGGGAAAGACTTCGGGGAGAATAACTGCAGCTGCGGTAACCGGTCCTGCGAGAGGGCCGCGCCCCGCCTCATCAACACCACAAACCAGTTTCATGGTACAAAATGGTAGCGGATTTTAGGAAATGGGACAATCGGGTTATCTTGACTGCCTTAGGTTGTTATTGTTAGATATGAATAAAGCTGATTGTTGATAAAACCAACTCTGTGGTATAGTACAAACGCGAGGAGCAAAATTGTTTTTAAAACGTGTTGAGCTTTTTGGATTTAAATCCTTTGCAGACAGAAGTATAATTGATTTCGGAGATAATATTTCAGCCCTCGTCGGACCGAACGGTTGTGGGAAGAGTAATGTCGTCGATGCCGTCAAGTGGGTGCTTGGCGAGCAGTCTACGAAAACGCTTCGCGCAGAACGGATGGAAGACGTTATTTTTAACGGCACCGAAAACAGGAAAAAATTAAACGTTTCGGAGATCACCCTCGTCCTCTCCAATGAAAAAGAGATCCTCCCCTTAGACCTCCCGGAAGTATCGATCAAACGGAGATTGTACCGCTCCGGGGAGAGTGCTTATTTCATCAATAATGCACCGGTCAAATTAAAAGAACTCCGGGAATTATTTTTTGATACCGGCATTGGGAAAACAGCCTATTCTATTATGGAACAGGGAAAAATCGACCAAGTTTTATCCAACAAACCGGAAGAGCGCCGTCTCATTTTCGAAGAAGCAGCCGGAATTACCAAATACAAAGTCAAAGGGGCGGAAGCCGAGCGAAAACTGGAGAGGACCGAAGATAATATGGGCCAGGTCGAAAATATCCGCACAGAGGTGAAGCGTTCCTACGACACACTGAAAGGGCAGGCTGAAAAAACGGAACAGTACAGACAGTTAAAAGACCGGCTATTCGAACTCGAACTGGAAAGCAATCTTCTTAAACTGAGAGATATTCTCGAAAAGCAGGACAAAAAACAGGCCCAGCTCGATAAACGGGAAGCTGAGCGCGAGGAGCTTAAAAAAAGCATAACCGAACTGAATACTACCATGGAAAGCAGCCTCGATTCGGTAAACTCCATGGAACACCGTTTAAACGAAGCCCACCGGAAGGTGTACGGGATCGAACTCGAAATTGGCAATAAGGAAAACCAAATCGTATTATTGAGGGAGCAGCACAGTGAAATAGAGCGTCAAATCGTTTCAAATAAGTCGAGAGAGGAAGCCATCGAGCAAAAAATTGCAGCTTTAAAAAACCAGATAAGCACGAAAGAGAAGAACCTCTCGGACATTGAAACCCGTTTAAAAGAGATTCAGGAGAACATCGAAGAGTTTATCCGATCTATTACCTACACCGAAAACCGAATTTCTGAGAATGAAGCCGATACAGTGAAAAGGGAGACAATAATTGCTGAACTAGAAGAAGAACAGCTTAAAAAGCAGGATGACCTCAGAGCAATTACCGATGATATTGTGACCCAGCTCGACGAACGGTTAAAGGAAAGCGGTTATTCTCACAGTAAACGGAAAGAAGCGGAAGAGAACATCACGCAGCTGCTCAAATCGTTAGCGATATCTTTAGAAGGGAAGGTGAACCGATTGAAAGATGTATCGCTTTTCGAAGAGATGGACCAGAGAGATCTCAA
The DNA here is from genome assembly GCA_964594055.1 of uncultured Spirochaetales bacterium. Classification (GTDB taxonomy): domain Bacteria; phylum Spirochaetota; class Spirochaetia; order SPDA01; family CAZJBZ01; genus CAZKZZ01. Next base: position 3,445 of record CAZQKT010000177.1, read on the forward strand.
AGAAATCTGGAACAGCGGCATCGAAACCTTGCAGGCCGGCCATGAAAGTATCAAACAGCTCGAAGAGAGTTTTGCTGATTTCAAACAAAATATTCCGACTTTTCTCGATGAGTTTTTGGCCCCGGAAGGTATTATTACGAAAAAACGAGAGATAGACGAAAAAATCGAATCCATTCGAAAAAATATTATAAATAACCGGGAAAGCATTGCAGAAAACAGAGAAGAAAACAAAAAACTTGGTACCAAAATCGGAGAATACCGTAAAACGCTTGAAGAGCTCCGGCTAAACGAAGTACAGAATAAAACCCAGTATAACAATGTAAAAGAATCCATCGCGGGTCTCCGTGATGAAATCAGTGAACAACAACAGCTTCTCGAAGCAAATCGAAAAGAGATCGAGGCGGGAAAGCGACGACTTGAAAACATTGAAGAACAAATTACCTCGCTGACAAATAAAAAGGAAGAATTGGTAAAAGAGGAGAAAACAGTACGAACAGAACTCACTGAACTCGAAAAAAACATCACTGAGAAAAATGAGCAGCTTGTAAAAGAAGAGAAAACGCTCAAAGCAAAGATGGCCGAGACGGAAAAACTGCAGACTGATATCGAAAAACTGCAGATTGATCTTTCTTCTCTCGGTACCGAAATCCGCAATATTCATGAAAACTTTAGGGAGAACCATTCCCGCGAGCTTCTCGAATTCGAATCGAGGATGTTCGAAATCCGTGATTCGCTCTCCGAACTGCGTTCCAAGCTTGCTTCTGTTAAAGATGATATTCGAAATCTCGGGCATATCAACCTGATGGCGCCCGAAGAGTTTGCAGAAGTAAAGGAGCGCTACGAGTTTCTCACAAATCAACTCGAGGATTTACGAAAAGCCCGGGAAGATTTACGCCGGATAACCAAGGAAATTCGGGTAGAATCGACGGAGCTGTTTCTCGAGACATATGAAAAGATCAAGAAGAACTTTCATGCGATGTTTCGCCGTCTTTTTGGCGGGGGGAGAGCAGAAGTGCGTCTTTTGGAAGAACAGGATGTTCTCACATCCGGAGTCGATATTCTCGCCCAGCCGCCGGGGAAAAAGCTCGAAAACATATCACTTCTCTCCGGCGGCGAACGCTCGCTTACCGCTGTTGCCCTTCTTTTCGCAGTGTATATGGTCCGGCCTTCACCGTTTTGTATCTTAGATGAAATTGACGCCGCCCTCGATGAAGAAAATGTTGGCAGATTTGTCAATCTTTTGATAGAATTCAGTACAAATTCGCAGTTTGTTATCATCACCCATAACAAACGGACCATTGCTGCCGCCCGTACACTCCTTGGGGTCACTATGTCGGAAGCGGGTGTTTCGAAGGTCATAGCTGTCCGGGTGGATGAAGAACGAGAGAAGCTGGTAAATGAGGTTGTTTAGCCGCCAGGAGATAAAAATTTTTCTGCTGATCGTACTAGTGGGATCTCTATTCGCTGTTATTATAACGCTGCTGGTGGTATTGGTCCCTCGTATGAAAAGCGAAGAAGAGGCGGGGAAAAGCAGGCTCCCCATTGAATCTAAAGTCGATAGTACCGAGCTCATGTTCCCGGAAGAGTTTC
>CAZQKT010000178.1:0-4987 GCA_964594055.1 uncultured Spirochaetales bacterium
CTAATCACTCCTCCTGCGCGCTCGCCGAATCGGCGAGCGCGCTTTTTTTAGCACAATATTTATAACTCCCCGTTTTCGAGGAACGAATAATACAGCCCGGTTGCCGAGAACACCACATGATCGAGCAATTCCACCCCGAGGGTTTCCCCTGCCGCCTTTATCCGGATAGTCACCTCCCGGTCCTCCATGCTCGGCTGCACATTCCCCGAGGGGTGATTATGGGCAATGATGACCGCGGCCGCCCTGTCGATAATCGGGTCTGCAAACACTTCTCTCGGGTGGACTAAAGCGCGGTTGAGAAGTCCCACTGAAACCACTCTCGTCTTTATCACCTCGTGAGCACCGTTTAAAGACAAACAGAGAAAATATTCCTGCAGACGATCACCGTAATGGCCCACCAGTGTCAAGACGTCGCCGGGAGCCCCAATTTTATGTTTTCCCGGCTGCCATCTTCTTCTGAAAAACTCCAATTCGGCGAGTACCTGTATAGATTTCGCCTTCCCCATCCCTTTCACCGTCAAAAGCTCTTCTAAGGTGGGATTGTTGTTCTTCCGGTCCAAATACTCCAGTAGATCCGCTGCAATTTTCTGTACATTCCGTTCCCTCGTTCCGGAGCCGATAATAATAGTAAGCAATTCATGATCGCTTAGACTGGCAGCACCATGTGCTGTCAGACGTTCCCGGGGCCTGCTCTCTTTTTCCATCCGAAGGATACTCTCGTGTATTTCCATCTTACCTTTCATATACCCTATATAACTTAAAAATTTACGCTGCTGCTTCTTGAGAATGCAGTTGACGGATGGACAATCCACTGAATACAATAGGAGACTATGAAAATCTCATCGATATTCTGCATTGCCTTCTTTTTAATCGCTACAGTTCTATCAGCACAGGTGCATAGCGAATCTACCGGTTCGACTCTGTCACCCGCCTCTGTCGAGAAACCTCTTGAGATAAAACAATGGTATGAGACCGGCTCGGGTGTGTTCTATGCAATAACCCGGGAACACGGATTTCTCATATCAGTCGATCGAGGAGAAACGTGGAAGCCGCGGAACGAAGGGCTACCTACTCACATAATCTACCCATTTACAGGAGAGGCGATACGTCCGCTCACTGCTCTCAATATTGATCCCCAAGCAGAGAACAGAGTGGCCGTTACCACTACTACGGGACTTTACGTAAGCTCAAATGCCGGTACCACCTGGGAGGAACTCCCGATACAGGAGCCGATCAAAAAAAGCGCGTATATCTCTGCGGTATCACTCTGCTCGGAAAACCGGAATAGATATATTGTAGGGACCTCGTTCAGCGGCATTTTCGAGACTACTAACGGCGGGGAAACGTGGAAAAAACGGCCCGAAAATCTCGATATGCTGTACCGCGGTGCGGGATTTTATGAGGCCATTACAGGGGTCTCAACAATACCATCTGAGCCGGAGAGTATCATTATTGCCTGCGGTTTTGGAAACGGTCTCTACCGCACGGGGCCGGACGGTAGTTCTTTGGAAAGAATTGCTTTTCCCGGAGACAGCAGAAGCGAACACATCAGGACCGTCTCTTACGCGATGGAAGAAGACAACAATGCTTTGAAGCTGCAGATAATTTCAGAAGAACGGACCTGGACGTACTCAACTCAACGGGATTCCTGGGAATGGGAAAAACATCCCTCTTTTGCACAAAGGCCGGCATTGGATGCCCCAAAGAAAGACCGTTTAGCTCTATCTTCGAACCGCTACGGGATATATCTCGGCGCGAGAAACGGAAGCGGAGAGGCACTCGACGGATACCTCGATTTTTTAGAAGAGCACGAATGTAATTCACTAACGATCGATGTAAAAAACGACCACGGTATTATCACCTACAACACGAACCTCGACCTTCCTCGAGAGATAGGGGCCGTCTATGAGCAATTCGACATCGAAGAACTAGTAAAAAAGGCCCATGAACGGGGCATATACGTTATCGGCCGATTGGTTGTATTCAAAGACAGAAAACTCTATAACTACAAAGACAATACATATGCGATCTGGAATGCCGATGATAACGGGCCGTGGGGATATCGATTTAAAATAGAAAATGAAGAGACGGGGAAAATTCATTTCGAACAGAGAGAGTTCTGGGTCGACCCCTATTCCGAGTTCGTATGGAATTACAACGTAGCTCTTGGAGAGGAATTGGAAGAACGGGGTATAGATGAGATACAGTTCGATTACATCCGGTTTCCCTCCGACGGAGATTTTAAGGGCATCCGGTATCGGCACCGGCGAAACGGGATGATCAAAACAGAAGCAATTGAATCATTCCTCAAAATAGCGAGAGAAAGAATTACAATCCCCATTAGTACCGATCTCTACGGTTTTAACTCCTGGTATAAAATGGGAAATTGGATTGGGCAGAGTATCGAGGTCATTTCCCATTATGTCGATGTTATCTGTCCGATGTTCTATCCTTCCCATTTCCCGAGGTCTTTTATGGAGAAAACACCATATCTCGAACGGGCAGAACAAATATACCGCGAAGGGAGTGACAGGGCCGCCGTCATTGTGGAGGGAAGGAGTGTTATCCGACCGTATATCCAGGCTTTTTTACTCGGCGGGGAGCTCAAGTTCGAGAAACCAACCTATACGAACTACCTTATCAAACAGATCGAAGGCACACACGCCTCTCAGGCATCGGGATTTACTCTATGGAACAATTCGAACCGCTATTATATGGTAACGATTCCTCTCAACAAATACGTAAAACGGGATACAGAAGCCGAAGAAGGGAAGGAGGTTTTACTCAATTGAGACCGCTATTGAAACCGCTCTCAGTAACATTGTAGAATCCGGTTGACGTATGTTTATCGAATCCACTCTCATTCTTCTTTTCATTTTTGATATAGCACTCATCGTGCTTATATATTCTTACAATCCCGCAGCACCGACGAACCGGTTTTTGAGTCTTCTTCTCATTCCGATTACTCTCACCAATCTAACGATACTCTTTCTCCATACCGCACAGGAAAACTTACCGGTGCGAATCGGTCTCAATATTGCTATTTGGAGTGTGATCTTTTTTTTCCCGTTATTCTATCAGTTTTCTTTCTACTTTCCGCGGAAAACTATTCGAATAAATACGCCGGTGAAACTGCTGGTTTTTTACATAACACCGATCATCATCGGGGTCCTCAATCTTATCTCCGTCGGGTTCGAATCCGATGTCCGTTTTTTCAACCGTATTTTCGCATTGACACCTGCTGCTCACGCAGAGTCCGGATTGTATCTGTACCATTTTCTTATGCTCATCTATATCCTGATTCTGCTCACACTGACAACACGCAGACTAATACGGTCTCTCAAACTCCCTATACTCAAAAAGGAACGGCGGTCTATTATCCTCATTCTTACCGGATTTATTCCGCTCTCATTTATTCTATTATTCAACTATTTGCTCTTCTATCCACTGCGATGGGGGATATATCTCTATCTCGCAGCTTCGACCGCGTATACCATTTTCTTTTTGTTTCTTTTACTGCAGTTCGGCTACATTGAACGGAAATCTCTCGTCCGTGTATTCATCATATATCCGTTGGTAATCGGAGGTCTGCTTCTGCTGTTTCAGTTTTTTCTCTCTGATTTCAATGCTTTGCTTATCGATCTTTTCAACATCAACCATGCGTTTTTGATGAGTGTAGAAATATTGATTTTTTTTGCCCTCCTCTCGCCTTTAAGCCGTGTCCTCGAAAACCTATTGGGCAGTTCAATGTTTCCTATCAAGACAAACTTTCACGAAGCGCTTCGGGAAGCTTCGATCGAGCTGGTGCACATCATCAATCTCTACGATCTGGACAAGTTTTTGTCCAAACTTTTTCTTGAAAAGCTGAAGCTTGCTCATTTCTTTTTTCTCGTAAAGGATGATCAAAGCCACAGGTTTCAAACCTTAAAACATGCTTTGAATAAATACAAGCCGGAGTTCTTCGAAGATGGAGAGCTGATACTAAAATTGAAAAAGGAAAAAAAGGTCCTAGATATTCAGCAATTATCATTGTCCTGGGCCGGTGGAAGCGAACTTCGTATACTCGATTATTTTAAGATAACGATCATCGTCCCTCTTGTAGAAAAAAACGATCTTGTGGGGATACTACTTTTAGGCGAACCCGGTGTGGCCCAAACCTGGCACTTTCCCGAAATCGAGGCCCTCGAATTATTCGCATCAGGGCTTTCCATCACCATTGCCCGGTGTAAAATGCACCGGCACGCCCTCGATATCGAAAAGAGGCAATCCAATTTGGAAAAATTTGCTGTCTTAAGTGAACTGTCTTCCGGTGTTGCGCATGAAATCCGCAATCCGATGTCCATCATAGCAACATCGGCAGAAACAATCGCCAATAAAGACCTCTCTCCTGAAGAAACAAAAAAGATGGCAGCATACATTCAGGAAGAGACGAAACGGATGTCCCATCTTCTCAACAAAATACTTCTCTCTTTTTCTCCCCAGACCGACCTCACTAATAGTTCAACAGACGTCTGCGAAGTAATTACACACACCTTCGAACTGGTAGGTTCCCGGGCGAGAAAGAAAAATCTACATTTGGTGTGCACTTGTAAACTGGATGAAGCAAAAGCGTATATCGACTGGGCCGCCTTAACACAAGTGTGCCTCAATATTATTTTCAACGCGATCGAGGCAACTCCTCAAAACGGTACGATTGAGGCACGAATAAAAAACAAAAGCGATACAATTCAGATACGATTTATCAATGACGGAGAGATCATTCCCGAATCAATCAGAAAACAGATTTTTAATCCGTTTTTCACAACAAAGGAAAACGGGACCGGCTTGGGTCTTCCCGTTTCCAGACGTTTGATAAATGAGGCGGGTGGGACACTGCGTATTTTGCTGTCAAAAGAAAAAACGACTTTTCAAATTATCCTTCCTCGTGTTGTATTTCAAAAAGATCAGAAAAACGTCACTAGAAGCGAAAACAGGATTGAGTTAAAGA
>CAZQKT010000179.1:0-4934 GCA_964594055.1 uncultured Spirochaetales bacterium
ATCGTTCTCTCCGTCAGTCCGCCCGATGAGCCCTGCCTCCAGGGTCAGCCCCTCCGCGTGTTTAAGCACTTCGTAGAGGCCGCCCCGCGCTTTTATAGAGCCTGCCACAGGCAGTTCGTTGTCTTGTTTGAGGAGGAACCGCTGGCCGCATTCGGTATGCCACCCCCCGTCCGGCTTGCTGCCGGTAGTTGCTGTCTGATACAATTCCCGGCTCATTTTATCAGAGAGCGGCGTCAAGGGTGATTCTATAATGCCGCCGGCATCAGCCGTTTCAGGGAAGAGCTTGGCAACAAGCGGGGCAAAACGTTCAAGACGGGCTGCTGCGTCTTCGACTTCTCTGCGGGTAATACCGACCAGCACATTTTTGGGATCATAGAGGGGATTAAGCCAGAGATGTGGTTTACATGTTATTTGCAAATTATTATGGCCCGGTAAACTGCAGCCGAGCAATACTGATGTAATTGGGGCTATCATCATTTTCTGTCAAAAGATCGCTGTAGATATCAGACCGATAATAATAATCCGGATTCGGCATGCTTACATTCTTGTCTACCGCAAAGATAATGAGTTCGAAATCCAACGATCCTCCTGCAATACCGGGGGAAACCGTCGTTGTCGTTGGGTCTACTTCCAGAGTGGTATGGTTTGGATTTGACGAGTACCTGTCAGCGGTATCAATAACATATATGAATATCTTTTCAAGCTCAGTAGTGTTAGATAAATTCCACGAAATCGAACCGCTGTAATTTCCCCCTTGTATGGGATCTGTAATTTCCGGACAGGAAACATCGTCTAAGTTAAAACCGTCATCAATGTTTGCTGTAGCAGAGTCGCCGAGATTATTCGTGTCAAAAATCGTTGCCTGATATACACCCGTACCGAAATACGAATATCTCGAAACTGAAAAGTATTGATTTCCTAAGTCGACATTGACGCCAATATTTCTCAGATTATCCGTGAGATGGATTTCGTATCCGTCGGGATAACGAATGGTGCAGCCGTACGCGGTACTAAATGCACCTTCCCCAATCATCAACGAGAAATCATCTGTTTCGCTCGGATCGTCCCAATGCCGTCTCTCTTCAATATATGCTGTTCCGAACTCATAAATTTCCACCGAAGTGTTCCCGTCATCCCCGGAGGTGACCGTAGAAACTTCGAATGTCATCTCACCGTTTTCCCACACACCGTCGATGCGGGATCGGGTCGTCTCGTCGGGGTAGATCTCGATTTCGAAGTCATGATCGCCTACCAGCTTATCATCATTTAAGAGAGCAACAGCTACATCGTACTTACCGGAATCGAGGTCTGAAAAATAACCGGAAGAGGTATCATCATCTAAAAGCGGGACTTCCTGGGTAGACTCTTCTTCTGTCGATTTATGCTTAAGCTCGAGGGTTATGGTTTTATCACCATCCTCGTTATATCCGGAGATATAGATGTTGAATACCGCGATACCGGTATTCTCATCACCGTCCAAATCGCAGCCTACACATAAAGTACCGGCAGCAAACAATACTATCAACAATAAAAAACCAGCGTTTTTCAAAATCATCTTCATATCAACTTCCTGTAACCTGTATCATGTGATATGTAAATCCGGATATAGTATCTTCAGCATAACGGGCGAAATTGATCTCGAGATTGTTATAGCCGTAATCATCAATTGCGTTGATAAGGTCGTCCGTAATTTTGATATCCGTACTCATAATTATTACATAATATGTTCCGGCACCAATAGACGGTGACGTAATGCTCGATGTTGATTGCGGATCATTTACGATTTTATAGCTGAGAAGGTTAGTTGTGTCGAGTTCATCAACAAAGACAACGGCAACAGTTTCCACATTATCCGAGTTCCCGTTACTCCAGAAAATAGGATCGGTTCCCATCGCTATACTGTCTTCATGCTGTAATGAAACGGGCATAAAATCCTCATCTTCTCCGATTTTGAGTTTATCTTCTGCAGTGATTGTTATTCCGTTCTTGTCTTCAACGGTCAGTTTGCACTCGCCGGTTTCAAAATAATCGTTTCTGCCCGATATAATCGAGTGGTCATCCACGCTTATGTAGAAATTACCGCCCATATCTTTCGTCGATACCGAACCGGTAAAACCGTCCGGATAATTGACTGAAGCATATGCAGCATCAACGAAATTTCCGAACGCGAAAACATTCGTATGTACCGTCGGTTCTGTAGAAGAACCGTACATCTTTGCCACAACCATGAACTCACTCTTCTCCATTTCCATCGTGGTTTCAAGGTCCGCCCCGCCGGTCGAGATGTTGAAGGTCAGTTCCCCGTCCGACCAGACCGCGTCGATTGTCGTCTTCGTGTTGTCCCCGGGAAGTGATTCTACAGTAACACTTTCCGAGCTGCCCAACTCATCATCCCCGTCATAATAGCTTACCCGCAGATCATATAAGCCCGCTTCCATATCGGGGATGAGGCCGTAGCCGTAATTTTCGTCATCCATAGAAAACGATTCGGTCTCGGAGATATCTTTGGAAGTGTGGTCGAGTTCGATCTCGAAAACTATCCCGCCGGTGCGGGTATAACCGTCAAGGTAGGCATGAAAGACGAGATTTCCGGTGTTACCGAGCATATCATCGCAGGAGAGGCCGATCAGTGCGGCAGCGGCGATAATCAGGAAAAGCACCCGCTGCTTTATTGCAGCAAACCGGCTGGATTCAATTTTCATCATCATAACTCACTGAAAACTTGTATTCTTCATCCAAAAAAGGGAGGACCGTATACTCTCCCCCCCGGTAGGACATCACTGCAAATCGGAGGGTGTAAAAACCGTTATCCAGATTGAAATAGAGCTCCCCTTCTTCATCGAGCCACTCTTCCTCATCATACACGACCTCATCTTCAAAGACGTCCTTTTTGGATACGGTGATAAGGCATTTCTGCTGCGTGCTTTCGCTTCGAAACTCATACGGGACCGTGATATCGTCATTCGTATACCGTTCCTGTACATTGACAAACAGATACGGTGTTTCCAGGTCGCAACTAGAGAGAAAAAGGAGCAGCGATACCGCTAAAATGATGAAAACCTTCATGTCAATCTCGTGTATAATTATACCACGGTTTAAAATGAATAAACAACTGAGCAATTTCGTGTTTACTTCTATCCATCGGTGGATATTGTTATTATCTTGATTCCTGTAGTCGAGGAGAAAAGGATGAAGTGTAGACCCGGCTGCGGCGCCTGCTGCATCGCCATATCGATTTCGAGCCCCCTCCCCGGCATGCCGGATGGGAAACCGGCCGGTGTTCGGTGTGTAAATCTGGACCCGGAAACCTCCCTGTGCAGAATCTGGGGGACGGAGGAGTATCCCGAAGTGTGCAGGGCGTTTCAGGCTACTCCCGAGTTCTGCGGCTCATCACGGGAGGAAGCACTCGAACGAATAACGGCGATAGAAGAGGCGACTGGCTGAACACGGGCCCTTTCCCCTTTCCTTTTCCTGTTAGCCCTCTACTCGAGCACATTCGGTACCGTATCGAGCGGTTTTACCTTATACCAGGTCTTCTCGATATTTCCGTTTTCATCGATGAGGAAGGATGAGCGGATGATACCCATCGAGGTCTTTCCGTACATCTTCTTCTCGCCCCACACACCGTAAGCTTCTGCAGTTTTATGGTCCGGATCGGAGAGAAGAGGGAATCCGAGGCTGTACTTGGTGTCGAATTTCTGCTGTTTATCGGGCTCGTCAGGGCTTATTCCCACTGCAGCAATCCCGCTCTTATCGAGATCATTGCTCGAATCACGAATACTGCACGCCTGTTTGGTACATCCCGGTGTGTCCGCTTTCGGATAGAAATAGAGTAACAGTTTTTTTCCTCTATAGTCTTTTAGACTGACCTCTTTTCCGCTCTGGTCTTTAAGGGTAAAATCCGGGGCTTTCTCCCCCTGTTTCAATTGTGCCATGACGGCCTCCTTTTATTGATCGTTTCCATGTTCACTTATATTTTTACACTCTAAAGTTAACTATGTTAGTAACCATTATCAAGCAAATTATTTGTACATTGCCGACTTCGGCGAGGCCTCTACAGGGGGAAGTATACAGGAGTCACATCCTAGCGCAAGAGTTTGATACCTTCCGGTGGACCTATTTGGCTCATCTTCGAAGCTGCTTTCACCATTAAAACAACGCCGGAAGAGAGCTGAATAGTTACCAATATTTTTTTAAAAAAGTGTTTCCTATTTTGAAGCAGCAGAGGGAAAATTGGTGTTTTATCCTAGTATGGGACAGAAAACACCACATGATAGATTTACATATGAGGTCTTCAGCGACAAAGCGAATGCAGTCGACTTTTTCCAAGGAGTGCTTCCGGATGAGCTTATACAGGTGCTTGATTTACGAAGCCTTACGGAAGATAAAACAAAATACACCGACGAACGGCTGGACGAATACTTCTCAGACATAGTCTTCACCTGCAGATACTCCGGGACACATCAAATCGGCCATATACGTGATTGTCAAGGTGCCGACAGACATACGGAAGTCGCAATAAAACTTGTACTTCTCTTCGAACACAAAAGCTTTGTACCGACTTTCCCGCATAACCAATTGCTCCGGTACATTCTTAATATCTGGAACCATCATATCAAGCAACGGAAGACGATCCCAATCGTTCTGCCTATAATCTTCTATCATGGAAAGAGGAAGTGGAGAAAACGACCTCTGAGCGACTATCTAAAGGGAGAAACTGACCGCTTTTGCCGGTTTATTCCTGGTTTTGACTATCTGCTCGTCGACCTATCCGAATACTCCGATGAACAAATAAAAACAATTATCTTTACCAGGACTGCTGTAAAGATAGCAATGCTCGTACAAAAACACATCTTTCACCTGGAGAGATTGCGGGAACATTTGAATGATTTTCTCAAACTTGGTATACTTTATTTTAAAGAATATGAAGGGCT
>CAZQKT010000180.1:0-4854 GCA_964594055.1 uncultured Spirochaetales bacterium
AGCCAAAAACTTCAAGGCTTCTTGCAAAAATAACCGATTTTTGCAAGAAGCACAGTTTAGTAACGTTTTAGTAACGCATTTCATTGACATACACCGCTTTCATGTTATAATGTTACGAAACATATTATAGTAATACGTAATAATGATATACAGTATAGATGTATACACGGCAAGGTTTCATAACAGGTAAAGGAGGAATGAATATGAAAACAAAAGCACTAGTGGGTATTATGTGTCTCCTCGCTGCAGCAGTGTCCTGGGGAATGAGTCAGCAAGAAGGAATGGCAGATGAGAAGAAAGCAATTTTAAAAGTCGGGACCCCCAACGAAGTAAAATCTGCAAGTGTTTTCAGTGACTACTATCTCGGCATTTTTGCCCACATTTCCAATCCGCCCCTTATGAAAATGGATCAAAACGGGAATTTAGTCGGACAAACCGCGGAAAAAGTAGAAGTCTCTGAAGATAACACAGTATGGACGTTTTACATTAGAGATGATCTGTATTGGAGTGACGGCACAAAAGTAACTCCCGAAGATATTCGTTTTTCGATCGAATACACCGGTGAGCATAATCCGAATGCACGATGGATAAAAGACACACTCGAACAAGCTGAAGTCAAGAACGGTAACCGGGTCGTCCTTACATTTACCAAACCGTACACCCGACTTCGTCTCGAATTTGCAACGTACAATATTTTTCCAAAACATGTATATGAAGATATCGATAATCCCATGCAGCATACGAATGCCGGAGAAAACATCGGTTTCGGTCCATTCTATATAGAAAGTATCGATTTGGACGCCGGTGTCGTTACTTTTGCAAGAAATACATACTGGGAAGGTGACGAACCCGCACTCGACGGGTTCGAAGTCCACATCTATAAAAACATGGACGTCCTTTCCCTGGCGCTTGAAAACGGTGATGTGGATACCTACTATAAATACGCCTCATCGTACCCATATGCGAACATCAACAGACTCGAAAAAACTGAAAACTTCGATTTCACAAAAAACTTGAATATGGGTTTGGTCTTCCTCGCGTTCAACGTGCGAGATGGTGTTACCGCCGATCGACAATTTAGAGAAGCCCTCTCCTATGCAATCGACTACGAAGAAATCGTCAAATTGGATGCATTAGGTTATGGAACAGTGCCCAATCGTGGTTTCGTCCCGCCGAGTATGGGGGCGTACAAACAGACAGCCCCGCTTGCCTTCGATGCCGAAAAAGCTAAGGAACTACTCACCGAGGCCGGTTACATAGATTCCGATCGAGACGGCATAATTGAAAGCCCAAACGGCAAGAATCTTTCTTCTTTCGATATTCTTGTGCGCTCGGATTGGACAAGAACAGGTGAACTGTTACAGGACTATCTTGAGAATATCGGAATCGAAACCAATCTTCGTGCTCTGGACGTCAATGGATGGGTTGCAGCAAAAGACGAATATGACTATGAGGTGACTGTTACCCGAACAACTCCCTGGGGAATGCTCATGCACGCTAACTGGGGGACCGGCTATTTCGATACCCGGCGGACAGGCAGAGGTGTCCTCCATATCGTCGATGATTCCGACTTTTTACAACTCTGTGACACAATACTTGCTACCACAGATACGGACGAACTCACCAGGCTCGGACATCGGGTTCAAGACTACTATGCCGAACAGTTACCCGGTGTAGCTCTCTACTGGAACGAAATCGTTACTCCGTTTAATAAATCATTTACAGGCTGGAAACCCGATCCACTCTACGGTATTTATAATATCGATACATTTTTAAACGTACGTAGAGGAGAGGAGTAACCGAAGCAAACAGATATCTATGCCGTCACTATATAAAAAGATCGTTCGGTATATACTTGCTTTTATTGCAATTATCACACTCAATTTCTTCGTCCCCCGGCTCATGCCGGGGGACCCTGTAATTAATCTGTTAGGCGAAGACCTTTCGATGGGTGAGAACCAGTTGGAGCAACTTCGAGAGGAGTTGGGACTCGACAGACCTTTGGGACGGCAATACCTCAGCTACTGGAAAGATATTCTAACTCTCGATCTCGGGTATTCGTATCACTATAATCGACTGGTTTCCGAGGTAATCGGAAACCGTGTTCGGTGGACGCTTCTGTTGGTCGGTCCTTCGATTGTGCTGGGTGCAATCGGAGGGGCCGTCCTCGGGGCCTACTCCGGGTGGAATACGGGGAGACTACGCAGTAAGATAGGTTCTTCATTGGTCCTCGTTATCTATTCGGTCCCCCCCTTTTTTCTCGCCCTCCTTTTCCTGTATCTCTTTGCCTTCAAATTCGGCCTGTTCCCACTGAAAGGATATTATGAGACGGGAACATTCTTCGATATCGCATGGCACCTCGTTCTTCCTGTTATAGTATTATCATTGTTTACATTGGCGCGTAATTTCACGATCATGAGAGGAAGCGTACTACAGGAACGGCGACGTCTTTACGTGGTCTATGCCAAGGCCAAAGGAATTGCCGACCGAAGTATTCTTAAGAGACACGTATTCGGTAATGCTTCCTTGCCACTCATCACTCTCGTTGCTCTTGATTTCGGTTTCATATTCAGCGGTGCACTTTTCGTAGAAATTATTTTTTCTATGAACGGAATGGGGACCCTTCTCTACGATGCTATTAATGCACTGGATTATCCGATACTACAGGGAGCGTTTCTGGTTATTGGAGTTATGATAATCTGTGCAAATATTTGCGCGGATGTCCTCTATTCATTGGTTGATCCCAGAGTTAGGATACATCGATGAGAAATATATTACCGAAGCGGATCAATAAACCCGGCTTGATAGGCTTTCTTCTGTTTGTGTTTGTTGCGTTGTTCGCCGGTATTCTTTCTCCCTACAATCCCTATGGAAGATTCGAACCGTACGCCCTTCCTTCGGCAAAGCATCTTCTCGGTACCAACGATATGGGCCAAGACATCCTGAGTGAGCTCATCTACGGAACGAGGGTTTCTCTCATCGTGGGACTGTTAACAGCTCTTCTTGCAACAAGTTTAGGTGTCATTATCGGAATTACCGCGGGGTATTTCAGAGGAATAGTAGATGAAGTGTTAATGGCGCTTACCGACGTTTTTCTGATGGTCCCGCGTATTCCATTGGTAATCATTCTTGCAGTGTTTCTCAAGCCGAGTTTCTGGATTATCATTCTGGTATTGGGTTTGGTATGGTGGACCACTACAGCCCGTATTGTGCGTTCTAAAACACTTCAAATTCGGGAAATGGGGTTCGTCATCAACTCACAATCGATGGGATTTTCACATACACATATCCTGTTCTCGGAGATATTTCCCAACACAATTTTCGTCATCATTCCGAAGTTCATGCTCACTGTAGCGTCGGCTATGATTTCGGAAGCATCACTTTCCTTTCTCGGGTTGGGAGATCCGACCCAAAAAAGTTGGGGCATGATGATACGGTATGCTTTCGAACGAGGCGGCTTCATTCGTGATATGTGGTGGTGGTATGCTGTACCGGGGGTAGCCATCACCTGTTGCGTGCTTTCTATTGTGCTCATCAGCTTTTCACTGGAAAGTTATGGTTCCGGTATAACTATGCCCCGGGGCATTGGAAGACAGTAAGGAGTAGCCTGTGTCTTGCTTGCACATTAGAAAATTGTCTGTGTTTTTTTCGACCGAAACCGGTATTGTCACAGCAGTGGACAATGTATCGTTCGACCATATCGGTGGAGAAACGTTAGCATTAATGGGAGAAACCGGATGTGGCAAGTCGGTTATCGCCAATGCGATTATGAGACTGTTGCCGGGGAATGCAGTCGTAGAGGGAGAGATACTGTTCAAGGAGACCGACCTCTTAAAAGCGGACGAGGATCGTCTCAATGCGATACGGGGCAAGGATATTGCTATTGTATTTCAAAATCCGTCCCTCGCTCTCAATCCAATTCACAAGATAGGAGAACAGATTGCGGAACCGTTACTCGTTCATACAGGAATGCATAAAAAGCAAGCATTGGCGGTCGCACAAGGTTTACTTGATCAACTTGGTTTCGACAAACTCGAGCGAAACATGGCAGCATATCCGTTTCAGTTTTCGGGCGGAATGAATCAACGAGCTATTATTGCCGCATCTATGGTTTTATCACCATCCATCCTCATCGCGGATGAACCGACAAAAGGACTCGATTATACCCTCCGTGATGACGTAATGCAGGAACTTTTTACTATAAAAACACAGAACAGCTCTTCTCTTCTTCTCATTACACACGATTTTGATCTTTCACGACGTGTGGCGGACCGCACTGCTATAATGTACGGGGGAGAAATCCTCGAAACAGCTCCTACTACATCCTTTTTCCATGAACCACTGCATCCGTACTCTCAGGCGTTGCTGCAGAGTCTACCGGAGAACGGGTTTCATCCGATTCCGGGTCCTCCTGTGGCTATGACCGATCAACCTGCCGGCTGTAAATTCCACCCGCGTTGCCCGAATAAACAAGCCCGCTGCTCCGAAGAAAAACCGCCGTCGATTATGCTGGATAATAGGGAGATACAATGTTTTCTGTATGTATAGACATCGAAAACGTTTCCCACTCCTATCGGTATGGGACTGTTAGGAGAAAACAACGGGATATATTCAAAAACGTTTCGTTTTCCATAGTAACCGGGAAAACCATAGGGATCGTCGGTAAATCGGGGATCGGTAAAACGACATTGGGGAAAATCATTGCAGGTATTATGAAACCTACCGAGGGACGAATACTATATCAAAACAGCGATATCACCAAGATGGGCAGGCGGTCCCGATACCGGTTTAGAAGGAACGTCCAGATGCTATTTCAAGACCCCGAAGGTGCATTGAACCCGATGAAATCGATAG
>CAZQKT010000181.1:0-4816 GCA_964594055.1 uncultured Spirochaetales bacterium
GAGGGATTCGAAACGAGCGAGCGCGCCCGTAGAGGGCGGAAGAGCGACAGGAGGTCGCTCGCCAGCGAGAGAGGCGGGCTGGAAGGAGCAAACAGGAGGTTTGCGACTGGAGGCCGAATCCCTCTCTCTCCGGATATTGGAGGGCGGATATTGTTTTGGAGAGATGACCGAGAGGCCGAAGGTGCACGCTTGGAAAGCGTGTGTATCCTACCCGGATACCGAGGGTTCGAATCCCTCTCTCTCCGTAGTTTTCCCCTTTAGTGTTGATGGTCAGGCTTTGCGCTACCGGGCATCGCCTAACCCCGTCAGGACCGGAAGGTAGCAGCGGTACGTGATCGTCTGGTGAGACGCAAGCGGCTTGACCGGAGCTAAAGGGGCTTATTTTAAAACGAAGTAGTATTAAAATTGTCGTACGAAGTAACTGCAACTAGAAAACGGCCTCAAAACTTTGATGAGTTGATCGGGCAGGAGTTTGTTGTATCTACCCTGAAAAGCTCTCTCGAACAGGGGCGGATCGCCCATGCCTATCTGTTTGCAGGGCCCCGCGGTGTTGGAAAAACCTCTGCAGCGAGGATACTCGCGAAAGCACTCAATTGTGAGACAGGTCCTACGACGACACCCTGCAATACTTGTACCAACTGTGAAGAGATAGCTGCCGGCAATTCATTGGACGTTATCGAGATCGACGGGGCCTCCAATACGTCCGTCAATGATGTACGGGAGATAAAAGACGAAGTACTTTTTGCACCGACCAACTCCCGGTATAAAGTGTATATTATCGACGAAGTGCATATGCTCTCGAACAGTGCTTTCAATGCACTGCTGAAAACCATAGAAGAACCTCCTCCCTACATCGTTTTTATCTTTGCTACGACCGAGATACACAAGGTACCCCCTACAATCAGATCACGGTGCCAACAGTTCAACTTCCGTCTTATTTCTGTAGAAGAGATGAAAAACCAGCTTAAGGCGGTAAGTGAGGATCTCAAGGTAGCTGCAGAAGATGATGCTCTGTTCTGGATCGCAAAAGAGGCTACCGGCTCGCTGCGGGACGCCTATACTCTCTTTGACCAAATTATCAGTTTCTCCGACGGGGCCGTTACACTGGATAAAATAACCCAAAAGTTGGGGCTTGTCGGGTTCGAAAAAATCAATACGCTGGTCGAATTGCTTACCGAGGGGGATGCAGGAACGGTACTGGAGGCTGCGGATGATATTTTGACCGGCGGCGTATCTATCGAGCAGTTTATTCTGGACCTTACCGAGTATTTCAGAAATATACTATTTATTAAAAATGATATCATAAAGGAATCTCTTCTCGGCTGCAGTGCGGAACGGTTTTCGAAGAAAGTAATTGATACCTTTACCGTTTCTCAAATCGAAGAGGCCCTAAAACAGCTGCTGCAACTTTTCCGCAATATCCGGTTTTCTCTCAACCAGCGGTTCGAACTCGAACTGGTGTTGAGTCGCTTATCTATCCTGAAGGAACATATCGAACAGAAAGAAATCTTAGAAAAGATAAAGCAGCTTCGAGCGGAGATCATCAAAGGTGAATGTCCGGCTGATGTTGCCGACGAGCTGTCTCTATCGGAAAAAAATGATTCCTTGCCGATAGGAGAACAAGAGACACCTGCTCGTGAGGAGACCGAAAAAGAAGAACCGAAAAAAAAAGAGCAGAAAAAGAAAGATGAAGCTTCCAAAATTACCGGCAAACAACTGCAGGAGAAATTGGCGGAAGCATTTAAAAAGAAAATGACCCTTGCGGCAAATATCAGAGGAGCGAAGCGGATCGAGTTCTCCGAACAGACGATTACGTTTGTTTTCGACAATTCGTTTGCTGCAAATTCTCTTCGCCAGGATTCCTCCTCTTTGGCTGAAAAAATAAGTGAAATTACCGGAAGCCGGTATAAATTGGATTTTGTGGTAGAGTCGGGAGATTCGGAAGTCGAGACCGGTGATCATAGTGAGCAGGTAGAATTAGTAAAACGAGTATTTCGCGGAGACGTTGTTCAGAAGGAGTAGGGGTTATGAATCCCATGGATATATTAAAGAACTTACAGAGTTTTCAATCTCAATTTTCGGAAGTGCAGGAGAAGATGAAGCATGTCACTGCCACAGGCACTGCCGGTGGTGATATGGTACGGATCGAGATGAACGGGCAAATGCAGATCACGAAAGTGACGATCGCCCCGGAAGTTGTGGACCCGAATGATGTCGAGATGCTTCAGGACCTTATTCTTGCAGCTTCCACAAATGCGGTAGAAAAAATTAAGGAAAAATTGCGGGAAGAAGTCTCATCACTTTCCGGCGGGCTGAATATCCCTCCCGGCTTTATGGGGATGTAAGTGAATATTCTCGATTCACTCATCATGAATCTTGCCAAACTACCCGGTGTGGGGAAAAAAAGCGCTTCCCGTATCGCGTATTATCTCCTGAGACAGGAGAAGCCGTATCTCGAAGATCTTGCCTCCCAAATCCGGGACCTCAAGACCAAAATCAAAACGTGTTCACGGTGCGGCAATTATACCGAGCAGGACCCCTGTGAGATTTGTTCCGATTCGGGGCGGGATACTACCCTTGTCTGTGTGGTCGAAGAGTCGCAGGATGTTCATACGATCGAGTCGATTCATGAATACAGGGGGACTTACTTTGTCCTTCACGGGGCAATCTCGCCTATTGACGGGATCGGACCCGAGGAGTTGAAACTGGACCGGTTGATCCGCAGGGTCATGGAAGAGCCGATAAAGGAAGTGATTGTTGCAACCAACCCGACCGTAGAAGGAGATACGACCGCGCTCTATCTGGCAAAAATGCTCAAAAGTTCAGGGGTTGCCCTTACCCGGCTTGCCTCCGGGCTTCCGGTCGGAGGAGATCTCGAATACGCCGGGCGATCGACACTGACCCGTTCACTGAAGGGACGGACCCCGTTTTCCGCCGAAGGATGATTGTTTTATTTTAAAAAAACGAAACCGCTCTATATTTCGGTTATGCGCGACCTTGATATCTCACTGTAATTTTACTATCATAAAGTATGGAATATCAAAAATACGGCAACACTGATCTTTCCGTTTCCCGCATCTGCTACGGTACGATGCGTTACGCGTCGAAAAACGGGAAACATGACGAGCAGAGTAAGGCGGGTGCGCGCGCTTTAGAAGAAGCAATCGAGATGGGGATAAACTTCATTCACTCCAGTTTTGAGTACCAAACTCGCTGGCTTACGGGTAGCGTCCTCGCGAAACATCCGAAACGACATGAGCTGCACCACATCATTAAGGTGAACGTTCCCGACTGGGGCGAGCCCGTCTTCGACAAGAAAGCGTTTCGGGGCCAGATCGAAGATGCACTGCGAGATCTGCAAGTGGATCGGATTGCGATTGTACAGCATCTCCACCGGGGGACGCTCGAGAGAGAACTGGGGTATTGCGCCGAAGGAGAGCCGAAACGGCTGTCGGAGTTCGATGCTGTAACCGGACCGTTATGTGAAGAGTTTGAAAAGCTCAAGGATGAAGGTAAAGTGGGGCACCTTGCTACCT
Source organism: uncultured Spirochaetales bacterium (assembly GCA_964594055.1). GTDB lineage: Bacteria > Spirochaetota > Spirochaetia > SPDA01 > CAZJBZ01 > CAZKZZ01. The sequence continues at coordinate 3,537 of CAZQKT010000181.1, forward strand.
TCCCGTACACCGTCGGTTACGGGCGTAAAGCGGTCGCTTCCGGCAGTTTCTCCGGTGTCGTCGCGTATTTCAATGCTCTAGAAACGGAAATGCTGGATCTTTTCCCGGATATGGAGACGGCTGGAATGGGCTTCATCGGCATCCGCCCTTTTGCCGCCGGACTCCTCACCGATAAGCGGATCGATCGTACGGCACTGGCCCGGGACGACCGTATGGCCGACGAGCAATTTGATCGTTTTTATGATCAACTCGCCGCCTTGCGAAAAGAGCTCCCGCAGGAGCCCGATTCGTGGACGAAGTTCGCGATTCAGTTTTCCCTCGCGGACAGCCGGATTGTCAGTACGGTGGTAGGAATCAACTCACCGGAACAGCTGCGTACGGTCGTTGACGCGGTGTCGGGGCCGTATCCGGACCACAAGACCTTGGAAACGGCGCATCGGGTGTGTGCCGATTTTCGAAACCGGTTCGATGTAAAGGCAAACACCGCCGGGGTGCCGGTCTACTAAATCCTACAGAGGTCAAGATTGTGGTAATACATCTTCCCGCTCGATCGTGGTCTGTTCGGCGGAAGTGGGGAAAGATTTTCACATCTTTACAGTATGCTCTCCCGTTGTTCCAAGAGTGGAATTATCTCCTGCCTCTTCAATTTTTTCCATCGAAAGCCCCGTAAGCTCGTAAATCTGCTCTAAAGTATATCCTTTCGCAAGCATTTTTTTTGCTGTTTCAACCTTCCCTTCAACCTTCCCTTCTTCTTTCGCTTTTTTCGCGGCCTTTTCAGCCGCAATCCGTTCCCAGCTTGTGACATACGGCATACTTTTCCCTCCCGTAATCTGCGGTAATTCCTCTTCTAAACGCAGCTCCAATTCTTCCGGCAGCTGCAGGGCCCAGTCGATGAAACGAAGCAGAGCCCGGATACGGCGTTTGTCGTAGTCCTTCTCGAGCAAAACTGCGATACAGTGTTTCTTCGCCTCGTAGAGCCTGTCCGGGTCCCCTCTTTCATCAATATAGCGTAAAAACGGTTCCACGACCAGGGCGAATGGATTGACGTTTGCTTCCAGCTCCTCCCGCCCCGGTCGGTAATCGATGAGCTTGACCATGGGAAACTCCATCGTATGGATAAAGCCCCACCTACTGCGTACGTACCTGTCGGGCCGGTAGGCGGGATCGGGATCGGTTAAGATAACCGCGCTTATCACCTCTTTGCGGTACCGGTCGAATATGCGGTAGTTATAGATGTAGATGCGCTCGGCCAAATCCCTCTCCTTATACCCCTGCACTTC
>CAZQKT010000182.1:0-4617 GCA_964594055.1 uncultured Spirochaetales bacterium
AAGCGGTCCTTGCGGGAATTACACATCCTTCAGGAATGATTACTGAGCCGAGAAAAGTATTGGCTACAATTGTTTCTGTCGGCGAATACTTTGTCGGTATAAAAGAGAATGCCCGCCTCTCAGAAGTATTTATCCTTTGAAACAACCAAGCTGCGAGTAATACCATAATTGCAGTGGCAGTCAGTCACATCAACAAGCGGTAGTTGTGACCAAACGGTAACAACTACCGCGCGAGACCGTTACCGCTCGAGAATAAACTCCACCCGTCTGTTCTTCCACACGTTCTCCCGGTCGCTATGGGGGACTACCGGCTGCAAACCGCCGACTCCCTTCGTGGACATACGGTCCCGCTCGACCCCGAGGATGATCATTGCCCGTCTGACCGCTTCGGCCCTGTTCTTCGATAACGGCAGCAATGCTTCACGCTGTTCCCGTTCTTTGAGCGGCCCTTCTTGGTAGTAGACGTGGGCGGCATGGCCTTCGATCAAGATATTCCGTCCTTCGTACGAGCGGAGTATGTCTGCGAGTCGGCGAAGCGTTTCGAGGTTTTTATCGAGCTGTTCCCGTTCCACATCGAAGAGATCGGCCGTATTCGGTGCGAACTGGATGCTGGGGATGATGATCCGCAGTCTTCCGTCAGCTTCCTCCATAACCAGAATATCGATCGGGATCGATGCGGTATCCTCAGCGGTTATTCCTTCCGTATCGGTTACCGTAAAAACAGCTGTATAGGTTTCAGCCGATTGTACAAGCTCGCCGGAATCGGACCGCCCATTCCAACGTATCCTTTTCTCCGGCTCACTCCTGCCGCTGAACCTCTTGAACGTACTACCGGTCGGGTCCAAAATTTTTATCGACCAGTTTCTAATAGGATTATTGAAAGCGGCAGCGAGATTGAGCGTCAGTGTATCGTTTCTCCCGTCTCCGTCCGGACTGAAGGGAAGCGGAGTTACTCCGATGTTGACCGCAGGCGGGGTCAAAATATCCGGCGTTACGGTAGTATCGATTATGAGGACTAAGGACCGGGCGGCAGTATTACCTGCTTTATCGCTGCTCGTCAAGGTATACTCATACTCGCCGTCGGGGAGTATGTCTCCGGTATCGTCTCTGCCTTCCCAGGTAAAATCCTCAGCACGGCCCCGCCACACCCCGGAGAATACCGTTTGTCCTGAACTGTCTGTAATTTCTCCACGCCATTCTGTTTCTTCACTCGTGGTCTGGATGATGAGTGCGGTCTCCGGCTTCTCTTCGACTCCCGGACCGAATACTCTGGTCTCTGTTTTTAAGCGCATAATATGGGGACGGGTGCTGTCGACGATTATCGAGCCCGGTTTTTCTACCTGCGGTTTGTTTCCGTTTGCATACAACACTCTCAGTACCACGGAATATTCCCCGTCATCGACCGGTGCCCCCGCATTGTTGCGTCCATACCAATCAAAGTACTGAAGCGGCGTTCTCACGTAACGACTTCGTACAACTCGATCTTCATCATTGATAATCTCGAGATGCATCTCTTCGATATATTCTTGCGGCTCTATCTCGATGAAAATCGGTATAGAGTTGTTCTCGCTATCAGGAAGGGCTGACACATACGTTCCGTCAATGCGGAGGTCGAGCTCCGGAATGCGTGTATCTTTCGTTACCCGTATGGTTGCCGATTCTCCTCTATTTCCTGCTCTGTCTGTGGCTTCGATATATGCCCGATAGGTGCCGTCGGGAAGTTCATTTCCTAGTAGATCCGTTCCTTCCCAGTCAAAGGTAAACGGAAAGCTTCGTATCCTTAAGTCTCGAAGTGATTCACGGTACAGTACGCCTTTGTTCGTGCTTACAACGCCGAACCATTCAACATCGGGTTGTGCATTGATTGTTATAGAAACGGTGTCTTTCGACTTACCACCGAAAATAACAAGAGAACCGGGGTCTGTTTTTTCAGGACCGGTTTGTACACTGATAGTTCCCCGGGGTGGCTCGGTGTCGATTCCAAAAAGAAGCGGGTCTGATTCCACTCTGTTTCCGTTTCTATATTCTACGAACAGCACGGCCTGGTAACTTCCGTCGGAGAGGATACTGTCGGTATCGTCCATTCCGTCAAATAGTATCGTCTCCTGTATCTCGGTTAAACCGGTGATGACCCGAAGGGGCTGGTCTGTTCTGCTTGCGCGTGTGATCTCTAAACGCCAATCGGTAATTCCTTCAGGCTCCATCACCGATGTGTAAAAGGTCAGTACATCTTGTACACCATCATTGTTTGGAGAAAATACATTCGGTTGGTCTTCTAGGTCGAGGACGATCTCTCCTGCAGTCATGTTCAAGACGATTTTGTTCTCGAGGCGGAGCTTGTTTTCATTTCCTGCACGGTCGAATCCGTGCAGTTCATAGGTGTATTCTCCTTCCGCAGCGAGCGCCCCGGTGTTGGTTTTTCCATCCCAGGTAAAATCGGGAGGTTCTATATCCTGTGTCCTGTCCGAAGGCGTGGAATTTTCCCATTCCCGAGTGAAGACCTCGTTTCCCGATGAATCAATGACAGCTCCTGTCCATTTGTATTCACGGCTTCCCGATTGAGGGATCGTCACATCCGGGCGGACACTCTCTTCTACCGGAGAGAAAATGAGATAGGGAGGTTGCGGAAACGGGTCGATTCGGGGAGGGGTGTTGTCAACGGTAACCCCGAACGGAGGCGTTTCCGCCCGGTTTCCCTTATCATCAATAATTGTAATTTGATAAAGATAATCGCCGTCGGGCACGAGTTCTCCGTCACTGCCTTCAGCGCTTTCGAAATAAGTCCCGTCCCACACCAGGCTATCCGGCAGTTCGACTTTCGGTTTTTCGGTCCCGAAGAGATCTCCGAAAAATCCCCGTCTGGCAGTCTCTCTATCGCTTTTTGAGAAAACAACGTTGCCGTTTGAATCAAAGATAGAAATCTTGTATTCAACAATGACGAGGTTTGTCCCCGGTGTTGCAACCTCTTGAAACGGAAGGACCAGTGTGTCCTGTACCCCGTCTTCAAAACCCGGAGAAATATACTGACGCGGCTGCCGGGGCATATCGATTTGGGTCGGTTCCGGTTCCTGAACACCACCTGCAAACAACAGAGACCCGGAAATCAGCACCAATAACCCGAACAGAGCTGCTACCTTTTTTAACATCGTTTTCTCCTCATCTCGAATGTACCGAAAGAATGGATGATATTAATAATATATTGTAAAACCGGAAAAAGGAAGAATTTTTTTTTAAATTTTTTTGTTGACAACAGGATTTCTCTATGATAACATAGTTGTTATACTAACAGTTACTATAACAACAAAAATGTAAAATGAAAGATTTTGATTTAGATACTGCCATCGGTTATCAGATCGAACGAACGGAGCAATGCTTGAAACGGGAGCTGCGCCGCTCTTTCGCCGAGCACGGCTTCGATATAACCCCCTACCAGTGGACCATCCTGTACCGGCTATGGGAACGGGAGGGGGAAACTCAAGCGGAAATTGCAGAGACCACAATTAAAGATAAACCTACCATAACACGAATGATCGATTTACTCGAAAAAAAGCAGCTCGTTTATCGGGACATACACGAAAACGATAGAAGAGCATTCAAAATCTACCTTACCGATTCCGGGAAAAAGTTGAAGTCGGTTTTGCCGGAAATAGTAAAAGAACACCTCAGAAAGGCGGGGCAGGGGATACCCCCGGAAGACCTCCAAAAGGTAAGAGAGGTCCTTACGAAAATCCGAAAGAACTTTGAAAATTGTAATTAAGTAAGACCGGTTTATTTCGTTAGTGCGCAAGAAGAAAAAGTATAATTTATAGTTGTTATAGCAACAATTAATATAACAATAAAAAAAGTAATAAAAAGCAAGGAGCCGAATAGTGGATTATGAGGTAAGTACACGCATAGCGGATGACCACAGCAATACACAAAGGCCTAATATTGTGCTGATTATGACCGACCAGCAGACCTACAATACGCTAGGCTGCTACGGGAACAGCACCATCAAAACACCAAATATCGACCGACTCGCAGCGGAGGGCGTTCTCTTCGAACGGGCATATACTACCTGTCCCCTCTGTGCTCCGGCTCGAGCTTCTTTTTTTACCGGTCTGCCGGTAAGCAGGACCGGGTCGCCGGTCAATGATGACGATGCCCGTATGATAGCTCTCCGTGACAGTCTTGAAACCTCCGGAGACCTCTTAAAACGACAGGGATACAGGTGCGGGTATTTCGGCAAATGGCATATGGGAAGAGAGGATATTCCCCAGCACGGGTTCGAAGACGGCTGGTTTGTACATTTGCGAAACTCATACGAGAATTGGCTCGAACGGACCGGTGAGTTTAGCTTCCCTGAAAATCTCAAAGGATTGGACAGGAGGGGAGTACTCCCTTTCGAGCTGCAGCAGGACACGGTCGTCACCGATAAATCACTTGCGTTTATCGATGAGCACAAAGACGAGCAGTTTTTCTGTGTCTGTTCTCTGCGGGCACCGCATGATCCGTATGTCGGCCCGTTTGACAATCTCTATCCGCCCGAAGAGATTCCGTTACCGGAGACGGTAAACGGTGATTTTTCCGGAAAACCGTTCAATCAAATAATCAGCTGGGCCCGGAAAGAGGCGATAA
>CAZQKT010000183.1:0-4513 GCA_964594055.1 uncultured Spirochaetales bacterium
TCCCCTTGTCGATAAAGAGCAGAATGTCAAAGGGATTGTACACGGCTTCGCCTAAAAAGTTGTAGCCGTTGTACCATTCTTTCAGTTTGTCCCAATCCACGTTCCGCAGGTGCTCGGCGAAGGAGGTTTCAAGGTCCTTCTGGGTATACCCGCAGATAACGGCGTATTTTTCATCCAGCGTTATATCGCTTAGATTATTGATGCCGCTGAAAATATTTACCTTGGAAAACTTGCTTACCCCGGTAAGAAAAACAAACTGCAGGTCTTCATCCCGATCTTTTATTACCGAATACAGGTTTTTTAACCCGTCGCGGATTTCCATTGCTATCACGGGGTTTTCTATATTGTCCAAGAGCGGCTTGTCGTATTCGTCCACCAAAAAAACAACGGGCATGCCGTATCGATCGGCCGCCTGCCCGATTAAGTCTCCCAACATTCCGGGAATGTCATTGTCCGTTCGAAGACTAAGCCCTAAGCGATTCGCGTTCCTCCGAAAGATGTCCAGTACCCGTACCCGCAGGTCCTCCGTGCTTTTTATAACCCCTGCGGTAAAATCTATCTTGATGACCGGATACTTCTTCGCCCAATCCCACGTCCCGTGGATAAAAAGCCCCCGGAACAATTCTTCGCTGCCTTCGAAAATTTCCTTCAGGGTGTCTAGAAAGAGGCTCTTCCCGAAACGCCGGGGCCGGGAAAGGAAATATCGGCCGGGAGTTTTTATAAGCGAATAGGCGACAGCGGTCTTGTCGATGTAGACCATATCGTTGTTGATAATTGTCCGCAGTGTGCTGATGCCGATAGGCAGGTTTTTCATCGCCTTGTCCTTACTGTCCCTTCACGTTCAGGGTATCGCATAGACTGTACCGCGGTCAAGCCGGCTTTTCTGCTGATGCCGGCGCATTATGAATGTATCTTGAATTTGTCGAATAATCCCGTACACGCCTTATTTTTCCTTTTCAGATTCGAATTCTGTTTGTTTTTCCATCTCGTCGGAATACCTTTTTTCTGTATTCTTATTCTCATTTTCCAACTCCCGGCCAAAAGAAGAGATTTCTTCGTTGAGCCGGTTGTTGATCGATCTAATATTCTTTATCTCCTCATCGATTCTCATGGACCTTTCCGCTCGGAGTATCTCTTGTTTAAAAAGTAAAAAGTAGCGATGGCCCTTCGCCCAAAATTTACCGAAAAGCCTCATAATCTTAGGGAGGTCCTCGGTTCGCACAAGTATCAAAACCAGAAAAGTAATAATCAACAGCTCGGACAGTCCCAGGCCCGGTATCATTTCTCCCCTCCAAAACCAAAGAACACGGATAGCAGCAGAGCAAAATAGTACAAAACAACCATCGGCAAAGCTATCATAACTTGGCTTACAAAGTCAGGGGGAGTTATCACCGCGGAAAAAAGAAAGAGCGCTATAATGACAAATCTCCCCATTCGCAGAAGAGTTTTTCTCGTTACAATGTTACTCATCAAAAAAATTACCATCAGCACGGGAAGTTGAAAAGTAATCAGCACCAGAAAGATGAAACGGAATACATACATTATATTTCGGTCGTAACTGAGCAGCAAACCAATCTTCTCGGGTAAAAACCCGGCACCGGTGAAAAAATCAACGGCGATCGGCAAAATCGAATAGTAGCCATAGAAAAACCCACCAAAAACCAAAGCAGCACTGAATAAGAGGGTCCATAAGGTGATGCGCTTCTCTCTCCTCGTGAGGGCGGGGAAAATGAACCGAATGATAAGAAAGATCAATAGAGGTGAAGAGAACACCAATCCGACAAAAACGCTTATTTTGATCCTCGTCAAAAACCCTTCGAACACATGCTGGGCGTAGAGGATGTTTCCTTCTATCAACTGAGGGATACCGGAAAACGGCGAGTACAAAAAAGCGATCACCGTATCGAAAAAGTAATACATCGCCGCGGAAACCAGCACAACGCTGAGAGCGGAGACGATTATGACCTGTCTCAGCTCCCGTAGATGTTCTCGTAAAGCCATCGCCTCTCCGTTATACATATCGCTTTTTAAAGGCATTGTCTTGGTCCTCAAGATCCTCCTTTATCTGTTCAGCGGTTAAATATGCGACTTTTTTATAGAATTCGGTTTGTGAAAATCTCTCAATCTTTTCTCCAAACCGGAATACCCACCGACTCACATGCTCGTTTAAAAAGTCCACCTGTTTGGCCCTATACCCAGTAGCTGTTTCCCAATCATTCGCCTTCAACGCCTCTACTTGCAGATAATTCAAATAACTGAGAAACTCCAACTCGACAGTGATATGGTCGGGAGCTTCTTTAAGTTCAAGCTTCAATCCTTCACTTATATACAGCTTCTCAGCGTCGATCGTCGTCTCTCCCATTACCATCCGGGAGTCCTCCAGATACACCGAACCGTACGGAGGAGCGAGGAGTTCAAAGGGGCCGACAAATAGCTTGGCGGCGTCAACAGCCAAAGTCATCAAATCTTCCTCCCCCTCGACGAACCGAACAAGCGAGGAAAACGTACCTCCATCCCACCGACCGGCACCCCGCAGCTTCTCTATCAGTTTTTCATCCGGTGTATAATAACAGTCTGCAAGCAGGCGGTAGGATTTCAACCGTCTGCTTGCTCGTGCAAGTTCACTTTCAACTCCCGTCATTTCAGCCTATCTTCTCCACCTTGACGTTGGCCATACTGTAGTACACGGAAGAGCCGCTTAACCTCTCATACTCGGCGGGAATAATAACGTTGTTGTTCCCACCTCGCGGTGTTACCCCGAACTTCTTAGCGGCCACCCGCCCGTAAGCCCAATGTCCGTTACCGAAGGACTTAGCGACGGAGCCGGGGCGTATCCCTTCCCACATTTTTACTTTACATTCGATGCTACCGGCAGGAGAACTGATGCGTACGACGTCTCCGGTTTTGATGCCTATTTTTTCGGCGTCTATGGGATTTATCAGCGCAGTATCTTCCCAGGCGTCGTTGCCTAAGTCGACATCGTGGAACTCATGGTACCATGAACAGTTCGCCGACCGTCCCTCTCTACTGAGACGTGATTTATAATCTACCCATTTGAAAGGATACTCAATTTTATCACCCATCTCATAAGGGTCTTCGTGATGCGGGACAAAGGCTTTCTCCCCCCTGGCCTGGTAGTTACACACCTCGAGTACCTTATCGACTGTGGTGTTGTGCTTCTCGGCGTGAGTAGTAAGAGCAGCTTTGAGTGTCTCGCTGTAGAACTCAAATTTTCCCGTCTTGGTTTTCATGGCTCCCCAGCGTGCTCTGTAAGGATAGGGGTCCGAGTTCCAGACCCCCCGTTTGGCGAACTCTTCCCAGCCGTTTATCCGGTCACCTCCGGCGTAGTGTCGGGGGTCCCACAGATTCTGTGTAGCGTATTTGAGAGCAAATAAGGCGAACTCACTCTCGTTCTCCGGAACCTTTCCCGTCTCCGGGTCTCGATACTCTCGGTAATGCTCGAGGAGATTCGGAAAGCCCTTTTCGGCGAGCTTTTCCGCTAATAACCACGGAATTTCGGTCTCATCCGTTTTCACGTCCCACACCTTTCTATTAACCGGTTCGAGCAAAGTGACGTGGCGATAGCCGTGCCCGGCTGTTTTTACATAGCCCCACTTCTCATACATATGGTTTCCTGAAGGCAGGACAATATCCGCAAACCAGCTCATCTCACTGGCGTTGGTAGTTATGTGTACAAAAAAAGGCAATTTTGACAGGGCCCTCTCCCAGCGCTCGGTACCGGGACAAGAGAAGGCAAAATTGTTGAAATAGCCGACAGCCACTTTTATATCGTACGGGTCATCGTCCAAAATACCCTGGGCGGTGTTGTTGGTCACAACGGCACTTCCCGGCTTGCCCTTTTTAATTGCCGGGAGCTCCAACCGGCCGCGCTGATCTATTTTTTCATGATTCACTCCGGATTTGGCTATATCGTCCATATAATCGGCCGGACCGGGAAAGCTTCCGGAGTATTCTTTGTTAGGAGCGAGGGTGCCGCCGACGTTGTCCACAGCTCCCACGAGGCCGTTTAACGCGTGCGCGGCCATACTCAAGTACGCTCCCCTCACCTGCATCACCGGACCGCCGCCGACCCAACACATCGTATGGGGTGCGGCCTTCGCAAAGCCCCGTGCTACCTCTGCGATCTGCTCCTCCGGAAGTCCGGTTATCTCAGCGGCCCAACGGGGGGTCTTGTCTTTGAGCTCGATGTTCCACCACTTGACCACGCCGTTAGTGTATAGTTCTTCGAAGTCCTCTTCATGTACCTCTCTTCCCACGACGAATCTATTGGCCCCGTCTTTGAAATCACCGACAAAATCACGGTACCACAGGCCTTCGGCAAGAACAACGTGGGCTATCGCTACGGCCAACGCGCCGTCGGTCCCCGGTTTGATCGGTAACCAATGATCGGCTTTCGAAGCCGCGACGGAGAGGCGGGGATCGACTACCGCTACTTCCGCTCTGTCGAGGACATCGCCCCCAGCGCCCCTGTAATAAGATACTTTCCTGTTAG
>CAZQKT010000184.1:0-4473 GCA_964594055.1 uncultured Spirochaetales bacterium
GGAATTTTTCGAAACCGGTAAGGTTCCAGGCCGTCTCGAACGCATTGACGCCTGTAAACCCGATTACCGCGTACTCTCTCTTGTACTTTTCGATCTCTCCGTGTGCAATGTCCCATCGCCACGGTTCGGTGGGATCAGGGACTTGCCACGATTCAATATCCTCGATGGTTGCTACCTCAGTGAGAGGCCGCCCCACGATTTCACTATGGTGCCCGACTTTCCGGGAAGTCAATCCCCATTCATCGGTGAGATCGGTATAACGGTCCGGCGCCCCGGCAGCTGCTTTCGGCGGCCGCCGTCCCGGCCCTACCGCTACCGCATCGTTTCCGAGAGCAAGGAGAATTTCCGTGTAGCTTACCCTGTCCGCTACAAAGCAGGGAAGCGGGGCTGCGGGATACTCCGGTCCGAGTTCTTTCGCTAATTGCAGAGCATGAGACCGGGAAATATTGGCAAAGACAGGGACTCTGTCGGGCTGCTGATGGGTTACCGAAGCCAGCATTCGTTCTCGTGAGGTCATGGTTACCCTTTAATTGCCCCGGCTGTAAGGCCCCTGATAAAGTTTTTCTGGGCGCTTAATAATATTATCAGCATGGGCAGGCCGCAAATAAGCGAGGCGGCCGCCATCTGGTTCCAGTAGATATTGACTGCGGTGATGTAGTTTGCCAGGCCGATAGAAATGGTCAGTTTCTTATCGGATTCTAAAAGGATCCGGGCGAACGGGTACTCGCTCCAGGTGAGAATAAAGGACATGACCGAAACCGTTGCAATCCCGACCTGGGAGAGAGGAAGTGTAATCCGCCAGAACACGCCCGGAACGGAGCAGCCTTCCACGGAAGCGGCCTCCTCGAGTTCCGTGGGAAGGGTCTGAAAAAAACTGTAGAACAGCCAGGTAGCAAACGGGACTTGAAAGAGCAGATACACGAACACGACCCCCGCCCTTGTATTGTACAACCCGATTTTCGAGATAAAAATGAACTCGGGAATCATCACTGCCGGTCCGCTTAAGAACTGGATTATGAGAAATGCTCCGAGTACCAGCACTTTTCCCTTTATGGCGAACCGGGCCAGTCCGTAACCGACGACAACACTGAATACGACCACCAGCCCGGTTGTGGCAACAGTTACAATAATTGTATTGATAAAGTAGATGCCCCAGTGGGTCGCGTACACTCCTGTTTCTATCAATACACCTAAAAGAGGTTTCAATGTCGGTTCCTTCGGAAGCCAGTACGGCGGTACTTTCTGGGCTTCCGCGTTTGTTTTTACCGAGTTTACCAGAAGCCACGCCAGCGGATGGAGTATGAGAACGAGGATGAACAATGCCAAAATGATGAGAAAAAGCCGTTTTATCAATTGTCCGGTTTTCATAGCTCAATCCTTCAATTGGTTTCTTCTGTAGATATAGAAATAGATCAGTCCCCAGATGAGCAGAATAAAAAAGTTTATCATGGTAGCGGCACTTGCCTGGCTCAACTTGCCGAACTGGATCCCCAGTTTGTAGAGAAACAGCGGGAGTGTCATGCTGTAATACATCGGCCCGCCCCCGGTCATAATGCTTACCAGCACAAGGTTGTTGGTAATCCAGATCATATTTAAAAGCGACATAGTGAGAATCTGATACTTAATCGAAGGAAGGGTGATGTTCCATATCTCCTGCCATTTGTTCATCCCGTCCATACGCCCGGATTCGAAAAGGGTCTCGTCGATACTGTGAATAGCGGCAATCACTACCAAGGCGAACAACGGAAACAGCCGCCACACAATTGTAAAAGATACAGTGTAGAGTGCCGTTCCCGGGGTCCCCAGCCAGGGAAACCCCTGGTCGAGGATGCCGAGCCCGACGAGATACCGGTTTATAATGCCGCTCTGGCTGTGGAGCATCCACTTCCACACACCGGCGACGATTACGCCGGGCATGATCCAGGGCAGGAGCATAAAACTGCGGAGAATACCGAAAAACCGCACCCGTTCACTGAGGAGAATACCGACAATGAGACCGAGTAAAATAACCATAAAAGTGCTGAGCAGATTGAATTTGACTGAATTGAGTATGACGGTTACCGTCTCTCGCCGTTCTAACATCTCCCTGTAGGTTTGTAACCCGACAAATTGATTCGATCCGCCTAGAAACTGCATATCTTTAAACGAGAGGACGACGTTGTAGATGAGAACACCGATGACAAGCCCGCTTATAAGTATGAATATCGGGTATACGAATATATAGCCCCAGGTTTGTTTATCTATCCTTCCCTTCATGACATGTATCCCCCAATGTGATTAAATAATAGAAAAACCACCCGGGTGTATGTACCCGGGTGAAGATCCCAATCACTATTATTTTCCTATAGCGTTGTCATAAACCGACTGACATTCGTCTCTTGCTGTATCCAGAACTTCCTCAGCAGCTGCATCGGTCAACAGGAACTCTTGCATTGCAACGGAGAGTTTCTGGGTGCATTCGGTAAGCCCGGGGAACCCTTCCTGGGGAAGTGCCCCTTCGAAGAGCGTTCCCGCTTCATACTCGGCCGCCAGGTCGGGATAGGTCTCGGCAAAGGCCTTACTGCTCAAACTCTTTTTGTGTGTAGGGATTCTACCGACAATAACAGACCCGGACCAGCCTTCATGGGCCTCATAGGTGTTCCAGAAATCGAGAAAATCCATGACTGCATCTCTGTTTTTTACCATCCTTGTGACCATTTGTGCGAATGTCGGTGTCATCAAAAAGCTTGCCTTATCATACCGGCCCGATTTGGAAGAACGGAGAGGGAAAGGGGCCAAGTTGTACTCGAAGTCAGGTGCAACATCGAACTGCGCTTTTAATATCGGAGCAAACGACTCTGTTATAACCATTGCCGTTTTTCCCTGGAAGAACATCTCTGCTGCGGTCCTGAAGTTTGTCTCCATATATCCGGCAGGTGCTGTAGGTACTAAATCCTTATACAGGGCGAGTGCGTCGACAAAACCGGGACCGTCGATGACGATCTCACCGTCGTCGAGCCAGCGTCCGCCGTTTCTGTAGGCAATTCCTTCGAGCATGTTCACGTCGAGATTGTGGCCCGATGCCGGCAGCGCCATTCCGAATACCCCGTCTTTAGTCATTTTCTCGGCAATCGAGACCACTTCGGCCCAATCTTCCGGCGGCCGTGCATTCCCGTCGCTCCCGGTAATACCGGCATCCCTAAACATTTTGGTGTTGTATGCTAAAAACGTTGTTGCATCCACGTAGGTCGAAACAGCATACACTTTCCCGTTATGCATGTTGGTGTTCCAGATTTCGCTCGGATAGTTCTCTTCCCACTCGCTTACCAGTACGGCATCGATATCATCGAGGGGAAGGATAATCTTCATCTCCGCGAACTCAGGGATACTCTGTCCGTCTAAAGCGATGATGTCGGGAAGCTGATTAGCAGAATGCCCGGAGATGACTTTTTCCCGCTTTGTACCGTAATCCTGATAGGACCATTCGATTGTCACACCGGGGTTTCGTTCCATGTAGAGGGCATTCTGTTCGAGTATATACTCCCGTTCGTGCTGCGGACCGCCGAACTTCCACATACTTATCACCGTTTTACCGCTGCCTTCTTCCGCCTCCTGGCCTCCGCCTGCCCAGAGAAATCCTGCTGCTGCAACAAGAACCAGCATCCATAAACATGTTTTCTTCAGTTTAGCCATAGCTAACCTCCTTAAGAATTTTTCTTGAAAGGTCAACAACCTTTCTGTTCTCGCTTTCTGTCATAAACTTTTTTTAATCATTTTTTTGAAATCAATTCTGAAGTCATATCCTCTCGATACGGTATGTCCTGCGAGACCGATTAAGTCCTGAAGCCTTATATCGAGAGAAGAATCCGCCCAGCCCATAAGTCTTTCCCGCATTTCGAAGAGGACCTGTCTGTATCCGGGGTCCCCGGCACGGTTGACTTTTTCGTACGGATCATTTTTCAAATTGTAGAGCTCATCGCTGTCCCCGAAGTAGTAATTGTACTTCCAATCTCCCGTTGTGATATTCCAGATAGGACAGCGCTGGGTGTAGCTTTCATAACTCTCGATAAACACAGCGTCTCTCCAGCTAATTCCGGTATTCTCTGGCGGGTCCGTCCCGATTTGATCGATAAGAGAGCGGAGACTTCTTCCCTGCATGTGGGATGGAACAGTCACTTCCGCGTAATCGAGGAGGGTCGGGGTGCCGTCGAGGAGGGTGACCAGCTCGTTAGTCCGCATTCCCCCGGGGATCTTGTTTGGATACCGCATAATGAGCGGTACCCGGGTCGTCTCCTCATACATAAAAGGCCCCTTAGTCAAGAGTCCCTGTGCCCCCATCATATCTCCGTGATCGACTGCAAACATCACCACTGTATTCTCCCGCAGCTCGAGCTCATCGAGTGTATCCAAAAGCCTCCCTACATTAAGATCAACCAGATGGACCAGTCCCCAGTAGCGGGCGGTCAGCTCGCGCCAGTCGTCGGGGGTCTGAAG
>CAZQKT010000185.1:0-4455 GCA_964594055.1 uncultured Spirochaetales bacterium
TGACGCTTCTTTTCCGAGGAGCTCGGCCCCTTCCGCTTCAAGTGCAGCCTGGTCGGGGTCTTCCCCATACACCGAGTCTCCCAGAGGGGCTTCGAAGGCACGGTCTCTCATCTCCTTAGTCGGGAGTGTCGCGGTATCTCTTCGCAGTTCGATCATCATGACCCGGATATCATACCAGCTTTTTGGATGTGGTGCTACCGGAGGGGAAAAAGACACCCCGAAATGAAAACCACTCCGGGGCGAAGGCATATATTTTATCCAGCCGAAGCTGGTTGTGGGCAGCCGGTAGAGGAAAAATCAGTGAAGAGACAGCTGCATTATCACTGTAAAAATCGCACTTTTTTTTGAAAGTGACAACAAGAATTTGATTAAAATTATGTTAATCGCTATCGTTGTATTATTGCAGAAGTTTCGACATTTTGATGCCTAGTGGATCTTCTTGTAACCGACCCTTGGTATTCCGGCCGAAGATATCGGGAAAGGGGCAGGATCCGGGGAAAGTCATCAGGCAGAATTATTCCCTGCATCTCCACTTTCATATTGAACTTTGTTTCTACCGGATTCACGGCGAACTGCTGCCACGGTTTCAGGATGTGGTTCCCGGCCGATTGGATAAGATAGTCTCTGTTTCCTAAGGGGCTGGTCGGCCCTCCCAAATGGTGGTAGTACGCCGATTCTTTGAACCAACTCAACCCGTATGCGGCCCCCACCTCTTCGAAAATTAGGGAGATTTCTTTGTGGATCCAAGCTTCCGAGACTCCGGCCCGATAGCAGTCGGCATACTTCCGGGCCGCTTCCTGTAGTGCCTCGAAGGTTGTTGCTTTTTCTTCGGTAAGCGGGCCGCCGAAGTTCACCGTTACGGTATGGGAAAAAATCATCTCCGCATACCGTGCTCCGACGACCAATTTGATCATTCCCGCCTGCGGCACTCTGTAATCGGCGCTATAGAGAGGATGGAGGTGGGCCTCCTGACCCTCCAATCCGACTAACACAAGATTCGTCTCGATATCACCCGAACCCAAGATCTGCTGAATAACGCCTTTTACCATTGAACCGTCCATCCCCGGCTCGACGGTATGAGCGGCTTCGACCAGGAGGGCATGTGTGGCACTGGAAAGCCACGAGAGCTTTTTATACTGATTTTCATCCCAGCCCTTTAGGAGCGGCCCAACTATAGCTTCTATTACAGATTTGTATGATTCGGCAAGCGGGGTCAGAATCGTATCGTCAGCAATCGATGGTATCTCTTCTGAAAAATCGTAGCGGATTTCGGTTGTCGGATCAAACAGCGGAGGAAGCTGCGCTTTGAGCCGGGGAAGCTCGGTGGCGTCGGCAGCAAAAAGCACTTCCGCTCCACTCCCGTCGAACCTGACCAAAGCCCTGACGGGACTCTCTGCATCAGGAGCGATATCGATAATTTGATGCCGCAGTCCGGTAAGCCATCTGAGTACTCCCTCCTCTACGAAGAGAATACCCTTCAAACCGTTTAGATCGAGAACGGAGAGGATGTGATCAATTTTTGTACGCAGCTCCTTCGGAGTAAGAACAGGCGGTTTCTCCGCCCTGATAGTCTCTCTCATCTGTTAAGCTCAGGACCGGATAAGCTTGTCGACCGCGGCTTTGCTGATCTCCCCTTCCATCGGTCCGAACGCGGCCGCATTGAGAGCACCGGCAGCTGCCGCGAGCTTCCCGCACTCGTCGAGAGAAAGCCCTTCGAGGACACCGCAGAGAAAACCTGCATCGAAACAGTCACCGGCACCGGTAGCATCGACCTCTTCTACTTTGTACACGGGGACCGTGATCTCTTCTTCACGCGAATAGATGACCGCCCCTTCACTTCCTTTCTTGAGAACGATGAGCTCGAGGGCTTCCTGTTCGAACAGCGTTTCGATCCCGTTTCGGACATCGTCCGTACCGCTTAGAAGCTTCAGCTCGGAAAGCCCGGGCATGAGTATCGAACAGTTTTTTAATACCGGTCCTAACACATCATGGATCGTCCGTGTTTTGAGCAGTTCCGGCCTGATATTCGGATCAACGCTGAGCTTTACACCCCGGGAAGCCATATGTTCGGCCGCAGCAATGATCTCTTTTTGAAACGTCTCGTTTACCATGAGAGAACAACCCATCATATGGAAAAACTTGGTCGATTGGTCTATGGAGATATCTTTGCTGAAACGGGCTTTTGTAGCGGGCGTGCCGTCGATATGATAGATAAACCGGCGGGAGCCGTCCTCAAAGTAGGTTACGAAAGCCACGGCGGTAGACCCGGTATCGTCCCGAAGGACCCGGCCTGTATCCACGCCGTCTCTCTCCAGTCTGTCTGTAACGCATTTCCCGAAATCGTCCGCCCCCACTCCGCCGATTATCCCCGCGGTATGGCCCAATCGTGCGACCGTGTCGATAAAAATCGCCGGAGCACCGCTCGGATACGGTCCTTTGAACACTCCCGGCACGTCCAGCCCCATACCGGCTTCAGGCCGCATAATCTCGACTAAAATCTCACCCATCGTCCATACTTCAGCCATCGCATCACCTCTCGTTATAAGGAATAGAGCTCGTCTTCGTCGGCAGTAAGCAGCACTTCCTCCCGTTCGTAAAAGTACCGGGCGGACTGTTCCACCAGCGCATCGAGTACCGAGCTCTCCGGTTTGCCCCACATCTGCGGATACGGGTCCCCGCCGGGCCCTAACGGTTCCGCCGAACAGAAGCATTTGGGATTATTATATCCCATACTATAGAGGGCCATAATTATCCGGTCGAGGTCAAGGCACCCTCGGCCTAAAGCGAACCGGTTTGAATCAGCCATATGAAGATTGGTCATGATCTTTCCGTATTCCATCAAGGTTCCGCCGATGTGTTCTTCACCTGCGAGCATGTGATACACGTCGCCGGCAATATGTTGCACCCCGGGATGGTCGATTTCGTCGATGAGCCGTTTTGCCTCTTCGAAGGTATGGCAGAAACTGACTTCCGCAGCCCTGACCGGCTCGACCGCTCCCCGTACACCCGCACCCTTGAAATCATCCCCTAACATACGGAGGGCATCGGCTGCCCGGTAGAACTCGTTCTCGTCATACGGTTCGGTCCGGCCCACCGCGCCCGGAGCGAAGAGAAGATATGATCCGCCGAGTTCCGCGCACAGATCGATGTTCCGTCTAAAATAATCGATGCTCCGCTGGGTGATGTGGGGCTTGTTACTCGAGAGCTCGGATTCCGGACTTACCATGCCGCACACCCCGGACAATTTTATCCCGTGGTCGTCGAGGACCTTCTTGGTTTCCTTGGTTTTATAACCCAGGTCCGGACCGTACCGGTTGCCGTGCAGCTCGATAAACCGGACATTGTTCTTTTCCAGACGGGCGGCGGACCGTTGCAGCGGTTCCATACCGAACCCCCAGTTGCTCCAGGAAAAATTGATCCGGGCTTTGACCTCCGGGTTATCTCTTCTAAATTGTATAAACTTCTCCGTTATCTCTCTGTCTTTGATCCTGTAGTTTTGCAGTTTCATGCTCTTACTCCTTCTCCTTATGCAAAAAGCGTTTCCCGGACGGTTTTCATTATTTCAGTTACATCCCCTTTTTCAATTAACCCAGTCAAACGATCGAACCCCACCGATTCGACCCAGCGGTCGTAGACCCGAAGATACCGGATACTCTCTTCGGTGGCACGGAATGCATCTTCCCGGAAGGGGAATATATCGATGGCGCACCAGCCGCTGTATTCGATCTTATGCAGCACGTAAAACAATTCCAGATACTCCACCAGATGGACGGAACCGACGATCATGTCGTCATCCCAGGCTGCGTAGTTATCATTTACGTGGAGATTGAACAGTTTCCCCTGCCGGGCGGCCAGCTCGACGGCCTGGGCCATATTTTCTCCGTTCTGCAGGATGTGGCCGTTGTCGATAGTAAGCCCGAAGTTCTCCCGGTCTATCTCTTTGAGCATGAGGAGGGTGGTGGAGACGTTATTGATAAGTGCCCGGTTTCGAGGCTCCCGCGGCTTGAACTCCAGACCGAACTTCATGCCCTTGTTGTAGTCGGCTATCTCTCTGCAGGAATCGACCAGATGTTCCCACTGCTTGGTATAATCCGTTTGAAAGGGATAATCGAACCCGTCCTGCCCCAGCCACATGTTTACCATGGATGATCCTGCAGCAGAGGCAAAATCGGCCGTCTCTTTGATTGCCGCCACCGCCCGGGCGCGGACTTCCGCATCCGGAGAACTCAAGCTGCCATACCGCCAAATCTGCTCCGAGATGACCGGAGCGTTTACCACCGGCCCATCCAGCCCGTATTTGTCGAGCAGCTTCCGCACCTGTTTCCCGTCCCCTTCGTCCGTACCCGGACCGTAGCAGAGCTCGATCCCCTCGAGCCCTTCGATTTTCTCCGCCCGTTTCAGCTTCTCTTCCAACCCGATATCACTCTTGTACCCGTCCAAATTGAACCGGTCTCC
>CAZQKT010000186.1:0-4410 GCA_964594055.1 uncultured Spirochaetales bacterium
AGAGCTCTCCTGTCTCTACAGTATTTCTCAGTTGGCCCAACAGACAGATGTTTCCCTGAAGGAAATCCTCATGGAAGTAGTGGATATTCTCCCGCCGGCATTTCAATTTCCTGAATCGGCAGCTTCCAAAATCGTCTTTAATGATGAGGAGTATGTCTCTCCCCAGTACCGGGAAGTTTCCCCATCGATAAAAGCCGATATCGTAGCGAAAGGTATGCGGCAGGGTTATGTCGAGGTGAATTATCTGCACAACGGAACTGATAATGGAGAGGAGATACTCGATGAAAACCCGTTCCTCGAAGAAGAGTACAATTTAATAAACGGGGTGGCGAAGCAGCTCTCCCTTATCGTTGAGCGGAAGATTGCCGAGGAAGAGCAGGCCATGCTGCAGCAGCAGCTCCAGCACGCCGACCGTTTGGCCACGATCGGAGAGCTTTCCGCCGGAGTGGCCCACGAGTTGAATGAACCCTTAGGGAGTATTCTCGGGTTTTCTCAATTGGTCCAAAAGGAACCCCGGCTGCCGGAACAGGTCCGGGGTGATATCGAAAAGATCGAACGTGCCGCCCTCCATGCCAGGGAGATCGTAAAAAAGCTGCTGATTTTTGCCCGGCAGATGCCGACGAGGAAATCACGGACCAATCTCAATACGATTGTTCGGGACGGTCTCTATTTTCTCGAATCGCGGTGTGTAAAAGAGGGAATTACACTGAAAACGGAACTAGACGATGAGCTTCCCGAGATTATAGGTGATCCGGCGCAGCTCAACCAGGTCTTGGTAAATCTTGTCGTCAACTCCATCCAGGCGATGAATTCGGGCGGGACCCTCACCGTAAAAACAAACGTCCGGGATGATATGGTTACCCTTACGGTCAGTGATACCGGCAGGGGAATGAGCGAAAAGGTCAAAAACCAGATTTTTCTCCCGTTTTTTACCACCAAAGAAGTAGGCCAGGGCACCGGACTCGGTCTTGCGGTTGTGCACGGGATCGTCACTTCTCACGGCGGAACGATACAGGTTGATTCTCGAGAAAAGGAAGGCACGGTGTTTACCGTCTCATTTCCGGTACAATAGGAAAAAGTATATGAAAGATAAAAAACAGAAAGAATCAATTCTGGTAGTCGACGATGCAGAGGACACCGTAGAACTTGTTCAGCGCAACCTCACAGCCGAAGGATTTACCGTCTATACTGCCGGTTCGGTTTCAGGAGGGCTCGAATTGCTGGAGTCCGTTCCGGTCGACCTGGTAATAACGGACATGAAGATGCCGAAGGTAAGCGGGATGGAACTGATCCGGCATGTACGGGACAATTACAAGAACATGGAAGTCATGCTCATTACAGGATATCCGAGTCTCGATGGGGCGGTGCAGGCCATCAAGACTGGGGCCGAAGAGTACATTACCAAACCGTTTACCGATAAAGAGCTCCTCGAGGCGGTAAACCGGTCTCTGGAAAAATTGAGAAGAAGACGGCTCGAGCACGCGGAGCCGGAACCGCAGTACATGCATTATGAAGGGCTGATCGGAGAGTCCGAAGAGATGAAAAAAATCTATTCCATGATCGCCAAAGCCTCCGATACTTCGGCTACCGTACTCATTACCGGAGAAAGCGGAACGGGCAAAGAGCTGGTGGCCCGGGCAATCCATTATTCAGGAGACCGTGCTTCGTTTCCGTTTGTGGCAGTCAACTGCAGTGCCATTCCGGAGCAGCTGTTGGAGAGCGAGCTGTTCGGTTACACCCGGGGTGCTTTTACAGGAGCCGACCAGGCACGGGCGGGGTTTTTCCAAACTGCCGATCAGGGGACAATCTTTCTCGACGAGATTAGTGAAATGAGTCTTGCCATGCAGGCGAAGATCCTCCGGGTGCTCCAGGAGAAAGAGATAACAATGCTCGGTTCCCGAAAGCCCCAGCGGATCGACGTCCGCATTATTGCGGCCACGAATAAGGACCTCCAGAATGCGGTAGCCAAAGGCACGTTCCGGGAAGACCTCTTTTACAGACTCAACGTAATCTTCATCGACCTTCCTCCTCTGCGGGAGCGGCGTGATGATATTTTTATCCTGATAAATTATTTTAAAAAGAAGTTTGCCTTAGAACAGGGAAAACCGGTACCCTGCATCTCCGATGCAGTCCTTACGGCCCTCAAACAGTACGACTGGCCGGGAAATGTGCGGGAGCTCGAGAACCTCGTAAACCGTCTCATTATCATGGCGGACAGTGATAGCATCGACGTACCGGACTTGCCCCAATGGATGCGGTTTTCCGCCCGAGATTCTGTCGGAAAAAAAGAAAATCTGCAGCGCACCTTGAAAGAAGTGGAACAGGACCATATTGCAGGAGTTTTAGAAATGACAGGCGGAAACAAAACCAAAGCTGCAGAAATCCTCGACATAGACCGGAAAACACTGCGCTCCAAACTCGCCGAAATCACTCCCGCAGAAGAGGACTCTGCTCAGTAATATCCGCAACACATTCGGGGCAGGTTTCCCCGCTGAGGAGAAATTCCCCGGTTTTTCCGATTGCATTGTGCGGCGGGGCCGGAAACTTTCTGTTCAATGTAAGAGTACCTCATATAAATCATTATAATGCAGTACATTAGCTGCTTTTAGAGACAGTAGGTTTTTCTCCTTTTTTCAAGTGGTTGGTACGGTATTTGCATTAATACTTGTAGGAACGATATGAAAGGAGGCAAGGAATGACGACTGAACAGACCTTGATCAAGACAAAAATAGAAAAAGAGTTCGAAGAAAAAAGGTTAAAAACTGAGAAGGTGCAGCCGGGCGGGAGGCGTGCATTGGGGGGATTATGTCTTTCCTGCAGGCATTCCCATACCTGTACGTTTCCGGTGGATGAAACGCACCCTGTTATTCACTGTGAAGAGTTTGAACTCATTCGAACGGTCTCAAAACGGACTGTATCCGCAGAAAAGAGCCCCCTCCATCTACCCCGGGAGGCCCAGCCCTTTTGTCACCCCCTTTTTCTCGTTTTGTGTACAATTTGTAAAAACCGCCATACCTGTATATATGCTCATACCGAAGGCGGGATCTGGCACTGTGAAGAGTATAAATAGGATAGACATTGAGGAGGAATTACATGAGCACATACGCTGAAATCAAAGAACCAATACAAGGAATTACGGAAACAAAAGAAAAAAAGAAATCGAACCTCTATCAAAATGTGCAGTGGCAGTTCGATAAAGCGGCGGACATGATGAATCTCGACCCCGATATCAGGAAAATACTCTCGACAACGAACAACGAAATCGTGGTCCACTTCCCGGTACGAATGGATGATGGAAACATCGAAATGTTCACCGGCTACCGGGTGCAGCACAACAACATGATGGGCCCGTATAAAGGGGGCCTTCGTTTTCATCCGGCTGTTGATCTGGATGAAGTCCGTGCCCTCGCTACGTGGATGACTTGGAAAGCTGCCATCACGCGGATTCCCTACGGCGGAGCAAAAGGGGGCATTCAAATCGATCCGGCCAATTATTCGAAAAAAGAGATCGAACGGATCACCAGACGGTTTACTTTTGCTCTCGGAAATAATATAGGACCGGAGTACGATATTCCCGCTCCGGATGTAAATACGAACTCACAGATTATGGCCTGGATACTAGACACCTATTTGACTACCCGGCCGCCCCACGAACGGCGCAACTGCATTCACGTCGTAACCGGAAAGCCGCTGGAAGCCGGCGGAAGTTACGGAAGGGACAAAGCTACGGGGCAGGGTGTCGTGTACAGTATCGAACAGTGGGCACAGGAACGGAATGTTTCGCTTGAAGGGTGCACTTTTACCGTTCAGGGATTCGGGAATGTCGGCTCCTGGGCCGCCCGGCTGCTCGGGGCACTCGGAGCGGTGTTCGTGGGTGCCGAGGATGTGACCGGGGCCGTGCTTAACCCCAACGGAATCGACCCGGAAGAACTTGTCTCTTTCGTGGCATCGAACGGCGGAGTGTGCGGTTTTGCCGATGCCCGTTCTGCCGGCCATGAGGAGTTCTTAGCAGCTGAGGCGGACATCTTCATTCCGGCGGCGATGGAGAACCAGGTTACAGCCGATACCGCTCCTCTCCTCCAGGTAAAACTGGTTGCTGAAGGGGCCAATGGGCCTACTAATCCCGAAGGAGAACAGATCCTCGTCGACCGTGGAATCGAGGTGCTCCCCGATGTTCTCTGCAACGCAGGCGGAGTAGTGGTAAGTTATTTCGAGTGGCTCCAGAACAAGCGCAGTGAGTTCTGGATGCTTGAAGAGGTCGACCAAAAGCTAAAACGAATTCTCACAACCGCGTATGAGAGTGTGCGGGAGAAAGCGGCCCAGTATGAAACCGACCTGAGAACGGCAGCGTACATCCTCTCCCTTTCCAGGCTGGAAACACTCTATCACGAAATGGGGATTTACCCGTAA
>CAZQKT010000187.1:0-4371 GCA_964594055.1 uncultured Spirochaetales bacterium
AGGACCCCCCGAACTGTCGAAGCTGCCGAACCGGCAGAGATTCCCGAGAGTTTTAGGGTAAGGGTGGAGAGGAGGAACCCCCGGCCCATTTCCTGGTTCATCCCGCCGGGGAGCAGGGTGAGATAGGGGACTAACACATCGCCGATACCGAAGGATTTCCGTTTCAACTCGGAAGGAGTGTCAAATATGCCGGTAATCGTGAACGTGGGGAGGGCGAACCGCATGCGGCCACTGCCGCGGTCACCGCCTGTGTTTTCTTCGGGGCCGGGGGCGGCAGCGGTGTTTGTCTCGGAAGTAGTAGTGTCCGAGACCGGCGGACGGATGGTTTTCCCTAAAGCATTCTCTGCGGAACCGAACAATGATTTCGCGAGCGCTTCCGAGATGATCGCCTCTTTCGCCCCTTTTTCTACCGATGCCGCGGTAAACCGGTTTCCTGCAACAATGTCGAGGTCCATAATATCGAGGTATGCTTCATTTACACCGAGGATGGAACGTATGCGGTAGGTGGTCCCTTCCGTGCGTATCTGGAGGTCGAAAAACGGGACGGCGGCCGGAGAAACGGACGGTGGACCCGGCAGTTCCGATGCAAGCACCTCCATGACCCGGTCGTCGAACTCTAGCGGCCGTACCCGTTCGAGTCTTCCTTCACTCGAATACTCCGCGTTAGCGACATTGAAAATAATGCCGCGTTCGGTAAGTTCGGATTGTATAAAGGCGGAAAATGCACCGCTTATATTTATCGAACTAA
Organism: uncultured Spirochaetales bacterium; assembly: GCA_964594055.1. Taxonomy (GTDB): domain Bacteria; phylum Spirochaetota; class Spirochaetia; order SPDA01; family CAZJBZ01; genus CAZKZZ01. The sequence continues at coordinate 749 of CAZQKT010000187.1, forward strand.
TAAGGACGCCGACACCTAACCCGACGGCGAATAGGGTCATAAGGGTTTTCCCGGGTGATTTTTTTATACCTGCTAATACTGTCTGAATTGTTTTCATTGTGTTCTCCTATTCGTGCCGCATCGCGTCCGCGGCGGGGACACCGGCTGCCTGGAAGGCGGGGAAAACGGTCAGGACCATGGTGATAAACCAAGCAATGCCGATACCTATGAGAAGCTGTCCCGGTTGAAAACCGTCAAGACCCAAGGTCTGTTTCATAATGCGGAAGAGCAGATAGGAGACCCCTCCCCCGGCCGCCGCCCCCGCGGCACTCAGTAAAAACCCCTCTAAAGAGAAGAGGGCGAAAATGTCCTGTTTGCTCGCTCCGATGGCTTTGAGAATACCGATCTTTTTCCTGCTTCGGACCATCCTGCCCAACAAGATGTTGGATACATTGACATCCGCGATGAGAAGCCCGGAGACGGCGAGAAACAGAATGATGATACTGATACGTCTGTTCCGGCTTATGGTACTCTCTACTTCTTCGCGGGGAAGATTAGCGGTGACTGTATGTTCACCGTATGTATCAATAAAATGCGATTCGAGTCGGGCGTTCACTTCATCGAGTTGTTCGGCATTATCGATGACAAAGTGAAGGGAGGTCGGATTTCTGGAAAAAAACATTCGCGCCATTTGGGAGTCCGCCAATACTCGTTCCGGTATGACGGCCGGGGTAAATGCCATCGTGTCATATTCTGTCCCGGTCGGTTCGAGGATCCCTGTTATTTCATAGAGCTGTCTTCGGTGATACACTTCTCTTCCCAGAGACCGGCCGTCGGTGAAAAGGTTTTGTGCAAGAGTTGCTCCCAGCACCATTACTGGTTTTCTGCTCTCTACCTCGTCGTCGGTAAAGAGGCTCCCCGAGGCGGGGATGAGCCCGTGCGCGGTAAAGAATTGCGGGGTGACCTCGTATCCGTAGATGCGGTCCAGTGCCGGTTCGGGACTGTCCGTTTCCAAAGCTTCCGTCGGTCCCGGTTCTTGCCTGCCGCCGGCACCGGCTTCTGCGGGCCCATCGGCGCCCGGGTCCTCCGATCGTGTCGGCACCATTCCCTCGGGGCCTCCCCATCCGCTGCTGATCTTGAACTCGGTGCGGTTGGCGATGAACGCGTAGAGTACATTCTGCAGTTCGTTGCTGATTTCCAAATCTTTGGATGTGAGCACGGCGAGTGTGGTTTCATCGACCGGAACAGCGGGAAGCTCCATTTCCGCAGCTTCCTCTCTGGTGGAAATAACGATTTCTCTGTACTTTGTCGAATCGACAAGCTTCTGTATTTCTTGTTTGGAATGTAGAAACAGGTTCAATCCGGCACTCACCGCACCTATGCCCAGGGCAATGCCGACAACCAGCAGAAACGATTCTACCGGGCGCTTTCCGATCCAGCGGGCGGCCACTCTAATGTTTTCTCCCGTATTCATACCAATACTTCTCCGGTTACGAGCCTGCCATCCTGGATATGGACCCGCCGTTTGGCCCTCCGTCCCTGTTCTTCGTTGTGTGTTACCATGACCACGGTAACACCTTGCTTGTTCAGCTCTTCCAAAGTTTCCAGGATCGCCTCTCCCTTATCGGAAGGAAGATTCCCGGTCGGTTCGTCGGCCAAAATCAGGTCCGGATTGTTCGCCAAAGCACGGGCGATAGCTACCCGCTGCTGTTCTCCGCCGCTTAGCATGGTCGGAAGATGATGGAGCCGGTGGGACATGCCCACCTGTTCGAGCAGTTCTCCGGCTTTTTCATTTCGTTCCCGCGGGCCCATTCCGGCATAGCTCATGGGAAGGGCGACATTCTCCAGGGCGCTGAGTTCGGAGAGCAGGTTGAAACTCTGAAAGATGAAACCGAAATTACGGTTACGGATGCGGGCCTGCTCTTTGTCCGGAAGGCGGGTAATGTCATAATCTTCCAGAAAGTACGTACCCTCACTGGGAGTATCGAGAATACCGATGATATTCATCAAAGTAGATTTGCCCGAACCGGAAGGGCCCATTATTGCAATATACTCCCCCTCTTCGATGGACAGTGTAATCTCCTCTAACGCGGTGACCGTTACTGCCCCTAAATCATATCGCTTCGCGATGTTTTCCAAACGAATCATCTTATTCACCTCTTTTAAGTGTTATGGTTTTATATTCAATGAAATTTTGATAACCGCTCGTGATTACCTCATCACCTTCGGTCACGCCGCTTATGACTTCGATAAAATTGCCCTCACTCTTCCCGAATACGGCTTCCGTTTTATAGGCGGTGTTCCCCTCGATCTTATAGAGATACCGTTGGTTGCCGGTCGAAAGATACGGACCGCGGGGGAGGATAAGGATGTTTTCGAGTGCCCCAATTTCAAATCTTCCAACGGCGGTGGCACCGGAGATAAGAGCATCGGTTATCTGTTCCGGTTTGACTTTTACCAATACAGTACCGCCCAGGCCGTCTGAGGAACTCTGCGCGGTCCGCCCGATGCCGGTTATCTCTCCGCCGAGGGTCGCCCCGCTTACTTCCAGGGTTGCTTTCTGGCTTTTTATCAGCGCCCCGGCGTATTCTTCATCTACCTCCAGCTCGACGATCGCGGTTTCCGGATTGGCAATGGTAAGCAATTCCTGGTTTTTGCCGATTAAACTTCCCGTGACGGCGAGGGTCTCATTGAGTTCCAGTATTTCTCCCGCCAGAGGGCTTTTTATTTCCGCTTCCGCGATATCAGCTTTCAGCCGGTCGATCGTGGTGTGAAGCTGCCGGATATTCAGTTCGATCATTTCTATCTCGAGCTGCTGCAGCCTGCGGTCCTCATTGAGCTGTTCTTCTTTTTCGGTTATCTCTTCTCGAAGGGTCTTGATCTTGTTCTCCTGGGTGTCCAATTCCGATTTCCGCGAGGCGTTTATTTCTACCAGTTTTATGAGTTTCTCCCGTTCGGCGAGTTCGTCCAGGACATCATCGCGCAACCGGGTAATTTCCCGCTCTTTGCGGGCATTGGTTATTTCGTTTTGCACTTCCGTTCTTTGTATCTGCTTCTGCTTGTCTTCCAGATCGAGTTGTAAATCGTAGAGTTGGTCCTCCAAATCGGGAACGTCGATAATCGCCAATAATTCTCCATCCGAGACTGTCTCTCCTACTTCTACAAAAAGGCCGGCGGCGTATCCCTCTTCGGGGTTCACGATAGTCATCTGCTCGGGGATCGTCACTGTACCGCTTGCCTGAATTACCCGGGGCAAATCCCCTCGCATGACCGCTGCCGAATCCCAAGTACTGAGGTGGTAGCTTTTCTCTCTGGGGACCAAGACCAGGTACCCCCCGGCGGCAATACCGATAATGAGAAGCAGTACGATAAGCGCGACTTTCCGCTGCCGTTTCTGCTCAGGAGTAACAAACTTCTTAACGCTGTCCTTCTGTATAATTCTGCGTGTCTCATCGTGTGAAGGGCCCGCCATATTCTTCTCCTCCGCCTTTAAGGCTTTTTAGGGTGCTGCCGATCGGGTGCTGCCGAGAAAATAATACAAAAAGGAAAGACCTCTGTGGTTACAAGAATGTAAAAGGAATGTAAACTATTTGTAAAACGGCTTTCATTTTTCGCGGCAGTCGGGGTAGATTGTGCATATGATG
>CAZQKT010000188.1:0-4360 GCA_964594055.1 uncultured Spirochaetales bacterium
GCCGTACGGGAGCTGCGGGAGATGTACGGTATACCTGTAATCGCACTTAGTATGGCCGGTTCCGTCCTTTCTGTTGTGGATTTAATCGTTACTGATCCTACAGAAGCCGGCGTGATGGCCGTGATGCTCATCAGTCATGTGGGTCAATTCAATCTGTTAGATATACACGGAAAGCGGTTTTAACCGCGGGCCCGAGCGGCAGCAGCTGGGCCGTAGCCGTGTCGGTCCACGGCTGCTCTATTTTTTCTTCTTTTTCTTTTTGCCGGACTTGGTCCGCTTTTTTCCCTGGGGCTTCCGCTCTTTCGGTACCGGTGTACTCGGCGGTTTGATCTCCCCTTTTTCTCCCTTCTCAGTCTTCGCTTCTCCCGCTTTTTCTGCTTCTAAGGTCTCGTTAGTAGCTGCTTGCTCAGGCCCTTTTTCGCCGGTGGGGGCCTTCGGCGTCTCTCCCCGTCCATACTTCTGGAGATCTTTCATTTTCTTCCGCTTGGTTTGCAGATTTGTCCATCCTAAGAGGATCGGTGAGGCGACAAACATAGAAGAGTAAGTACCGATCACAATACCGACCATAAGGCTTAAGGCGAAATCCTTTATCGAACCGGTCCCAAAAATATAGATTGCTGCAACACCGAGGATCGTCGTCAGTGAGGTAAGCAGGGTCCTGCTCAGCGATTGGGTTATACTGGAATTGATAATCGTTTGAAAATCGGAATCGCGCATCAGGCCCACGTTTTCGCGGACCCGGTCAAAAATAACGATGGTATCATTGAGCGAATACCCGATTATAGTCAGAATCGCTGCGATCGTTGCCGTTGAAAACTCGATCTGAAAAGCGGCCACAAAACCGAGAATAATCGCAACATCGTGAGCAAGGGCGATAATAGCACTGACCGCATACGCTAATCTGAACCTGAACCAGATATAAACGAGGATCAAAAGCAGTGCAAAGACAGTCAGCAGTACTACCTGTTGGGTCAGTTCCCGGGAGAACCGAGGTCCGACATAATCGGTCTGTTTTTGGATAACGGAAGCTTCTCCAAACCGCTCTCCGAGCAGATTCATAATTCGATCGGCAGCTTTGCTGCTGAAATCATCCTCACTGCCCGGATCTTCGACCCGTATAATGTACTCCTGATTGACCGAATCACCGACGATCTGGATTTGGGCGCCTCCTAAACCGGCGACACTCTGCCGTATCTCTTCGATAGGTGCGAACATTGTGTCTTCGCTTTCCGGTCTCGCATTGATATACACCGGTGCTTCTCCCAACTCCCGGATGTGGCTGAACCCTACGATCAATTCGGTTGGAAGCCCTTCGCCCCCTACCACAACTGCAGATATTCCCGGCACCTCCTCGATAGACGAGGCGAGTTCTCCGATCGTCGGATTGTCGGCAAGAGGTATCGTAATTCTACCGCTTTCTTCTATGCCTTCCCGCTGAATGACCACACTGTTTCCCGTTACATTGGCCGTTGCGTCTCCTTCACCGTCATAGGTTACACTCATAACCGGATCGGCAATCTGGACCCGTAGATTCATACCTGCCTGGAAATCTATCCCGAGGTTAAAACCGTCATTGATGATGATCGCCGCTATCCCGGCAGCGATGAGGAGAACAGAGAGAATGAACATGTATATACGAACTCTGGTAAATCGGATTACTTTTTTCATCGATTCCTCCAGCTGATGCTGAGTCTTTTAACTTTGAGAACTTCCACGCTGAAATCAAATATGAGACGGGAAACGACAAGGGCCGTGAACATAGAAGAGACGATTCCCACCGCAAGCGTGTAGGCGAACCCCTGTACCGGACCGCTTGCCAGCTGGGAGAGAAAGATCGCGGCAATGAAGGTCGTGATATTGGCGTCCATGATGGTCCAGAGGGCTTTCTTGAATCCGGTTTTGACTGCAGCTTCCGGAGATTTGCCCAGTCTGTACTCCTCTTTTATCCGCTCAAAAATAATCACATTTGCGTCTACCGCCATACCGACGGTCAGTATTATTCCCGCAATACTGGTGAGGGTGAGGGTCAAATTGAATGCGGAAAGTATGGAGACGATGACGAACAGGTTCAACACGAGGGCTATATCCGCAACGAATCCCGCACCTTTATAATATATGAGCATAAAAACGATGATAAGGAGAAACCCGAGACTGATCGCCCTGATTCCGGCCCGGATGGAATCTTCGCCTAAGGAAGCCCCGATCGACTGGAGAGTGCTCACGTTTAGATCTACCGGCATTGCTGCCGTCCTGAGTACGAGGGCCAAATCCTGTGCCTCTTTGCGGTCGAAACCGGTCATTCGGACCGACTCTCGGATAGCCTCCGAGATCCGCGCCCCTGCTTTGACCTTATCGTCCAATACAATAGCCAGCGTTTTCCCTACATTAGAGGAGGTAAGTTTAAAAAAGATCTCCCCCCCTTCTCTGTCCAGTGTAAAGTTGATGACCGGCTGGTTGGTGATAGGATCACTGCCTACCTGGGCATCCTGGATATGCGTGCCGTCGAGACCCGGTTCTCGCCTGATGACGATGTATCTCTGGAGTTTATCGATTCCGTAGGTGTCCTTCTTGTAAAACCCTCGGGCAACGAGTCCGGGGTCGAGAAAATCAGGCTGCTCGATATCATCTCCGGCACCGATGTACCCCGTCGGATGCTGGGCGAGATATTCGTTGAGCTGCTCGGTCGCTTCGTCGTCGACGATATGGAAGTTGAGCCTTCCCTTTCCCAGAAGAAATGAGCGTACCCGCTCGGGATCTGCTGCACCGGGGACCTCTATTGCTATTTGCTCCGTACCCAAACGCCTTATTTGGGGCTCGGTGACACCGAATTGGTCGATTCTGTTATTGAGGATCTCCATCGCCCGGTCTATGGCTTCCTGTTCGTCTTGCGCAGTCGGTTCACGATCGAGTCGTTGCTGCAGACTGCCCATATCGGCTTCGAGTATAACCCGCATACCGCCGGAGAGATCGAGTCCAAGCTCGAGGATATCGTTCCGTTCGTCTTTTAAGCCGAGTAGTTCGTTCCGGTAATGGCCTTCTATGGTTTCGAGGACTTCTTTTTGATTTTTAAACCCGCTAAGGAGATTTTCTACAGTCCACTCATCAGGAAGGTCCTTCCTTTCCAGCTTATAATTTTCTTTGGCGTGCTCTATCATATACTGGAGATCTTCGGGGACAGGTCCTTTACCTTCCTCTTTGCCCGCTAATCGGGTCAATTGGTTTAAATCTTTGGTTGCTTTACGTACAGCGTAATCTTTTATCTGCTCGTTGGAAGCTGCAGCGAGCTGTTTGTCGCGCTCTGGGGTTACGAAGTACCATTTAAAGGTGGGGTATAGGAATGTCCCACAAATCACGAGAACAAGCAACACCAGAAACAGTCGTATTCGTTTGCTCATCATTTTTCTCCGGTTGCGGATTTAATCGAAATAGTCTATGTGATGATCGGGGTCCTACTCTTCTTCCTGCGAACTCTCTTTTCCTGAACCCTTCTTTTCAAGAACGCTAGAGACCGCACTTTTTGAAAACTCCAGTTTCGTATTGTCATCTACCTTCAAAACAACGGTATCATCTTTTACCGACTGGACAACACCCCGTATTCCTCCAATCGTAACGACCCGGTCGTTTTTGCCGATTGAACTCAACATTTCCTGTGTTTCTTTTTTCTTTTTATTTTGCGGCCGGATAATCAGAAAATAAAAGATAGCGATAACCAGGCCGAACGTGATAAAGGTAGTAACGAGCTGTCCGGATCCACCGGCTGCAGGAGCTCCTCCACCACCAGGTGCCGGTGCACCCCCCATGAGTAACAAATCAGTTAGTACTGCATTCATAATTAATCATATCCCCTTGTTTAAGATTTTGAAAAGCTATCATATAATATTTACTTTTGCAACATCAGCAGGTACGTCGAAGACGCCGAACAGCCGTTTTAACTCTTGAATTGAGGAATATGTTCGCCCGCTGTGTTCGTTATACCGTTTGAGCACGAGCCCGCATTCTTCATCACTCTCATTATAGAGTGCGGAACAAAAGGCCGCCTTGAATTGCCCCTCTTCGAGCAGTCCCTCGGTAGATAGATTCTTATAACGCTTTAACTCTTGTCCGTCCACGACCGCATTCATTCCCTGATATCCGATCGTAAAGATAAACTCTTCCCGTTTCATTTACACTTCCTCGGCGTCCTGTCGGACGCATGGCGTCCTGTCGGACGCATGGCGTCCTGTCGGACGCTTACAAAAAGCTCCCATGTGATGACATGGGAGCCTGTTTTTTTAGTTACTATTCAGATTTCAATAGAATAGTCGATTTACATCATCCCGCCCATTCCGGGTGCGCCGCCTCCCGGAGGCATTGCAGGAGC
>CAZQKT010000189.1:0-4360 GCA_964594055.1 uncultured Spirochaetales bacterium
CACAACGAACACAGCAATCAGGCTTACCACCGCAATGGAGAGGTTCAGCGCCCAAAGGACTGCGACGAAATTATCGGCAATATAATTGCCCCGTTTATTCGGTTTCTCCGACATGTCTTCTTTTCTCCTTCCGCTCCCGGCGTCTGGTCCTGAACATCAGAACATCATCCAATATACCGTAGAGACACGGTATAAGTAACAGCGCTGTAATCGTAGAGAAAATCAACCCGAAAATGATGGTACCCGCCATCGGCCCCCATACGACCGATTTCCCACCTAACCCGAGAGCAGTAGGGAGTAGACCGGAGATGGTCGTCAAAGAGGTAAGCAGTACCGGACGGAGTCGGGTGGAGGCGGCATCGACCACCGATTCCATGGTTGACATCCCGCCCTTACGGCGGTCATTGATATAACTGATAAGGACAATGGAGTCGTTTACCGCAATACCGGCAAGAGCGACCCCGGCGTACAGGACCGTCGTAGAAAAAGGGGTCCCTGAGATGACTAAAAAAAGGATCACCCCGACAAACGCAAAGGGAACGGAAAACATGATCAGTACCGGCTGGAAATAGGAGTTGAACTGGGTCCCCAGAATTATATAGATCAGGAATACCCCAATGAGCATGATCCGCAAAATTTGGAAGATGAGGGTGTCCAGCTCTTCGAACTCTCCGCCCACTTTCAGCGTAACGTCCGGGTAGCGGTTCTTATACTGCTTATCGAACAACGAGCGAAAATCGTCGTTAATAGCACGTATATTCTCTTCGGAATACGCTTCAGCAGTAATGGTTACTTCACGTTTTCCGTCGACACGTTTGATCGCGGCGATCGGCTGATCTTCCCTCACCGATGCCACCGACGAGAACGGGACCTGCCTGCCGTCGGGTGTGGGCACCTTGGATTGAAGCAGTGTCTGTACCGAGTTGCTCCTGCTTCCGTCGTATGTAACGATGACGTCGATCTCTTCGTTTCTCAAAAAGAGAGTAGTAGCAGTGACCCCTTGAAATGAATTGCGGATAAACGAGCCCACTGCAGCTGTTGTTAATCCGTACTGTGCAGCTAAGGTTTCGTTTACATTTACCTGCAGTTCGGGAGTGCCGCTTTCCAAGTTGTCGCTTATGTTGTAGAGCTCCGGATATGAGCCGAGTCTCTGCTTGAACTCATTTGCTATCCGGGCCAGCTCGTCGTAGCTGTCACCGAAGAGCCGGAAACTGACCGGCGGTTCGGTCGGCGGTCCGGTTTGGGCTTTTCTATACTGTACTTCCTCTACACCGGGAATATCTCTGCACCTCTCTTGAACATCCTGCATAATAGCTATAATTGACCGGGTCCGTCCTTGGTCTTTCTCGAGAAGGTCTACCGTTATCTGGGCAATGTTGCTCCTAATACTCCGCGAACTCTCCGTTGAGAGAAAACCGATGGCGGAATTGACCGCCGAAATCTCCCCTCCCCCGACGAGAGGCATAATGCGCTCTTCGAACCGCCGGACCACTTGGTTCGTCTTCTCCTTCGGAGAGCCCACGGGCAGTTTGAGATCGATATAGAAGAGACTGAAATCCTCGGCACTGAAGAGGTCCTGCTGGACGACGGCGACGAGGGAGAAGCTTCCGATCATAATCACAAACATCACGACAATGGAGAGGTACCGTTTCCTGTAAAGGGCCGAGATCATTTTGTTGAAACCGGAACGAAACTTTTTAAAAAGCTCTCTCCGTTTCTGTTTGAGCTTTCCGGACCATTCAGCAAAATGGACGGGGAGAAACACCAGTGCCTCGAATGTAGAGGCAAGGAGGGCGATGGACACGGTGAGGGGGATGACCCGTAAGAACTTTCCGATAACACCCGGAAGGAGCATGAGGGGGAGAAACGCTGCTACCGTAGTAAGTGTGGAGGCGATTACCGGCTTCGCTACTTCGTTTGCACCTTCTACTGCCGCATCCACCCGGGACAGTCCGTTCTGCATAAGCCGGTAGCTGTTCTCGATGATGACGATAGCATGATCAACGATCAATCCTAAGACGAGAACCAAACCGAAAAGCGTATTGGTGTTGAACGTCTCCCCTAAGAAATCAAGAACTAAAAAGGTAATGGCAAACGTGACGGGAATACCTAGTGCTGTAATCAGCGCATTCCTGAATCCGATAAACAAAAGCAGAATCAAGACGAGCAAAATAAACCCGAGCAGCGCATTGGAGAGGAGCGTGTCGATACTGTCTCGAATCTGTACGGTAGAATCGTTGAACAGCTCGATTTTTACATCCGAGGATATATTCGGCTGCTCCTCTTCTACAACTTTTTTGACCCCTTCGATAACTTCCACCGAGTTGCCGCGGGGGACCTTTGCAACATTGAGGGTAATTGCCTCTTCCATGTTGAACCGGGCAGTCACTCCCCCGGATTTGAATCCCGAACTAACGGTAGCAACATCCTCAACCTTGACCATTCCCTGCTTGCTTGCTGTGGTCGTCCGTACAATGACATCTTCGAGGCCCTGGTAATCGTCGAGCTCGCCAACGGTCCGGAGCAAATACTCACGCGAGGCGGTCTCCAACGTACCTCCCGGAATGGAAACGTTTTTCTGCGCAATGGCCCGGGTAATCTCATCGATAGTAAGTCCGATTGCCTCCAGTTTCTCGCGATTTACTTCAACCAGGACCTGCCTTTCCCGGGCACCGACCAATCCTGCTTCCGAAACTTCCGGGACCCCTTCAATACGGTCCTGCAGGAGCTGTGCCGCACTAGAGAGCTGTTCGTACGGGACGTCCCCGTATACCACTACTTCGATTACCGGAAGAAAATCGGATGATGAAAACTGGTCGACGAGCGGGGGAAGCGTATCGTCGGGAAGTGACACATTTGCAAGCCGGGTCTGGACTTCTTGATAGAGCCGGTCGAACTCCTCGTTGGATATACCGTCATCGAACTGGACCCGTACCGAAGAAAGCCCTTCCCTGGAGACGGAACTTATCTCTTTGAGCTTATCGATGTTCTGCATCTCCTGCTCGATTTTTACGGTTACGGTCTGCTCGACATCTTCGGCTGCAACACCAGGGTAGGGAACGATGACATTTACCCAGAAGAACGGTATTTCGGAGTACTGTTCCTGGGGAAGCTGAGAAACGCTCAAATATCCCAGGATGAGGAGTGTTACCATGAGAACATTGATAAGTACTGGATTGGATACCGAAAATTTGCCGATGCTCATTGTTCCACTATGGTCGGCTCGACCGGATCATTTTCACCTAAAACGGTAAGCCGAGAAAGTATTATTAGATCGCCTTCGGTGAGGCCTTCGGTTACGACCGCTTTGTTGCCTCTGCGCCGGCCCACTTCTACCTGCGTCTGTTTTACGATGCCGTCTTGTGCGATCTTTACAAAGGTCTTGTTATCTTCAGTAATTATTGCTGAGGAAGGGACAATTAGTTGTTTTTCGACATTCCGCGCTTCTATGGTCACTTCGGCGGACATGCCGGATTTTATTTTTTCACCGCACTCGTTCGGCCACCGCACCACGACGGCAAAACTTCCCGTTGCCGGATCACTTCCTGCAGCAACAGCAACCACCGTCGCGTCAAATGGTCCTTCTTCGCACGCGGAACCGACCCGGACAACGGCCGGGGCCCCTTCCTCGACAAGACCGATTTCGCCTTCGCCTAGGGTAATTTCTACTTCCAGTTCAAAGAGGTCGACGACCCGGGCTATCCGGGACCCCGGCGTAAGGTAATTACCGACCGATACGGTACTCTCTTTAGAAGCGATAAACCCGCCTATCGGAGTCCGAATGGAACAGTCTTCGAACGCTTTTTTTGCCCGCTCGTACTGGGCTTTCGCCCCTCCGGCAGTACTCCTCGCCTGAATGAGGGCCGATCTCGAGACATTTCCTGATTCAAATGACTGTTCTTTGGCATTGAGGTCGATCATCGCAGTTTCGTACTGATGTTCGGCCTGTTCCATGTTGAGTTTTTCGATAGTATCGTCGACCTGCACGAGAAGATCCCCGGCAGCAACTTTCTGGCCGAGCACAAATTTTACTTCTTCGATAATGCCGGTGGTCTCGGATACGACAACAGCTTCTCTGATTCCCGATACAAGTCCGGCAGCCTCGAGCGATTCGACTAGATACCCTCGCTCTGCCCGGACCGCTTCCACTGCTGCCGGAGCAGGGCCGGCCCTGCTTTCTTCTACCGGGGCTTCTTCACCCGGCCCGCAGGCAGCAAAAAAAACAGAAAAAACCAAAATGGAAACAACCTGCACTCTCATGGTCCCCTCGAAATATTAATGTCGACAGAAATAATATTAATGGTAATGATTACGATTTACAAGGAAAATATGGATTTTTTCTTTTTTTCATACTATTCTA
>CAZQKT010000190.1:0-4323 GCA_964594055.1 uncultured Spirochaetales bacterium
GGGATGAAGCGTACGCAGTGCTACATGAAATCGAACAGATGGCGGCGGGGTATAAGCAGGCAGTAGATGAGCGGGCTGCAGTCCATGAACAGGTGGTGCTGCAGATTGAACGGGCCATGACCGAACTGATTGCAAAGAGAAGAAGAGGAGAAGACACAACTGAGCTGGAACAGGCTATAGCGGACCTTCGGGAAACCGAAGAAGAGCTTGAGGTCCCCCCTCCTCGTCCCTGGGAGGACAAATACCGGGTCCCGCCGGTCCCGCTCGAATGGGGATTTGTTATCAATCTTCCCAAAGGGGAATATGAAATCGCTTTCTATAACGATGAGGAGAAACGACTCCAACAAACCACGAAACGTCTAATCGTATTCGAAGCGGGCCGGAAAAACTACATCGGCTACGATATACGTCCGGGAGACAACTATACTCGACCCCTTCGGTTGACCGACCCCTTAGGAGTGGTGTATGTACGGCCGGGGGCCGATCTCTATGTAGAACCGTTCTACCAGCACGAATACCGGGAGCTCTATTACAACAGGATGTCCGGCCGTTCGGAAACCGGAAACCCCACTATAAAAAGCTGGGAAAAAATAGAAAGTGCGGAAGGGGCTGCGGGACTCGAGGTGAACGGTGCCTCGCAAGATTCCACGGAGGAGCTTCTGCAGGAGAAACCGTACAGCGTCGAGCAGCTCGAAGGGGGATCACTCGGTTTCAAGATCGTCCCCTACCAGCCGGACGACAGGCACAAAGGGAAAGACCCCCACTTCAGCGGGTATCATCTCGCCATACCGAATGACTATAAAAAAGGTCCGTTTACCGTTACGCTGACAGCAGGCGAAGGCGCACCTGTTCCCTATAGTTCACGAGAAATCCGTATCGTTAGAACGGAACGGTCGGCACTGCCGTTTGTACTGTTTGCTGCAGCGCCGATAACTTTGCTGCTAGTGATAAAAATTAGGGGAAGGAAAAAAGGATGATGAGATTAGGATTGGCCTGTAAGGACATTACCCCGAACGGACCTGCCCCGCTTTTAGGATACGGGGACAGGACCCATAATTCGGAAGGAGTGCACGACCCGCTGTACGTCTACGCGTGGTATATTGATTCCGCAGTGTGGTTTAGCTTTGATCTCTGTCTGTTCAGCGCTGCAACAACAACCCTGCTTACCGAGAAAATTTCAAAGCGGTTGGAAAAAAGCAGTGTGTTTCCGAACAACAAGACGGCCCCCGACAAAATCATCATCCAAACTACCCATACCCATTCCGCACCGGATGTGAGTCTTCTCTCAGGTAATGATGAGCCCTGGGCCAAGCGGTATACGGACCTGCTTGTCGAACAGGCCGCTGCCGCCGCCGAAGAAGCGTATGCCAACAGCTTTCAAGGATATATCGAAGCAGCGCTCGGTGAAAACCGAATCGCAGTAAACAGACGTGACAAGAACAGGGCGATTGATCCCAGAGTAATCCTCTTTCGGTTAAAAGATGAATCAGGGGGACTCAAGGGTATGCTGTTTCATTACTCATGTCATCTCACCTCACAAGGAGTGGAGAACTACCTCATCAGTGCAGACTGGGTGGGCCCCGTACGGGACCATTTTCAAACTACGCTGCATGTACCGACAGCTTTTATCCAGGGGGCTGAGGGTAATACCGATCCGTATACGCGAGGAGAACTGGACATGGCGGACCCGGACCAGGCCAAAGGGGTCTCCTTCGATACGATGGAGGAGATAAGCGGCAGTATGATCGAATCGCTCGAGAAAGCTTTTGACCGCGAACCTGCAGCAGTACTTGAAACATGCGCCCTCTCCACACATTCGATTGCCCTCCCTCTAAGATTCGGGGCATTGACTGAAAAAGATATCAGGGAAAAAATCGATTCCTGGAAAAACCAGTTTGCCGAGTTTATGCACTGTTCACCGAATGAGATTCCTGAAGACCCAAGTATAAATGCGTTGGTCAAAGAGTACGCCCGCGCAAACAACATCGGCAAAGAGGAAACGGAACGACAAGTGGCCTCCCAGTTTACCTATACCCAGTTTCTCTATCTCTATAAGTACGGCCTTATACCGATCGATAAAGCGAACGGGACAATAACCATTGACTATACGCTTGCCGATTTTACCGATCTGACCATCTTGGGAGTTCCGGCCGAAGTACTCATAGAAAACGCTTTCGATTTTCAGGGCCGCTTCCCCGGGCGGATCGCACTCATATCCAGTCTTGTCGGGGGTGATTTCGGGTACATGCCCCATGAAACAAACTACAAAGAACCCCGCGCAGATGTTCTCTACGAGACGATCAGTACATTATTTACAAAAAAAGGATCGATAGTACTCCTTTCCGATGCCGAATCGGTAATAAAAGCGCACAAATAAAATCTCTTTGCTTTTAAATATTCGTATCTCCCCTGGAAAACAGAAATATTAAGTTATTTTTTTATTTAATCCGAATGATTTTTTGTGTATGAAGCAAACGTTTAGCAAACAGCATGACTAATTATCGAAAAATTATCTTGACATTTTTAGATTATAGGGTACAATCGTAGCTAGACAGAAAAGTAAAACCTTTTATAATAATTCGTGTTAATGCATTCTAAAGGTCATTCCGGGAATGACCTAAAAAAAATAATACAAGGGGGTAGTATGAGAAGAATACTTTTCATGGTACTAACGCTGCTTGCAGCAGCGTCGTTTTGTTGGGCCGGAGGTGCACAGGAAGACACCGAAGGCGGGGCGGCTACACAGAAAGCTGAAAAGAAGCGGATCGTCCATTACCACTGGACTGAAACGATCTATGACAAGATCAACAATCAGGCCGTTGAGATGTTTGAGAAAGACAATCCGAATGTTGAGGTAAAACTACTTCTTTTCGCCGATGCGGACAGAGCTACTAAGATCAGGACCGCTCTCGCTTCCGACGGTGAGATCGACTCTTTTGCACTGGCCAATATGGAATCACCGGAGTTCCTCGCTAACGGACAGATGGTCCCGATCGAACCGGAAGGGTTCGGCAAGGATTCCGTACAAGAAGTTGTCGACATGTGGCAGCCGGGTTCGATCAAAGTGTCCGGCGGTGTTTGGGAAGACGAATATTACGGTATTCCTTTCGAGCTGAGCAACTACGTTGCCTGGATCAACACCGGACATATGGAAGAAGCAGGGCTTGATCCTGAATCCGACATCCCGGCGACTTGGGCCGAGTTCGTCGATGTAACCAAGAAGCTTACCAAGGACGAAGGCAACGTCAGAGTACGGAACGGATTCGCAACCAATGCAAAAGCTGCCGTGTTTCCTTTCCTCATTCTCCATGCACTGTTTAATCAGCAGGGACTGGACTGGTCCACCGAAGATGGGTTCTTGAAAAGTCTTGACAGTCCGAAAGCAATCACTGCAATGAAGACCTTCACCGATCTGGCCACCGAACACGACGTGTGGGACCCGGGCCTTTTCGACAACGAACGGGAAGGTTTCGGTAACGGACTTACTTCTACCTTCCTCACCGGCGGCACCTGGTATTGGGGTGTGTTGGACCAGTACTCTGTAGAGAGAGAAGATGTAGCTCCATTTCCATACCCCCGGTTTGCAGACGGTAAGGACATCGGCGGCATCGGATACGGGTACTGCGTTTACGTAAGCCGCCTGGCGAAAGACCCCGTCCTCACGTGGGAATGGTTGGACACACTGGCAAGTCAGCCTAATGAGTTCATCAAGCAGGGGTACCATCAGCCGAGAAAGAGCCTCGACCAAAGCCTGGCTAAACAGTATATTCCTTATTATGATGAAGTTTTCAAGGATGAATTGGCCAAAACATCACCCATACTCGCTTCACCTAGCATGGGAGAAATTCAGGATGCTGTAGGTGCTGCTTTCTCCAGAATTATGTTCGAAGGTATGTCTGTAGAAGATTCTATCGCCATGCTCAAGAGAGACACGACGAGCATTCTCCAATAACAGAACCAGAAATGGACAAGTGGTCCCCGGTATCGTATACTACCGGGGACTTTTTTTAAAAAAAACCCTTCGCCACAGGAGCAGAGCCAATGCGTGAGAAAAAACGTTCCTATGTTGCAAGAATCCAAAGACAAGGGTACGTGTTTATCCTTCCTACTCTCATTTTTTTCTCCATATTTCTGATCTTCCCCATGATCAATGCGTTTCAGCTCTCATTTTTCGAATGGAACCTGCTCGGACCGAAAGTTTTTGTGGGGCTAAAAAACTTTAAACGTCTTATCACCGACCAGAGAGTACTAAACTCCTTCTGGAGAACGATCCATTTCAGTGCTGTTAGTGTCGCAGGTATCAATCTTCTCGCATTCGCCTTT
>CAZQKT010000191.1:0-4319 GCA_964594055.1 uncultured Spirochaetales bacterium
ACGTGCTCCTTATTCCATACGAAGGCATCTTTTAATTTTGGTTTTACGTCAAACCAATTAGTTTTTAAACTCTTTTTCGTCTACTTGTTTTTTATGCGCATATACGGTATTTTTACAAATATAGGCCAGTTCGACGTCAAACCTAAACCATTATAGGATATGAGAAATGGGAAGTCAAGAAAAATACCGAAAAGCAACAATAAAAGATATCGCGCGAATAGCCAATGTATCCGAAACCACTGTTTCGCTTTCGTTTCAGCCTGATTCTCGAATTGGTAAAAAAACAAGAGAGAAAGTACTCAAGATTGCAAAACAGCTCAATTATTTTCCCAATTTGGCTGCACGTGATTTGCGGTCCGGACGTACCAAAACAATCGGCTTCGTTATCAACGACATTACCAATCCGTTTTACGGGATGATGGTACGAACATCCGAACAGATCGCTATGGAGCGGGGATACGAAATCATTTTTGCAGAAAGCCAGTGGTCCTCGAACCATGAAGAGATCATCATCAACAAAATGCTCCAGAGCCGCATCGAGGGGCTCATCCTTTGCTTCTCCGAACAAGATGACGAGGCCTATCAGTTAGTGCTGACCTCCGGTCTTCCACACGTTGTCGTTGATACCCGTCCCGATTTTTACCAGGGAGCGTATGTTATAAACGACGGGTGGCACGCCGGGTACCTCTCGGCAAAACACCTCTACGAAATAGGGTGCAGAACCGTTGCGGTACTCAATGCAAAAAAGGACCTCGGTGTTTTCAGTTCGGTAAATTTTATGGAAGAAGGGGTTACGCGGTACTTTCGAGAGCAGAATCACTCCGGGAAGTTATTCGATCTTTTTGATTCCGGTCTTTCAATCTCTTCCGGCATGGAATCTTTTCGGGAAATGCAATCAGCCGGGAAAAAGTACGACGGTATCTTCTGCATGAATGACCTCTGCGCTATGGGGGTGATGAACGAAGCAGTCAAAACCGGATTGCAACCGGGGAAGGATTTCGCTATTATCGGGGTAGACAACAACGAGGTATCCGATCTTCACATGATAGCATTGAGTTCGATAAACATTTTCTACAACCGGATATCGGAGATTGCGACGAACCACTTAATCGATACCATCGAAAACAAGACAACCGAGAAAATCGAACAGATGATTAAGCCGGAACTAATTGTAAGAGAAAGCACGAGTCTGTTCAGGAGTTAATCCATGGCACCACCGAAGCACCCTCTCCTCATCGTCAATACCGGTAACGGAAAGGGAAAAACGACGGCCGCAGTGGGGCTCACGGTCCGCGCGGTCGGGAATGGACAACGGGCAGCTTTTATACAGTTTATCAAAGGGAGCAAGAGGCCCGGAGAGGTGCGGTTTCTCTCCGAATTGGAAGGGGTCGATCTTTTTATATTCGGGCACGGGATGATTACAAAAAGCAGTAATATAGAAGAAGAAGTAAAGACAGCCCGCGAGGGATGGGAGAAGGCCCGTGCCCTTATAGCTGAGAAGAAGTACGACCTCATCGTCTTAGATGAGTTGACCTATCTTGTCAAATATAACGTGCTTACGGAACGGCAGGTGCTCGACGCGATCGCCCCGGCCCGATCTCGGACCACCTTCGTCATCACCGGAAGGGGCGCCTCCCGGGAACTGATCGACGCGGCGGACCTCGTTACCGAGATGAAAAACGTAAAACATCCCTTTGCGTCGGGCATCAAAGCACAGCAGGGAATCGAGTTTTAATTTTTTTTAATTTAATCTAACAATCCCTGGTCTATATACTTTTTAAGAAGACTATATATATCTCTTTTGTCTCCAGCCTTTCTGATTCCTACAGCAATAATGATTACGAGGACTTTGTCTTCGTTAACTCTGTAGATAATTCGATATCTTTGTCCGGCAGCACGTATCGATCGAAATCCGCTTAGAGAGACTTTTAACTGTTTACCGCGTTTGAGTGGTTCAGTTTTTAAATCCTGTATTTTATTCCAGATCTGTGTTCTTGTTTTTTTGTCCAGACTCTGCAGGGCCTTAACAGCTACAGGAGTAAACTTTATGCTATACAATATCTAATAACCGCTCTACATCATCCAGGCCAACCAGCTCCCCCCTTTTATACTCCTCTATTCCTTTTTCGAGATCCTTCATAAGCTCTTTATCACTCATGATTTCGAGGGTTTCCATAAGTGCTTCGTATGATTCCCAGGGAAGAATAGCCAAAACCTCTTTTCCCCTGTTTGTGACGGATATCGTTTCGTCGGGAGAGAGGTTACTCGCAAGTGAGGTAATTTTTTTTCTTGTCTCCGATATCGGTAAATGAATAATCATGTATATCTCCATTTAAAATGTACATGCTTTTGTACAATTTTTCAACTATCCTTGTACAAAATCCGTATTCAAAACCATCCATTTCTTACAACCCCATGCTCCGCGTGATTCCTTCGACATCGACCGAACCCCTCACTGCATCGGCAAGGGTATCGAACGCGGCTTCGAGATCGTAGAGATGCCGTCTCTTTAGTGCAGGCAGCCCTTTCTTTTTTCTGATCGATTCCAGAAACCAGTGCCGGAACACATCGCTGTCGAAAATACCGTGGAGGTAGGTCCCCCACACGGGCAGTTTCGCATGAGCAATGCCGGTTATCTCCCCATTCTTCTTGGTGAGTATGGGTGTGCAGCTGCCGGTAGTAGTCTTGCCGTGGTGGATTTCATAGCCTTTGACCGAATGGCCTGACTCGGTATGTATGCTCTCGGTCTGGCGTAATATCTTCTGCTCTTCTAAAACGGTCTCGATATCCAAGAGACCGATCCCGTCGATACGGGCTGTAACTGATTCGAGCTTGTGCGGGTCTTCGATTACTCTGCCCAACATCTGGAACCCGCCGCAGATTCCGACTATCTCTGTTCCCTTCTCTTCGGTACACCGCCGGATATAGCCGGTAAGCCCGGCTGCATCGATCCGGTATAGGTCTCCGATAACGTTTTTACTGCCGGGGATAATGATGACATCCGGACTTGATATCCTCTCCGCATCCTCCCTGGTCCGCACCACCTGCAGGTCAACATCCGGTTCCATCCGGAGGGGATCGAGATCGGTAAAGTTAGATATGTGGGGAAGGTCAATAGCGACGATTGATAATACCCCCGGCTTCGCCTTCCCCTGGCTTCCGCGAAGCTGCTCTTTGAAAGTGACCGAATCCTCCTCCGGGATCTTAAGATCTTGGAGATAGGGAACAGTACCGAGCACCCCTTTTCCGGTAAACTCCTCTACATAGTCAAAAGCGGGACCGAGGAGCGATGCGTCCCCCCTGAACTTGTTGACGAGGAACCCCAGGATGAGCTCTCGTTCCCACTCCTCCATCACATCGAGGGTCCCGATAAACGAGGCGAACACCCCGCCCCGGTCGATGTCCCCCACCAAGAGCACCTGGGCCTCGGCATATTTTGCCATCCTCATGTTGACGATATCGTGTGCTTTGAGGTTTACCTCTCCGGGGCTGCCCGCCCCCTCTAAGACAAGTACATCGTACTCACGTGCGAGTGCGTCGTAATTTCCGGTTACCGTGTTCCACAGTTTGCTCTTATAATCGTAGTAATTCCGCGCCTGCATGGTACCGATGGGCTTCCCCTCGAGGATGACCTGGCTTCCTACATCGGAGCTCGGTTTGAGGAGCACCGGGTTCATCCGTACATCCGGAGGGATACGGCACGCCTGGGCCTGGACCACCTGGGCACGCCCCATCTCCCCGCCCTCAGCGGTAACAAACGAGTTCAGGGCCATGTTCTGGGCCTTGAAAGGGGCCGGCCTGTACCCATCCTGTAAAAGGATCCGGCAGAATGCTGCAGCGAGGACACTCTTTCCCGCGTTCGAAGAGGTCCCCTGGAACATCACTGCGGGCGGTTTCGGTTTGCGGGCTTTCCCGGCTCCGCCCCGCACGGTTTCTCCCCCGCCCTTTTGGGGTCTCTTCTGAAATCTTTCCACTACATCAGTAATGAGATCGAGACAGGTTTGGTTCTCGTCTCTGTTCTGCACGGCGAGCTGAAAAAAACTTTCACTACCTTTCATCGTCGTGATTCTGTTGAGGAGGGGATTGCAGGGGCTTCTGCTCATCTCCTGTTCTATGTTTCCCATGATCTCGGGGTCGGTCTTGCAGAGAAAGAAAATGGTGTCCGTATCGTAACAGGTGATAGCAGGATAACGGCCCAATGCATTCCGGAGGAAGGAAAGCTCGGTCTCGATCAGCTGCGTCGTTGCATCCAGGTATAATTCATCTTTGAGTGCTTTTATGGTCAGGGCAATCTCGAGCTGGTTGATCCCCCGGGGGAT
>CAZQKT010000192.1:0-4295 GCA_964594055.1 uncultured Spirochaetales bacterium
ATGTTCTCGGGTTGATCGCCGGAGGAACGTTTCAAAATCCTTTACAGGAGGGGGCGACAATCATGACCGGTTCGAGTCATAAAACCTTCTTCGGTTCTCAGCGGGGGCTTGTCTTGAGCAATGCAGGCGAATCGGAATGGCGGAAAATCGATAAGGGGGCGTTTCCGGGTTCTTCCTCGAACCATCACTTAGACACTCTCGTACCGCTTGCGATCACCGCCTATGAGTTTATGGAATTTGGGAAGGAGTACGCGGAACGGGTGGTCGCCAATGCAAAATCCTTCGGAAAGAAACTGCACGCGTTAGGGTTCAACGTCCAAGGCGCTGATTTCGGGTATACTGAAAGCCATCAGTTGGCCCTCGATGTCTCGGAGTTCGGCGGCGGGGATGAAGTGGCCCGGCATCTGAAAGACAACAACATCATCCTCAATATGAACCTGCTCCCCCACGAGCCGCTGGAAAATGTTACCAATCCTGCCGGGATCCGGCTCGGGGTGCAGGAGATGACACGGTTCGGGATGAATGAGTCGGAGATGGATATCATTGCCGATTTCTTCAAGTCGTGTCTGATGGACGGAAGATACATCGGTGAAGAGGTTAAAGAGTTTCGCTCCCGATTCCAGGATATCCACTACTCATTCGATACAATTGCAGAGGAAGAGCAGCAATAATCCCCGGTAAAAGCACACCGTTTACTCTATCCTAATCTATCCGTCGGACAGAAATGATTTTTACCGGATCTACCGGTTTATTGTTCTCATTGGTCTCAACTTTTCCGATTTGATCGACTACATCCATTCCCTTTATCACCTTACCAAACACCGTATGCTTACCGGTAAGCCACGGAGTGTCGATCAGATTGATAAAAAATTGGGACCCGTTTGTATTTGGTCCTGAATTGGCCATGGCCACAAAGCCGCGCATCGGCTTATACGAAGAAAGAGAATCATCGTACTGATAGCCGATATTCTCATACACATCCTGTAAAGTCAGTGTATTGATCCTTTCTGTAAACTCTTCCTGACGACTTTCGAGTTCTTCTTGACTGGTAATGCCCATTTCCTGAAATAACGGAGCGAGCACCATCTGGTTGAATTGCTCCTGTGTTCTGACAAGCAGCCACTGATGGGGAGCCCCCTGTTCATCAATTGCTTTTATCTCATCAAGCCCTAACGCATCCGCACTTATCTCGTCTCGAAATGTGTAGCCGGGTCCACCGGTCCCGTCACCTGTAGGGTCTCCTCCCTGAACCATGAACTCATCAATTACCCGGTGAAAGGTAAGCCCGTCATAGAACCTACCCTTTTTTTCTTCACCGGTGTTTTCATCTATATATGATTTAGTCCCCGCTGCTAAACCTAAGAAATTTGCCACGGTCTTCGGGGCGGCATGCTCGAACAATTCGATCTCTATCGATCCGTAATTTGTTTTTATTCTGCAGACAGGGTTCGAAGGGTCTTCCATAGTTTGCCCGAATAGCTGCATCCCTAAAAATAGAAAAAAGAAAACGAAACTTAAGAGAAATATCCTTTTTTTCGCGGTAACGTGCATGATAGCTCCTTATTTGAATTCCGATAGATTTGCTTTATAATATAAGAACCTGTGCCATGAAAAGTAAACCGTAAATTTTGATACTAGAAGAGGTGTAATAGAAACAGTACTTCACGAACTTCGGATCGTGGACTTGACGCCCTCCTGCACCCGTACTACCATCTCTTTTGAGATGGATGATAAATACGAATATATTATCAACGCCTCATCCGATTTCATAACGCTCATCGACCGCAATTATGTATACACCGTTGTAAACGACAGCTACTGCAAGGCAATCAGCAAATCAAAAGAGGATATTCTACACCGTACAGTAGCGGAAGTGTGGGGAGAAGATAAATTTCAAAACCCGTTAAAGGGGTATCTCGACCGCTGTTTCTCCGGAGAAGAGGTCCATTATATTGAAAAGTTTAAATTCGGCGTCTACTTACGCTACATGCATGTCTCGTACTCTCCCTTCTACGACGAGACCCGCGAAGAAGTGACCCACGTCTGTGTTTTCTCTCATGACATCACCAAACTCGGAGAAATTGAGACCAAACTCATCAATTATGAATACCGTGATCCGGTAACCGGACTGTTTAACAGACGTTCATTAGAAATCATACTCGACATGGAACTCGAAAAAGCACGCCGCTCCGACTACGAAAAACTAAGGGGAATTCTCTATATCGGGGTCGAAAATCTCTCCGATATAAACCGCAGACACGGCCACAGCATCGGGAATATCCTTATAGAGAATGCAGGAGTAAAAATAAAAGAGATCCTCCGTAACAGCGATTACATTTTCAGATGTGAAGGAAATGAACTCGTCGTTATTCTCACACGCTTGACACGAAACATCGATGCCGCAAAGGTTGCCGAGAAAGTATACGATGAAATTACCTCCCCGCACAATTATCAAAACTTTACCATATCGCTGCGTTGTCATATCGGCATTGCCTTATTTCCGGATGACGGCGATTCGAGGCCTGCACTCATCGGCAATGCTATAGCTGCTTTAAATGAAGCAAAGCAGCAGTCTAAGCGGTATCTTCTTTACGATAAAAACATACATGCGAAGGCTGTAAAAAAAATTACCTTAGAGCGGGACCTGTATAACGCTTTTCAGGGCGGTGAGTTTGAGCTGAATTACCAGCCGATCGTTGATATCGAAGGAAAGGTAATTGGGGCGGAGGCTTTAATCAGATGGAACCATCAAATCGAGGGTGTAATCGGGCCGCACAAGTTTATCCCCCTTGCCGAGGAGATCGGCTTAATTAAAGAGATCGGTAAATGGGCGCTTTTTACTTCTACAAAACAGCTTCGCCGGTGGATCGAATTCTATGAACTGTATATGTCCATAAATCTCTCTGCACCTGAGTTTGAAAACGAGGAATTACCGGAAGTGCTGCAGGCCGCGTTGCGTCAAGCCGGCAACCTTCCATCCCGTTATGTAAAATTTGAAATTACGGAATCTGAAGAGATGATCAAGCCTGAACACGCTTTACAGCGAATGGAGGAACTTACCGCGTTAGGTGTCGAGATTTATATTGACGATTTCGGCACGGGGCTCTCTTCACTAAGCTATCTGAAACGGCTCCCTGCCACTGCCTTAAAGATCGACAAGGTTTTTATCGATGAGATCGAAACAAATGAAAGCGAGCGGGAGTTTTTAAAGAATATCATCAATCTTGCAAAAAGCAGGGACAAAATAATAATTGTTGAAGGAGTAAACAGCAGCGGGCAATATTCCATCTTACGCCGACTGCGCTGCGATTTCATGCAGGGGTTTTACTTCTCTCCGCCGCTTCCGGGCGAAGAGTTCGAAAAAATCCTCAAAGAAGGGGGGAACCTCCTCCCCTATGCTCCACCCTGAAGAATCGAACGGACTGATGCAGTCATTGCATTTCTCCGTAACTCTCATGGAGATTAATCTTCACTACTCCGTCGAGAGCTCTGATACTTTCATACATTCCGGAAATGTCCCATTTCCCGGGAACTTTAACAATGAGTCTAATAATAGTCATCTTCTTCTTTTCCGATTCGTATACATCGATGTTTGTGACGGTAATATCCTCATTCTCCATGATTTCAAGGACCTTGTTCAGCCGGGAGGCATTTGCTTTGAAATGAATTGTCAACACCTTGAATAATTGGTTCTTTAAAAACTTATTTTCGATCTTATTGAGAACGATCAATACGAGGAGTGTGAATCCGGTAACAATTGCTGCAGCAACATAGAGCCCCGCCCCCACGGTCATACCGATTGCAGCTACCACCCAAACATTAGCAGCTGTAGTAAGACCTTTCACATTGAGCCCGATCTTTAAAATGGCTCCCGCCCCCAAAAAACCAATGCCGGTTACGATCTGTGCAGCGATTCGACCGGGGTCGCTTTGAAACCTGCCGTCCGACCACTGGGGGATATACAGGGAAATGATCATGATGATGGTGGCACCAAGACAGATAAGAATATGTGTACGGAGCCCGGCCGGCTGCCTGTTTTTCTCCCGTTCAATGCCGATTATCGCCGAGAGGACAAAACTTATTCCAAGCCTGAGGACAATAGTGGGCAGGGTTATTGAATCAACCTGAAGAAAATGTTCGATAGTCATATGACAATTATATTACGGAAAAAAAGTCTACACAATGAGCGCTAATATGTGCTATAATTTGGTCGCTATGGGCGATTAACTCAGCGGGAGAGTGCTACCTTCACACGGTAGAAGTCGGCAGTTCAAATCTGCCATCGCCCAGTCTGT
>CAZQKT010000193.1:0-4281 GCA_964594055.1 uncultured Spirochaetales bacterium
ATCTCGATAAACTGCTGTTTTTCCTGATCAGTCAGCTCTTTCGATAATCCGAAGGAGCCCGGGTTTTGAACGTATCACGAAGCGGGTTCTATGCGTGGTTGAAGAGACCGTCATCAGCGCGTGAAATATCTGATCGTGGGCTGAAAATATTGATCCTGAAAGCTCACAACGAGGGGCGTGGGACCTATGGGACCAGACGTTTGCAGGCCAGTGCACGCTACCGTGGTACGGACACGACCAATGTGGGAACCGGGAAAGAGCGCGAACGGAGGCTGTGGCGGTCTATCGTTATTACTGGGACGGATCATCACTGGGTAGAAATACCTGAATACTCAGGCGGTACTGAGGTTGTAGCAGGGCTCACAGCAAACCAGTTTGACCTCTACGACATGAGCGGCAATGTCTGGTAGTGGTGCTTTACGAACAGGATTTGCCGCGTCGGGGGCTCTGGACCCACTACGCGTACTCCCTGCAGGTGGGCAACTGGGAATACCTCAGCACGAACGACAAGTTCTACCATCTGGGCTTCCGCCTCTGTAGTACTGGCGCTCCGAGAGTCCCGGTTTTTTACGGAAGAATCGGGCAGATTTTGCGCAAGTCCAGATGCCTTTCCTGCCAGTGCGACGGTAAGCCCTGCGGCAAATAAATTCTACTTCTCTCTCCTCTGGTACTGTAACGGGAAGGCGGAGAGAGACCCTATTTTAGGGTCAACAAATAACGTATGAAATAATCACGGTACCCCTGGCTCCGGGGAGTAAAAATAAAAAAACGGTATGCCTGGACGTCATACAGTGAAGACAACTGCGCAGCATACCGTTAGATATACATACATGGGTTTTCCCCATACACTATTAGCATCGGATGAAAACATCAGAACTTTAACGGTATTGTGAAAATTCAATTTACCGCTCGAAATAGGAGAGGAGCAGCTGCCTGTGATACTGAATTGAAGCGAGCAGCTGCGAATAGAGGGTGACCGATTGGGCAATGACCGCTTTGGGATCGTTCGGGTCCGGTTCCGTGTTGATAATGGTGTCCGTTACGTGCTTGAGGAGGAACCCGGCGATATCTTTGGTGTTTCTGCTCAAAATGGTTTGGTCGACCTCGTCGAGTTTCGGCAGAAGCGGTGCGATGTTTTCATTTCCGTCGATTTTATCAGTAATTTCTTCAGCAATACCCAACCCTGCGGCAACTACCTCTTCGAGTCCCGTGAGCTCTCGGTTGAGCTCGGCTATAGCTGCAATTAGCTTAGAACGCTTCAGTTCCGCAGTATCTTCGCTAATCGTTTCGGGGTTTCTAAGCGAAGCAATCACCGAGTCGATCTCGTCCCGGTTTTCAGGCAGGTTTAGCAGGTCCGCGGCCGTAAGGAAATCCATCCCCTTTATTTCCACTCCGTACGGGGCGAGAGAGAAGGTGGGCGGGACGGGGTGCTGTTTCATCTGGTTTTCGAACCACCATTTGTAGATGATAAGCCGCTTGTCGGTTACGGTGATCGTGCCGCTGTTGTTCGGGGTTGAAAACGGCCGGCCGTCATAAAGATAAGAAAAACCGAACGTTTCAGCAGGTGCAAGCCGGGTGGATGAACTGTGAGAGTTTGTTTCGAAAAAGCTCCCCCGATAGTGGGTGCTTCCGCCGGGGAATCCTAAGTCCATTCCTCCGCAGTAAATTGCCGAGCAGCCGAGGTGACGGGCAAAATCCCAGGCAGAGGTGGCCACCGATCCCCCGGCCCCAAGTTTTCCCTTCTGTTCCACCCGCTCTTCGAGATATTCTCCGAGCGGGAAAAGAGAGCTGCAAAAATAAAGCTCCTTATCTCCTAATAGACGAAACACACGGGGATGGGTGGAAGATTCGGAGATAATTACCGTTTCAAGCTTTGCTCCGTAATCGAGATGGCGGGTGTTCCAGTATTGCGGGTCAACGACTACAAGAAAATCAGGTGAGACCCCCGTTTTAACACAGAAGTTTACGGCAGTATCAACGGCAATTACCACGCAGCGGTTTTGCAGTTCTTCCATGTGCGGAGCCAGTAAATCGAGCGACGGGCCGGCCGCGAGGAGGAGGGCGGGGACCCCCTCGAATGCTCCGCCCAGTTCGCCGATACCCCGCGATTCGGCTATAAGAGACAGATTGTGAATCAGGTTCCGGATCCACAGTTTTCCGAACCGTTTGAGCGTGTTAGCATTGATCTCCTTTCGGGCGAAAAAAGTCTGTAGAGCTTGGTTGACCGTATGAATATAGTCTGCATTCTCATCGTAGAGTGAACGGACAGAGAGTGTTTTGATTTCTCCGTTTGCAGTCTGCTCGGCGGCACGGTCTAACAGCGGAAATACAGCTTCCGGCCCCGTGTCGAGCAGAAGAGAGAGAGAATCACTTATAAACAAGCCGGAGAGGTCCCGTGCTTCGAGTGCGCGGAGGAAAAGAGAGACATTGGGTTCCATGACAATACAGGGAACATCGGGATAGACAGCAACGAAAGCTTCCGCAAGATATCCCAAACCGAAACCGATGATGATACAGGCTGCAGGAGCTCTTGTAATTTCGGCAGCAACCAGCCGTTTTGCCTCTCCTGAAGGGTTCCGTTTTGAATGGAGGTATTTACCGTTCCAGCGGGCCGTAACCTCTCCTGAGGGTGTCTGTTCGATTACAACATCCTCAGCCGGAATGTATGCCTCAAGGACAGTGTCCTTGAGGGTGGGGTGCTTCTTAGTAAGTACGCTTACATTTTTTTCGAAATTGTTCATGTATCTGTTCATTCCAGTTCCAGAATTACCGTCATATCGTCGGTAATAACGGTGCCGGGTGCAGGTTTCTGAGAGTCCACCCAGCCCTGTCCGTGGATACTAATATGTATCCGTTCATCCCGGAAGAGAGGAAGGATCTCCCGCTTGGACAGCCCCGTCAAATCGGGAAGCTTCTCTCCGATTTTAAGCGGCTCACTTTTTTCAATGCGTATCTGCCCGGGGTGACCCACGGTACGGTCTCCTGCTTTAGGAATACCGTAATAGGTAACCAGTTCTTCCGCCAGTTCCCCGATCAACGGAGCTGCTATTCTTCCCCCATAAAATTCGCCCGCTCTCGGGTTTACAATAACGGCATAGAGAATAAAACGGGGGTCATCGGTGGGAAAAATAGCGAGGCAGGAGGGAACAAATGCATCGGTTGAATACTTGCCGGTTTCACGGTCGAGTATCTGCGCTGTGCCGGTTTTTGCGGATATCCTGATTCCGGGCACCCGCGCTCTGTCTGCCGTCCCTTCCACTTCGGTGGCCGTTTCCATCCAGCCGAGCATCAGTTCTGCAATTTCCGGTTTTATTACCTGTCTCACAGCTGTTTTTTTGTTTTCCTGCAGCACCTTTCCTTCAGGATCGACTATTTTTTTGATGATATGCGGTTTGAGCAGAGTACCGTCGTTGGAAAGAGCAGTTGCGGCAGTCACCATCTGGGCCGCGGTAACCGATATTTCCTGTCCTATGGCAATAGTCGGCTTGGACCGGTAGGACCATCGTTCAGGGTCACTGAGCAGTCCGTACGATTCACCCGGCAGAGGCAGCCCGGTGGGTGAACCGAAACCAAACTCCTTGAGCATGAAATGGAACGATGATTTCGCTACCGTCTCCGATGCATAGGCAGCTCCTGAGTTACAGGAATACTGAATTATTTTTTGAGGTGTGACATTTCCGTGTACACCGGTGCATTTCAATTTTTCTATTTCACGGTCTCCGGGCGGTTCGATGGGGTAGAACCCTTCACAGAAAAAAGTCTGGTTCGCAGACAATCCCCCGATTTGGAGAAACGAAGAGAGAGAAAAAATTTTGAATACCGAACCCGGTTCATATGCGTAGCTTATCGGTCTGTTTTGCCGGGAACCGTGGCTGTATTGATTAAAATTGTTCGGATCGTAATTAGGGATGGACACACTACTCAATATGTCTCCGTTTTTCGCATCCATGACCATCATCAACACACTCTCGGCATTATGTTCTTTGTGGGCCCGTTCTGCGAGTTGTTCCGTAAAATACTGAATGTTCACGTCAATTGTCAGGAAAATCTGGTTGCCGTAAATCTCTCTTCGTTCACCGTTACTTAGCTCAGGTGAAAGTTCGTTTTCGAATGTGTACTCGATGCCGTTTAGGCCGATATTGTCCATCCCTACATACCCAATTATCTGGGATGCGAGTTGTTTCTCCGGATAATTTCTGCCGTATTCCGGTTCCAACGAAAACCCTTTTAGTTTTCCGTTCTCTTTTAACCGTCTGATTTTTTCACTTTCAGTGGGACTGA
>CAZQKT010000194.1:0-4114 GCA_964594055.1 uncultured Spirochaetales bacterium
CAATATGCAGATCGATGAAATTAATTACCATATTATCCGTGAACTACGTGATGGTCGCCGGTCGTTTAAGAAAATAGCAGACGGCATCAATGTTACTGAAAATACGATACGTTCCCGTGTTACCAAGCTGATCGAAGAGGGGCTTCTTTCGATCAACGGCGAAGTCGACCCCGGTTTGCTCCCCGGACACGAGCTGGTTGTTGTGGGTGTAAAGTTGAATACAATGGATTTGGTAAAAAAGGGAGAGGTGTTTTCTACCCTCCACGGTGTAGTCTCCGTGTGTGTCGTCACCGGACGGTATGATCTTCTCGTTACGGTGCTCCTAAACGAAGAGTTCGGGCTGCTCGAGTTCTATACAAAAGAGGTAAAAAACGTACACGATGTACTCTCCGTAGAGACGTTCGTCGTGTATAAAGGGTATAATATGAATGTACCCTATGTATTATAAATTTAGAGGAGAAATATATGAGTGCAACACCAGATGATCGAAAATATCAGAAAACCCATGAGTGGGTCCGTGTTGAGGATGGTTTGGCCTATATCGGCATAACAGACTATGCCCAGAAATCGCTAGGTGATATTGTTTTTGTCGAGCTTCCCGAGAAAGGTGATTCGTTGAGTAAGGGTGATGAGATAACCACCATAGAATCGGTCAAAGCCGCTTCTCCCATCTATACACCGGTAGGCGGAACGATTCAGGAAGTAAATGAGAAGCTCGAAGATACCCCCGAATTGATAAATCAGGACCCCTATAACACCTTTATCGTCATCATTGAGATGGAAGGCAACCTCGATGAGAGTGGGCTCATGGATAACACCGCATACGATACGTTTGTAGAACAGGAAAAAGAGTAAAGGACAGGATAATG
Source organism: uncultured Spirochaetales bacterium (assembly GCA_964594055.1). GTDB lineage: Bacteria > Spirochaetota > Spirochaetia > SPDA01 > CAZJBZ01 > CAZKZZ01. Next base: position 870 of record CAZQKT010000194.1, read on the forward strand.
AATCCATATCTGCCTCATACGGAAGAAGAGTTAACGGACATGTTGAAAACGATCGGGGTTCGGGACAGTGAACAGTTATTTCAGGACATTCCGGAGTCAATTCGACTGAAACAGGGGCTGAATATTCCCTCCGGCTTGAGCGAATATGAAGTATACACCAAACTCGCCGAGCTTGCCGGTAAAAACCGGCACGACAGTGTCTCATTTCTCGGTTTCGGCTGTTACGACCATATTATCCCCTCTGTTGTATCGCACTGTATCTCCCGGGCGGAGTTTTATACTGCGTATACCCCGTATCAGGCAGAAATATCACAGGGAATACTCCAGGCCATTTTTGAGTTTCAAACCTTGATCTGTATGCTTACCGATCTCGATGTGTCTAACGCGTCCCTCTATGACGGCCATACCGCAGCTTCAGAAGCGGCTATTATGGCCTTAAACATAAAGCGGAAAAGCGATACGGTCCTCTACTCTTCAACGATACACCCTTCTACAAAAGCTGTTCTCCATACCTATTTCTACGGGACAGATATAACAGTAAAAGAGGTCCCTGAGGAGAACGGGGTAACATCACTGTCCGGATTGAGGGAACTGCTCAGCGAGAAGACGGCAGGATTCATTGTTCAATCCCCTAACGTATATGGATATTTGGAGGACTATTCCGGTTTTGCCGACCTGGTCCATGAATCAGAGGCACTGTTTATTCTTTCATCGAATCCGCTCTCCTTAGGCGTGGTCAAATCGCAGGGTGAATGGGGAGCAGATATTGCTATCGGAGATACGCAGCCGCTCGGTCTTCCCCAATACTATGGAGGGCCGAGTGTCGGATACATAGCCGCAAAAGAGAAGCTTTTGAGAAAAATGCCGGGCAGGATTGTCGGCCAAACCGAAGACCGGGATGGCAACCGTGCTTTTGTTCTCACTCTGCAGGCCCGGGAACAGCATATAAAACGGGAGCGTGCTACATCAAATATCTGTTCGAATCAGGCATTGGCGGCACTGGCTAACAGTGTATATCTGAGCACCGTAGGACCGGCCGGGTTACGAAAGGCAGGCGATCTCAATGTCGAGAAGAGCCGCTATTTGTACGAGAGGCTTATCTCGGAACTGCCGGTAAAACCGTACCGTGAACAACAGTTTTTTAATGAGTTTACCATTGTTCTTCCTAAACCGAGTGACGCTGTAGTAGAAAAGATGGCTTCTTACAATATCTTTGCAGGTGTCCCGCTTCATCACTATGGGGCGGCAGCGGGAGCTGCGGACCGGAAGAACCTTCTGACTGTAGCTGTCACCGAAAAACGTACTCAAGAAGAACTGGATAAGTACATTGAAACAATGAAGGAGTCGTTATCATGAGTTTTCCCCTCGTATTCGAACGGTCGAAAACCGGACGCAAAGGATACCGGTTTCCGGGAGAGGATTCTTCTTCGGAAAGCAGTTCTCTTCTCGGCGTAACATTTGCAAGAAAAGAGGGGCCCGATCTACCTGAACTGTCAGAAGTAGATGTTGTTCGTCATTATACAAATCTTTCCAAGCGGAATTACGGGGTCGATCTTGGCTTCTATCCGCTCGGCTCCTGTACAATGAAATACAACCCTAAAATCAATGAGGATACGGCTTCACTTCAAGAGTTTTCCAACATACATCCTCTCCAACCCGAATCAACGGTACAGGGTACTTTGGCCCTGATGCATTCGCTTCTCGAACTGCTCTGTGAAATAACCGGTATGAGCTGGGGCACTCTCCAGCCTTTTGCCGGAGCACACGGGGAGTTTACGGGGATGAAGCTGTTTCGAGCATATTTCGATAAAAAAAAGGATTCGAAACGAAAAAATATACTGGTCCCCGATTCCGCGCACGGCACAAACCCCGCTTCCGCCCACATCTCCGGTTTTTCTGTAGTGGAGGTCGCTTCGAACAGCGAAGGGATGGTAGATGTTGAAACCCTGAAAGAACACCTAAACGGCGAGCTTGCAGGAATTATGCTTACCAACCCCAACACATTGGGTATTTTTGAGAAGCAGATTGCAGAAATCGCCTCGCTGGTCCATAAAGCGGGAGGGCTTCTCTACTACGACGGCGCAAACCTCAATCCAATTTTAGGACGAGTACGCCCCGGCGATATGGGTTTCGATGTTGTCCACCTCAATTTGCACAAAACGTTTTCTACTCCTCATGGCGGAGGCGGTCCGGGCTCCGGCCCCATTCTTGTGGGAGAGAAATTGAAGCAGTTTTTGCCGGTTCCCGATATCACCTTCGAAAGCGGGGAATACCGCTGGAACTATGACCTGCCCGATACGATCGGAAGGATTTCCGGCTTTTACGGTAACGTTGCAGTTCTCGTTCGCGCCTTCACCTATATTCTTAGTATGGGAAAAGAAGGGCTAACAAAGGTAGGTGAATATTCGGTAATAAACGCCAATTATTTGAAAGAAAAGTTGAAAGCCTACTATGATCTTCTCTATCCCGGCATCTGTAAACATGAGTTTGTTCTTTCTGCAAAAACACTAAAAAGCTCGTACGGTATTACGGCAGTTGATGTTGCAAAGAGACTTCTCGACTTCGGGGTGCATCCGCCGACCGTCTATTTCCCTCTTATCGTACCGGAAGCGATGATGATCGAACCGACGGAAACCGAGTCGCGTGAGACTTTAGACAATTTTGTAAACATTCTCGCGAAAATTCACAAAGAAGCTTGTGAAAACGGTAAGCTGCTCCATGATGCCCCCCGTAATACACCTGTTAGAAGGGTAGACGAAGTCAAAGCGGCAAAACAACCGGTCCTTCGATGGACTACCCCCCAGGAGTAGCGCCCCTCGAAAGAAAAACCTCTCTACTGCCTATTTACTTATACGGTAAAAACGTTTAGGGTTACTGATAATGGAGCCTGCACCATTTGTCGACAGTGATTTTGACGATATACGCCCTTTTCGTGACGAAGAGTTGATTCGGGTTATCGACCGGTTTAAAAAAGACCCATGGACAGTACGGACGTTGCGCCGTTTTCTTCAGCCTCAAGCTCCGGCTGTTATTGTACCTTTTATTGAGTTCTGCATTTATCTCTATCTCACTATGAAGGTGATGAGAATTCATACCGTTGATAATTTTCACTACCGGTTTATGAAAAAACCGGTACTTTATTGGATAAAAAAACGGACCATGACTTCACTTACCTGGTCAAATTTTCATTACGTCTCACAGATCGGAAGAGCGTCGTGTAGGGAAAGAGTGTAGATCTCGGTGGT
>CAZQKT010000195.1:0-4076 GCA_964594055.1 uncultured Spirochaetales bacterium
GGGTTCTGCATGGTGAGGCTAAACGTCCGGTCATTGCCTGCCGGGACTTCGATGGTGATCTCATTATCCCCTACAGCGATCGACTTCTCTATTGTCTCCATGTCCGCGCCAGTTATTGCCAGGTCGATCGAGGTCACTCCGGCGGGCCGGCCCTTTATGTGGATTCGCGGGGTTACCAATTCCGGCAGTGGGGGAGTTTGATACATGCAGGAGAAAAAAAGGACGGAGATAAGCAGAGAGCCGATTACCGCGAAAAACAGATAACCGGTTTTTTTAATAAGTGCTTCATTCATGAGCCGCCTCCTTTAAGGGACCCACAAAATCATCAGTAAGCCACACAAAGAAAAATCACTCTTTTGATTTTGCGTTCTGTTCCTATAAATATAGCATACATTCTTACTTTTCGTGTATTTTTTTTTAAGAAACTGAAAAGTATATGATACGTTTTGAGAAAAAAACACAGCTTACGGCGTTTACCTCTTGTTTTTTTAAACAAATAAGGTTACTTTAACTAATAAAGATAATTACTCCAAAAAATAATGATACGAAAATTTATACAAATACCAGTACTTATTGTTCTCTGCCTCTTTTCGATTGCCTTTTCCGCGGGCGGAGAAGAGAACAATTTTTACATAAGCACCTCATACAATAATCTGCTCTCAAATCCCGAAGGGAACGGAATGCTGGACCGGCTGATGAAAGAAGCCTTCCGGCGCATCGGGTTAGAAGCGGAAATCGTATTTGCTCCTACAGAAAAATCAATAGTTGATGTAAACGCCGGACTGCTCGACGGAGAGATCAACAGGATTACCGGAATGGAAAAAGATTTTCCGAACCTGGTCCGGATACCCGAACCAAACATGACCATGCATTTTACAGCATTCTCAAAGAAGAGCTACCGAACAACTGACTGGGAAGCCATAAAGGACCTCTATATCGGAATAGTACGGGGCTGGAAGATACTGGAAAGAAATACCGCTGATTTTCCTCATGTCATTCATGTTCCGACAGAAAAAGAACTTTTCAGAATGCTACATAAAGACAGACTCGATATCGCCTTATACTCAAAACTGACCGGCTATGCCGTATTACATGAACTGGGATACGACGAGATCCACCATCTTGAACCTCCGCTCGAGAGCCGAAAGATGTATCTCTATGTACATAAAAAACACAGCAGCTTAGTAGAGCCAATCACAGAAGCGCTGCGCAGCATGAAGGCGGACGGAAGTTATCAAAAAATAAAAAATGAAGCGACCCGTCCTTATCTAAAATCTCTTGAGTAACATGCAGGTTTTCACACGTATGTCGATTGCAAAACGGTTTTCTTTTTACGTTTTACTCATCACGGTATTTCTTTCCAGCATCTTCATTACTGTAGAATTTATCTCGTCGTATAACAGAGAACTCGACAGAATGACCGGATACATAGAACAAATACAAAAGAGTCATACTCCGTTCCTTATATCGAGCCTCTGGCTAACGAATTACGACCTTTTAAACTCGCAGCTCGAAAGCATTGTTCAGTTCGACTATATAGAAAGGGCGGAAGTACTCGATGAAGAAGGAACTCTTTTCTCAGCAGGAAAGACCGGCACGCCCGGTATGGATAAACACTCCGAAGAATTGCTCTATTCGTATAAAGAAAACGATGTACATGTGGGGAGATTGACTCTTTTTATCGATAACCGGCAATTACGTGCAGATATTATAACGCAAGAAATACCGAGCATAACGTTCCATTTGGCTTTGGCCGTACTTATCGCTTGTACAGTTGCTTTTTTATTTCACCATATGATCGCAAAACATCTCCACAAAATAACTGCATTTATGAAACATGATGATTATAGCAGTCTTGACACTCCACTTTCTCTTGATAGGAGAATACACCATAATGATGAGGTTGCCTATCTTTCCGTTTCCCTTAACGATATGCGGAATAGAATCTCAAACCACATCGATGAGAAAGAATTACTTATGAATGAAGTTCATCATCGTATTAAGAACAACATGGCAACGATACAAAGTCTTCTGTCATTGCAGGCGGAAAAGGCTTCGAACCGTGAAGCCGTAGATATACTTCACGATGCAATGCGGCGATTAAAGAGCATGAGCTTCCTCTACGATAAACTCTACCGTACCGGGAATGTGAGTGATCTCTCCGTGAAAGAGTATCTTTCTCCGCTAGTCGACGAGATAATCAATCAATTTTTCGATCGGACGGTGAGTGTAAAAAAAGAAATCGGTGATCTCATCCTGGATACCAAAACACTATCCCCGCTCGGTATCATTATAAACGAACTGATCACCAATAGTATAAAACACGCATTTACAAAAGAAACGAACCCAACCATCATGATATCCGTAAAAAGGACCGATGAACGGAGCGTAGAGTTCGTCTACCACGACAATGGCATCGGTATTCCTGAATCGGTCATCTCAGGAGAAACTGCCGGTTTGGGACTGACCCTTATAAAAGCGCTGACAAATCAAATTGACGGGGGCCTTGCAATAGAATCGAACCATGGGACACAATTCCGTATAGTATTTCCTGCCAATTATGCCCATCATTCTATATTGTGATATAATGTAAAAACATCTTATCTGATAAAGGGGTATGCCATGCTCGAACAGATCGACCTGTCCCGGAAAGTTTCGAAAAAAGAGTACAAAGAGCAGATCGAGGACCTGGAAATCCGTTTGGCTTTCCTGCAGCGGGAGGCGAAGCGGCTCGAGATTCCGGTCATCATCGTATTCGAAGGGTGGGACGCCGCCGGCAAGGGCACACTCATCAACAACCTCATCCTCCCCCTCGATCCGCGGGGGTTTTCGGTCTCCTCCACACTTCCGCCGAACGAAGAAGAGGCCCTCCGTCCCTTTCTGTGGCGGTTCTGGATACGGACCCCTGCCCGGGGGCGCATCGCTTTGTTCGACAGGAGCTGGTACCGGAAGGCCCTCATCGACCGGATAGAAAAAGGACTTACCGAGGTCGAGCTCGGGAGCGCGTTCCGGGACATCCGTGCATTCGAACGGCAGTTAGTTGATGACGGAAACGTGATAATCAAGTTCTTTCTCCACATCTCCAAAAACGAACAGAAAAAACGGTTTAAAAAACTGCAGAAGAACCCGGCAACCGCCTGGCGGGTCACCAAGGAGGACCTGAAGCGGCATAAAAAGTACGATGAATACCTTGCCGCAACGGAAGAGATGATCGCTGAAACCGAGATCGACATCGCCCCATGGACCGTGGTAGAATCAACGGATCGGCGGTTTGCAACGCTGAAAATATTTAACAGGGTCATTGCCGCTCTCGAACACCGTACTGAAGGGGCCGGAAAAGAAAGCCCGTCTGAGGACCCCGTCCAATTCCAACAAATCCCGGAAGACCTCCACACATCGATCCTCGAAAAGGTCGACCTCTCCCTCTCTTTAGAGCGGGATGACTATAAAAAGGCGCTGGACAAAAAACAGGACCGTCTCCGCGAGCTCGAACACGAGCTGTATATGCGGAGGGTCCCCGTGGTCATCGTGTATGAGGGGTGGGACGCAGCAGGAAAGGGAGGAAACATCAAACGGCTTACCCGCAACCTCGACCCCCGCGGTTACGAAGTCGTGCCGGTCGCATCACCGAACGATATCGAGAAGGCCCACCATTACCTGTGGCGGTTCTGGACGGCGATGCCGAAAGCAGGCCATATCGCTATTTTCGACCGGTCATGGTACGGAAGAGTGATGGTTGAACGGGTGGAAGGCTTCTGCTCACCGGAAGAATGGAAACGTGCCTACCGCGAAATAAACGAGATGGAGCAGCACATCACAAACTTCGGTACGGTCCTGATAAAGTTCTGGGTCCACATCGACAAAGATGAACAGCTGCGGCGGTTTCAAGAGCGTGAAAAACGGGAACATAAGAAGTGGAAAATTACCGATGAAGATTGGCGTAACCGCGAGAAGTGGGAGCAGTACAAGCAGGCGGTCGAAGAGATGCTCTTTCGGACCAGTACCCCTTCCGCCCCCTGGACAATCGTCGAATCGAACTGCAAGTGGTACGCCCGGATTAAAGCGCTTGATACTGT
>CAZQKT010000196.1:0-3860 GCA_964594055.1 uncultured Spirochaetales bacterium
ATTGTTACACTAAACGGTAAGGCGGTCCAGAACAAAGGAATGGCCCTTTTCCCCCGCAAGATAAACGGTTTATACGCCATGCTCTCGCGGCAGGACGGAGAGAACAATTATATTATGTATTCCGATCATCTTCATTTCTGGCAGGAGTCACAGATCATTCAAGAACCTCATTTTCCCTGGGAATTCGTTCAAATCGGCAACTGCGGCTCGCCGCTTGAAATCAACGAAGGGTGGCTCGTCCTCACACACGGCGTAGGGCCGATGAGACAATACTATATCGGGGCAATACTTCTTGATCTTAACGATCCGTCAAAAATTATCGGCCGGCTTAAAGAACCGCTTCTCACACCGAATGATGACGAGCGCGAGGGATATGTGCCCAATGTTGTCTACTCGTGCGGTTCTCTAATTCATAATAACGAGCTTATTCTTCCCTATGCTATGTCCGATATCACATCGGGGATTGCTACGGTTAGTATTAGTGATCTAGTTCAATGTATGGAGTAATCACCGGCATGTGGGCTTTCTCTTCGCCTTTCCCGATCTAAGCTGTGCCCTGCGGAAAAACAGGGGTCGGGGCGGCAACGCCCTCCTCTACGATGAGCTCGTAAAATCGGTAAAACAGAACAGGTTCAAAGAAACCGAATTAGTCCAGGTCTCCGAGCGGACCGAGATGATGATAAAAGACCTACATCGTCTCGGTGCCGATTTCAATAAAACCTACCGGATGTACTCCCTGCCGCTCTCTACTCATACGCGAGCACCGTCTTTTTGAGCCTGTCGCGGTAGTCCATCAAGCTCCGGATGATGAGTTTCTCCCTCGGGCCCAATTCCGTGCTCCGGCTCTGTGTTTCGAGTTTCTTCTCGAAGGTGCCGAAGTCGTCGATTTGCCGGTCCGGAGGAAAGAGCAGCCGAGTGGCGCAGAAGTTCTTCCATTTCTTCTGCTCGTGTTCACTGAACAGTTCCGGAAAGTTCCGACCGATAAGCCGATGGAGCAGCTTGACCGCCCTGGGATCGGTAAACTCTCCGCCCGCCTCCCGCCAGGTAGTAAAACCGGATTCATGCAGTGTATCAAACAGTCGCTTATCTTCATCGAGAAAGAACCCGCCGGAATATATGGCAAGCTCCACATCTTCCGCTTCCGCACTCCTTGCACCTCCGCTTCCTTCATACACGCTCCGGATCTTCTCGGTCAGGTTCGTCTGCCGCCTGATCCGGTCCCACCCCCGTTCGACGGATGCGGTGTCTATTCCAAGCCGGTCGGCCGATGCATCGTCTAACACGGACAACGGGGCCAACACGGGGCTTTTGTTGATATGGACCGTGTTGAGAGGAATACGCTCTTCATCGAGCTCGTCCCGGGATGTGAATACTCTTCTTCTGATCTCCTCTACAGAGAGATCGAAGAGCGGACCGGGGTCGAAACGGAGATCGAAGACAATAATCGCGTTCCTGTTCCCGGGGTCTACGGTAAGCGGGGCTACAACGGTGGTACACCCTTCCTGCCTCGAGAAAAACGGTGAGGTGTGCAGAACAGGTTCTCTGTGTTGAATATTGATCAGCCGGCTTATTCTGTTTTTAAGCCGGTGCCGGAAGAGAAAAGTAAACAGTTTCGGTTGTTTTTCATAGAGCAGTTTTGCAAGCGCAATGGTGGTCTGTACATCGGCATACGCTTCATGAACTACTCCCCGGTCTATCCCGTTCGCTTCAGCTACATCCTCGAGCTTAAACGACGGTATTCCGTCGTCATTCACAGGCCAATTGATCCCTTCCGGTCGCAAGTCTTTTGCCGCTCTGGCGACATTTATGAGGTCCCATCTACTGTTGCCTCTCGAATACTCCCGAATATATGGATCGAATAGATTACGGTAAAAGACGTTGCGCATAAACTCATCATCGAATTTGATGTTGTTGTATCCGGCAACACAGGTCCCCGGCCGTGTCCATTCTTTATAGATTTTCGCGGCAAGCTCATACTCACGTATTCCCTTCTCCAAAGTCATCTCGGGGGTAATACCGGTGAGCAGACACGCCTCGAGACTGGGAACATAATCAGGGGGGATACGCACATACTCGATTATCGGTTCTTCGACCAACTCGAACGTATCGTCGGTGCGGACCCCGGCAAACTGGGCTATTCGGTCGAGCCCGGGGTGCCGGCCGAATGTTTCGATATCGTACCAGAAAAGGGAAGCTTCCATGCGCTTGTAATTCTACACGCATATCCGGACAAATCCAACCACTCTTGGAATATATGAAAAACAGTGATTATCATTCGTACTTATCCATACAACTGTTTTTTAAAGTTTTCCGGGGTCAAGATCACAAGTTCCTGTTGATTTTCTATAAATGGACGGAGGTCATCTAACGCTCTTTTCCAGTTTAATTCGTCCAGTTTCTCGGCAACCTGTGATCTCCAGTTTTTCGAATTTATGACACCACCCTTCCATCCGGTCTGGATGAGAGCATTGTTTAATAACGTTATATTTGGCTCAGATACGGAAGGATCTGTGAGATACCACATGAGGTCGTATAAATCTCTCCCTTTATGATATCGACGAGATAAAAACGCATGAAGCTTACCCGCAAAAAGCGAGCTCTTATCATAATGGAGTAAATGCAAAAAAGTGTATTTTCTGATAATACTCGTTTCGAACCCGGCTCCCTCGGGCGGATTGGTATCAATATCAACTTTTATAGATAATTTTTCTCGTTCATGAGCGGAAAGACCGATTTCATAGAGAAGGCCATCGAATTTGATAAACGCATATTTAACGGGCGGATTATCATCAATTTTGCTATCAATGCTATAATTCTCAGCCTCGAATGTTTTTTTTATTGTGTCTATATGGAATAGGAAATTATCATTTTCATCCCCTGAAACAAGTGAGAAATCAAGGTCTTCGGAAAAGCGGGGCATGTTATACAAAAAGCGAAGCGCAGTACCTCCGATAAAAGCCCATGAGACAAAAGCTCCGTTTTCCTGAAGAGCATCGAGTATGCGTGCCTGTAAATACTCACGGACAATCAGTCGGGACTTTGACTGGTCTCTCAGGCTTTTTACTAGTCCTCGAATATATTCTTTCATACCATCTCTCTAATTCGTTTTGCTGCTGCGGTAATCTTTGGTTTTGAAAATCTCTCTGCATACTCTTTGAGCATTTTACCATCTACCTGTTCTAGATTCTGTAATCTAAGCTCCAAGATATACTCCGGTTTCTGTGCTTCCGGAACAAAATAGACAAGATCGAGAAGTGCTTTCTCCGGCCGGGCAATAAGAAACTCTTCGCCTGAAGAAAGTTCGTTCGTTTGATATCCCCAAAAATATTTCTTGCTTATATGACGAAATTCGAACACACCGAAAGGGGTTGTTATATTTCGAGGTCGCCCCGTACATACACTAATAATGATCGGAACATACTCGGGAATAATATCAAAATAAGATAGGGCCGAATGAAGACTAACATATGATGCACCCTTTAATTTGTTTGCAAGATAGTAAGAGCTCACCTCTACTTTCCGGTAGGGTGGTGCAAGGGTATACAACCCTTTATGGATCTTTATTACCTTCCCCTCGTTTATCCACCGGCTTAACTGAAGTCTTACAATATCTAGATTTCTGCCCGCAGCGATAAACCGAGTACTAAAGCACTGTAATTCACCGGCCAGCTCCACCAATTCAGAGAATTTCATTGTAAGAATTTATCATTATTGATACATTAATGCAATGCTTTTATTTTTTACCTCATCTACAGCAATTCATCCTGCCGAGGGCTGTTGCAGGGAGAAAAAACATGATGCCGATGACAATCCGCCCAATGCGATGTTTACCAGTGCGTCGAGGAACAGGATCAAGAGCA
>CAZQKT010000197.1:0-3704 GCA_964594055.1 uncultured Spirochaetales bacterium
TTCCGGGAGAAAGGGGGCGTTTTTTTTCCGTACCCCCCCCGGTACCCGCCACTATGACCGTCCTTGCCCCCTTTTCCCGGGCAACCTGAGCACATAACAGTCCTATTGCACCGGGACCAAGCACTACCACTACATCACCTTCTTCGACTTCAGATGCTCCGGACAAGGTGTGTATGGAAACCGCTACCGGTTCCATCAAAGCGGCATCGGCCGAATCGACACTGTCCGGAATTTTATGAAGAAGCTTTTCCGGCAAGAGGACAAAATCCGCAAACGCTCCGTCCGAATGGATCCCCATGGCCCTTTTATCAGGACACAGATTGGGAAATCCCTTCCTGCAAACAGGACAGATTTCGCAGGCACCGGGGTTATTCTCGCTTACAACTCTCTCTCCAACTCCGACCGAACGTACATCCGATCCTATTTTTTCGACCACCCCTGAAAATTCATGGCCGAGGGTGAAGGGAGGTGAATTTGCAAACCGGTCATACTTGAGGTGAACATCCGTAGCACAGACTGCTGCATACAGAACCCGTATCAGTACCATTCCGCCGCCGGGTTCCGAAACAGGAACGGTAGTCAATCGTATCCCGTCCAGACCTGATTTCAGTTTTCTCAACGCACGCATCGAAACCGGCAGTGACATCTCAGGCGCCTTCCAGCGGTTTTGATTCGTAGGAAGCACGACTGACCAGCTGGCTGGTCATGCCTCCGTCGGCGAGAAGATTTGCACCTGTAATGTAGCTCGATTCATCACTTGCAAGAAAGAGGGCGGCCTGGGCGATCTCTTGGGAAGTACCTACCCTTCCTGCCGGAATATTTGCCTCCCAATAAGCGTTGCACTGTTCCGGATCAGGTGCGGCGTTTTGGATGTCGGTCCAGATCTGAGTATTGATCAAGCCGGGAGAGAGTGCATTGACTCTAATACGGCGGGGAGCGGACTCTACGGCGAGGGCTTTTGTGAAAACGACCCTTCCCCATTTCGCAGCATCATAGGGGGCAGCTCCCGGAAGGGAGGCCACGGTGTGTACCGACGTGATATTAATAATGCTTCCGCAGCCACTCTTGAGCATGCTCTTTACAGCCAGCCTTGTACAGAGAAAAGCTCCCCGTAGGTCCGTATTTATAACGTGATCCCACTCATGAGACTCTGTTTCTTCAAACGGTTTTGCGAAATTGACCCCAGCATTATTGACCAAGACATCTACCCGGCCGAACTCATTTTCTACAATGGTAAACAATCGTTCAACATCCTTTTCCCTTCTTACATCACAGAGTACGAACTTGGCCGCATTTCCCTGATTGAGAATTTCGGCAACAGCGGGTTCCCCGTTTTCAGCACGCCTCGAGGCACAGACAACGGCTGCACCTTCTGCGGCAAACAATTCTGCAATCGTCTTCCCAATCCCCGATCCGGTACCGGTGATAACCGCAACTTTATCTTTTAGCCTCATGTATTGTCTCTCCGATAAGAAATCTTAAAAAAAATAAATAATACAGTTTATCGTATACAATTTTATAATAGTTATTGTCTTTTTGTCAATTATAAATTTATTTAGTATACTAATAAGCAGAAAAATAAATCATTTTACACGATGGTAGATGTTATGCAGGACCCTTATCTTACTATTGCGGATATGCATCTCTAAAGCACCCTTGGCGCGATCGAAATCTCGAGTATAAAGCGCATTTATAAGTTCGATATGTTCTTCATATGTCTTTTGGCGTACGTCTTTCTCGAGGAATCCTAATTCCCGAAATGAACTAAGAAGCCGGGAAAGTTCACTAAGCATGTTTATAAGGCGTCTGCGTTTCGACGATTCGATGAAATAGCGGTGCACGGCAGAATCTACTTCCGCCAGTTTCACATTATCTTCAGTATCTTTGGTCTTTTCCACTAAATCCTTAAGTTCAAGAATTTTATGAATACTTAAGGAAGGAACGGCGTATTCTAACGCGAGTACTTCCAACACCCTGCGTATTTCAAAAATATCTTCTACATCATCTACCGTAAACGGGTATACCTTAGCTCCCCGCTTTGGAGTAATTTCGATTAAATCGTCCTGCTCGAGCAACCGGAGAACCTCCCGGATCGGGGTCCTGCTTACATGGAACTCTTCAGCCAATTCATCTTCTCTAAGCCGCGTATTCGGAGGTATCTTGCCATTGATTATCCGATCAAACAGAGTTGAATAAATTTCCCCCAGTTTTCCATCTTGTACCATGTAAAAACTGTAAACTATTTTTCACTATTCGTCCACAGGTATTATCTCTATGAGCAATAATTGGTAAAGAAATTTATTTTTTGTATACAAATTAAATATATATCTTGAAAATTATTTAAAATTAGTTAATATTTAAATACAATTTAACAGCATTATTGCGGTATTAATAATGAACAGTTTTTATAATAGACTTTTAAGAATAGATCTTTCCAAACAGCGTTCTTCTTATGAAAAGATATCCGACGATGTGCTAAAAAAAACTCTCGGGGGAAAAGGTCTTGGGGCATATTACCTTTTAACGGAAAACCCGGTAGGGGTAGATCCTTTCTCGCCTGAGAATAGATTCATCATTACCGTCGGTCCGATTACCGGAACCACGGTATGGAGCCGGTCTCGTTTTGCAGTTTTTTCCAAAAGTCCGGCTACAGGGGGGTACGGAGAATCGTATTGCGGCGGGTCCTTAGCACCGAAAATAAAAGCATGCGGGGTCGATGCAATTATTATAACCGGAAAGGCACCGTCTCTTCAATTCTTAACTATCGATGATGATGGTGTCCAGTTTCACGATGCAGCTCCAATCACGGGAAAAGAGACCTATGAAAGTGAAGAGTACATCCTCCATCGATCGGGGGAACATGCGGGAGGGATGGTAATAGGGCCTGCAGGAGAGAACCTCTCCGTTGTGGCCTGCATCAAGTCGGGCTATTGGCGGAGCTTGGGCCGGGGAGGCATGGGTGCTGTTATGGGTTCTAAGAACCTCAAAGGCATTACCTTCCACGGCACCCAAAAAGCTGAAGTTGCTGACCCCGGTCTGCTCAGAGAAGTGGTAAAGTCCGTTGCTAAAAAAGGAAAGGAATCACCCACCACCCAGGTGTACCGGAAGTTCGGAACTCCTAGCCAGGTAAAAGTGACCAATGGGCAGAATTGTTTTCCCACCCGGTACTGGCAATCCGGACATCACGATAAGTGGGAAAACCTCTCGGCGGACTACATGCACACACATTTCGAAGTAAAACGGCACGGCTGCCCCAACTGTTTTCTTCAGTGTACCAAGCAGACCACTGTAAAGAAAGGGAAGCACAAAGGGTTAGTGGTGGAAGGACCGGAATACGAGACTATTTACGCTATCGGGGGATTGAACTGCCTCGACAATCTGGAAGATGTGGCCTACCTGAACGACCTCTGCGACCGGCTCGGAATGGACACCATGAGTGCGGGGAACCTGGCCGCTTTCGCCGTCGAAGCATACAAGCGAGGAAAGACCGATTTCCCAATCGACTACAATCAGCCGGAGCGAATGGCTGAACTGTTCCGCCTTATAGCGCGGCGTGAAGGTCTCGGCATACTGTTGAGCAGAGGCATAAAATGGGCTTCGGAGCAGCTCGGCCTCGGAGATATCGCAGTTCATGTCAAAGGACTCGAACCGGCGGGTTTTGATCCCAGAGTCCTCAAGGGGATGGGGCTTTCATACGCTACCGC
>CAZQKT010000198.1:0-3656 GCA_964594055.1 uncultured Spirochaetales bacterium
CCTGAGAGATTTTACTCATTGGTATATATACTCATCTTATTGGTCGGGGGATTTCTCCTCATTCGGACACTGGTTACATGGTAAGCAGGGGTCCCGGTTCGCTTTTCTCATGAAGGCTTCAGCTGTGAGTTTAAAATGAGTTGACTTTTTAAGCTTATTTGTGGTAAAATATGACTAAATATGACTATTTATACTGATAAATGGTCTGCAAGGAAGGACCTTAATGTCGGAAAAGAAAAAAATCTTACTCGATACCCATTTTAGGCGAACGCAGGATATATTCTCAGAAGAAGATTGGAAACGGCTCCACGATTTAGCTGATGTGGAGTGGGCCGAAAACGATCCGGTTCCGGCCGCTGAAGTGGAAAAAGTCCAAAACGAACTGTACGCCATAATAAGCGGCGGTTGGCGTTACGGTAATGTTGACAAATTCAAAAACCTTCATGCCGTAATGGATGTCGGCGGGCGGCACCCCGGACCGGAAGAACTCGATTATCCGTATTGTTTCTCTCACGGGATACGGGTACTGACCATCTCGCCTGTTTTCGGGCCGATGGTTGCAGAAATGGCGCTGGGCATGGCATTAAGCGCTTCGAGAGAAATCGCAGAAGGCGACAGGCTTTTCCGGAAAGGAGAAGAGATCTATTTACGGTTCGGTAATCAAACCACCTTTACACTGTACAACCAGCAGATCGGTTTTATCGGGTTTGGTGCATTAGCAAGGAGTCTCAAGGAACTGCTCGCACCGTTTCACTGTTCAATTCAGGTATATGATCCGTGGCTGCCCGAGTCGTATCTGCTGCGTCACGGTGTTACCCCGGTTGATCTGGACACACTTCTTTCTACATCCCGCATTGTTTTTGTCCTCGCCATCCCCACAGAGGAAAACAAGCATATGCTCAGTGGGGAAAACCTCTCTCTTCTCCCCGACGGGGCCGTTCTGGTTATCATAAGCCGGGCGCATCTCGTGGATTTCGACGCACTGACGAAAGAGGTAAAAACAAACAGAATTAAGGCTGCAATCGACGTGTTCCCTGAAGAACCGCTTCCGAAAGATCATCCCATAAGACAAGCAGAAAAAGCGGTCCTCTCCGCTCATCGCGCAGGATCAGTATTGCAGGATTTGAGACTTATCGGCACTATGGTCGTGAATGACCTGGAAACGATGCTTGCAGGACTTCCCCCCACGGAAATGCTCGTGGCGGAGCCTGAGTTCATAAAGCACTTAACGAAAACATGGTAGGCAATACTGCGGATGCTTAAAACCGATAAGCTCACCTCTTTATTAAAAAAACTACCCCAATTGCGTTTTGGGATCCTCGGAGATTTCTGCTTAGACGCCTATTTTTTCATCGATCCGAGTGTCTCGGAACTATCTGTTGAAACCGGGTTGTCGACCCTTCCTGTCGCGAGAACGAAGTATTCTCTCGGAGGGGCGGGCAATGTTGCAAAAAATATTGCCGACCTCGGCGGAGGAGAAATCCTCTGTTTCGGGGTCCTCGGGGACGACCCGTTTAGCCCGGTCATGACCGACCTGCTTGAAAAATCAAGCATAAGCAGCAGTCATCTGCAGGTCCAGGAACAGCATTGGCATACGCATGTATACACGAAGATAATAAAAGATAAAAAAGAGTTGCCCCGAATCGATTTTGGCAATGTAAATGAACTAGCCGGTCCGACAGCACAGCAGCTCCTCGAAGATTTAGAAAACTCGATACCCGGCCTCGACATTCTCATCATCAATCAGCAGGTCCTCAAGGGGGTCCATACACAGCAGTTCAGGAAGAACCTGGTAACTCTATTGGACCGATATCCAAAGCTGATCGTTATTACGGACAGCAGATCGTTCAGCGATGATTTTTCGGGAACAATCCGTAAAATCAACGACCGGGAAGCGGCATACTTGTGCGAAGGAACGGAAACCGGAGACGATACTCCGGTCGATCTCTCCCGGGCCAAGCAGTACGGAAAAACACTCTTTAAACGGTGGCAAAAACCGGTATTCCTTACCCGGGGGGACCGGGGCTGCATTGTCTGTGATAAAGAGGGCATCGCAGAGGTCCCGGGTATTATGGTACTGACAGAAACCGATACGGTCGGGGCCGGCGACAGCATGCTCGCCGGTATCGCTGCAGCTCTCGCCGCCGGTGAGGGATACAGAACAGCTGCCGAAGTAGGGAACCTAACGGCAGGAGCAACTGTTACGAAACGCAATGAAACCGGATCTGCTACACCTTCCGAAATTGTAAATCTCAATACTACCGGATACCACAGATATAATCCGGAATTAGCTTCGATGATTCATATGGCGAGTTATTACCGCAACACGGACATTGAGGTTGTAACCTCTCTCCCTGAAAATCCCGCTTTTACTCATGTCATTTTTGATCACGACGGTACGATTTCCACAGTGCGGCAGGGATGGGAAGAGGTGATGGAACCGATGATGGTTTCTGCAATACTCGGCGGTCCGGCGGAGGAAGTAAGCGAAGATGAATACAGGAACATACGGGAGACGGTAAGAAACTATATAGACCTTACCACAGGTGTCCAGACCCTCGTACAAATGAAAGGCCTCATAGACATGGTACGAAAGTTCGGCTATGTACCGGAAGAGGAAGTACGTGATGAACACGGGTACAAAGCGGTTTACAACGAAGCCCTCATGAAAAACGTCGATGATCGGATCGACCGCTTTCTGAGAGGAGAACACTCTATACACGATTATGTCATTAAAAACAGCGTGGAATTCCTCCGTAACCTGTCTGAAAGAGGTCTTGTCCTCTATTTGGCTAGCGGGACGGACGAAGCAGATCTCAAACGAGAGGCGGAAGTTTTAGGGTATGCCGATTTTTTTGAAGATCGTATGTATGGTGCAACCGCGGACATCAATTATAATCCGAAGAAAAAAGTTATCCGGACAATTTTCGAGGACATCAAAACAGGCGGAAACGCGAATATTATTACGTTCGGCGACGGCCCCGTTGAAATTCAGGAAACCATAAAAGCGGGGGGATTCGGTGTGGGAGTGGCGAGTAACGAGGTCCGCCGTTTCGGGTTACAGGAGCGGAAACGCACCAGGCTGATAGAAGCGGGTGCGAATATAATAATACCTGATTTCTCCCAGTTGAATGACATCATCACGGTATTATTCGGAGAAACATGATGCCGTTTCCTCAATTCGACCGAAACAGGTTAAGACTCAAACCGCTTAGAGAGAGAAAAAACCGTGTTTTTATCGAGCGGGACCATGTCGATACCGACTCGCGGCCGAAAACTATATCTGAACACAATGCAGAACGCATAAAAGTCATGGCGGACGAGATCCGGAAATCAAAACGGAATAAGAGAAGTATAATCATGACCTTCGGGGCCCACTGCATAAAAAACGGTCTTGCTCCGGTACTTATCAAACTGATAAAAAAAGGATGGATAACACACCTCGCTACCAACGGTGCAGGAATTATCCATGATTGGGAGTTCGCCTATCTCGGTGAAAGTTCCGAAAACGTACAGGAGAATGTCGCCCGCGGTCAATTCGGCTTGTGGGAGGAAACCGGTTTCTACATTAATCTCGCCCTTGCTGTGGGAGCATACAACGGTCTCGGTTATGGAGAAGCTGTGGGCTTTCTGGTGTACAATGACGGAGTTACCGT
>CAZQKT010000199.1:0-3644 GCA_964594055.1 uncultured Spirochaetales bacterium
AAACGGCCCTAAAAACCCTTCCAACCGATCTACACATTCGTCGAGGTCCATCGTGCCGGTATCGAGCACTACTTCCGCGTTCTCCGGTATCTCGTAGGGAGCGGTTATGCCGGTAAACTCTTGTATCTCCCCGGCGATCGCCTTTTTGTAGAGCCCTTTCGGGTCGCGCTTCTTGCACTCTTCTAAGGGGCAGTCGACGAATATCTCGATAAACCGGCCTTCGGGTACCACTTTGCGGGCGTACTCCCGCATCTCCCGGTTCGGGGAGATAAACGAGCAGAGGACGATGTTCCCCCCCTCGAAGAAGAGGCCGGCCACATGGGCGATCCGCCGGATATTCTCCTGCCGCTCCTCATCCGAGAAGCCTAAGTCTCCGCAGAGGCCGTGGCGGACGTTGTCCCCGTCGAGCCGCATTACCTGCACTCCCCGGTCGAAGAGCTTTTTCTCGAGGGCCTTGGCGATTGTCGATTTACCGGAGCCGGAGAGGCCTGTAAACCAGAGGACGGCCGCCTGGTGTTTGTTCCGCTGCTCCCGGTCCTCCCGGTTGATGTCCCCCCGCTCCCAGACGATG
Organism: uncultured Spirochaetales bacterium; assembly: GCA_964594055.1. Taxonomy (GTDB): domain Bacteria; phylum Spirochaetota; class Spirochaetia; order SPDA01; family CAZJBZ01; genus CAZKZZ01. The sequence continues at coordinate 572 of CAZQKT010000199.1, forward strand.
TTGGTAGCGCGCTGTCGGCGGCCGGCATCGGTACCGAGCTCTTTCATCTCTAAGCCGGTGCGGGAGTCGGTCCGGATCATCCCCGCGGCGACGGTCTGGTAAGTAGCAGGGTCGATGAGGATGAAACTGCCCGTCTGCCGGTTGCTGTTATATCCGTCGTAGAAGATGTTCCGGCCGGTCTTGATCATCACTCTGCCGATTTCGTTCAGGGTCAGGGTTGAGCCGTCCTCCCGGTGGAGGGTGTTTACGTTAATTTTGTAAAAAAGATCGTTTACATACGCCTTGACCACTTTCGTCGAGTGCTGGAGAAGATAATGGGTGGTGCGATTCAAATCCTTTTTCTCGTCCATCCAGCAGATAATCGCCTCAAAATCGTTTTTGACCGTAGGGATGTTGTGGGCGCGGACGATCATGTCCCCCCGGCTGATGTCGATCTCGTCTTTTAGCGTCATGACTACGGACTGGGAAGCAAATGCCTCATCCACTTCATTATCGTACTCGTATATCTCTTTGACGGCGGATTTTTGTCCGGACGGGAGGGCGACGATCTCTTCTCCCACCTGGACCGTCCCGGATGCTACTCTCCCCGCAAAGCCGCGGAAATCCTGATGGGGCCGGACCACGTACTGGACCGGGAACCGGAAGTCGATCAGGTTCCGGTCGGCGGAGACGGTCACGTTCTCGAGGTAATACATCACCGTAGGGCCTTTGTACCACTTCATGTTCCGGGATTTATGGACGACGTTGTCACCTTTGAGGGCCGATATGGGGATGAACTCGATGTCGTGTATGTCGAGTTTTTCCGAGAACCCGAGATAATCGGAGACGATGTTGTCGTACACCTCCTGCGAGTAATCCACCGCGTCCATCTTGTTGATGGCCACCAGGATATGGGGAATCCCTAAAAGGGAGGCGAGAAAGGCGTGTCGCTTGGACTGGGTGACCACCCCGTTACGGGCGTCAACTAAGAATACGGCAAGGTCGGCGGTGGAGGCACCGGTTACCATGTTGCGGGTGTACTGCTCGTGGCCGGGAGTGTCGGCTATGATAAACTTCCGCTTGGGGGTGGAGAAGTAGCGGTAGGCGACATCGATGGTGATCCCCTGTTCCCGTTCGGCCCGTAGCCCGTCGGTGAGGAGAGCGAGGTTTATATCTTTCTCTCCACGGAGCTCGCTGGTTTTCCTAAGCGCTTCCATCTGGTCCTTGAAAATCCCCTTACTGTCGAAGAGCATCCGACCGATGAGGGTACTCTTCCCGTCGTCTACGCTCCCCGCAGTGGAAAACCGAAGGAGTTCCCGGTTAATGTAATTTTCGATACTGTGGGTCACGGGTTGTTTTTCCCGTTTTTTTTCACGGGGCTTCGCCCGCTGTTTTGACTGTTGTTTTTGTTTTTCACTCATTGATCTTTCCATTATAATATTTTGCCCTTCGTATTATCCAATTTCATTTAGAAACGAATGAATTAAGGAAGAATAGTTCGTTTTCATCCCTGTTACATATGATTCGTCGACAACCGATAGGGTGTCGAGCAGTTCTACCGGAAAGGACCGGAGGCGGTATTCCAGCCCCTCTATGTCGAAAGAACACTTTTTCAGTGCTGCCTCGAGCATCTCCTTTGCTTTTACCCGGCCGGATTGATAAATCGTAAAAAAATCGAAAACATCCTTCGGTTCGTCCCTGCTCAGTATCGCGCAAATTTTGTTCGAAAAAATGTTTTCGATAGTATCAATTTTAAACCCGAGATTCGTTTTCTTGGGGCGGCCATAACGATTGACCCGGTCATTCACCAGATCGATTTTTAATTCATTGTCGATTACAACCCTGAGAAAATCTCTGGAGTCGACCGTTCTCTCGAACAGCATTTTCTCGGATGCTATCGTATCCAGAAAGATTCGCGCGTCTTCCCGGAAAAGTTCATTCTCGTTCGAGAAAAAATCAAGGTCATCCGAATACCGTTTCTGAAAATGGAATCGATGGAGACAGGTCCCGCCGGTCAGATAAAAAGAGACTTCATTACGAAACATTGCCTCGAGTGCCTTATCTTGTAGCTTATAGAGGGCCTGATAATCTACCTTCGCCATGCGCACTCCGGAACTAAATCGAAATTACCGGTAAGATTCGCCTTAATAAGTCTTATCCGTTTTTGGCTTCTTCCCGCACCTTGACCTTGATATGTATCAAGGAGCTCGAGTATTCGAGCTTTCGGTAACAGCGCTTTCAACAAACTCGATGGATGCTTCGCATTTTCTACAATCTTCGAAAAAAGAAAACTTTCGAACCCGTATTTTTTGCTGTCCAGGTTTTCGATGATATCTTTTGGGCTTAGACTGTAATCACCCCAGATGCATTCATCCACGAATTGCTGTGCTGCTTGAAGCCGGTTGTTGTTTTTATACATGGCCCGATTACAATCTCTCCCGCCACCGGTTAATGTAATCGTGGTCGAGTCGGTCCCCAAACTGCTCTTCGATCCGGGCACCGTCCAGCCGGTCCTGTTCGCGGCCGGAACCCTGTTTTAGCAGATAGAGGTCTTCAGGCGAAACGACCGGGACCTCGATCTCTTCTAACTCGATGCTGCGGATACGACCGGCCACTGCTTTGGCATACTCCTCGTTTTTAATGTTCAGTATGTCGAGGACGGTTTCTTCATCCTCTTCTATGATCAGGAAACGGTCGATCGATAGAAGCGGAAACTCGATCGTTTCGAGATTCCTGTAGACCGATATAAAGGTTTCACGGAGCCGGGCCTCAATTTCCTCGAGGGAACTCCCTGTAAGGAGAACTAGGTCAATATCAACAGTGGCACGCGGCTCACAGTAAAGACTGTAGGCGAACCCGCCTGCCAGAGCGATCTTGACATCCGCATCGGTTAATACACGGACCGTTTTTTTGAGGGTTTCCTCAAGCATCGATTTGGTCTGCAGTTCCCCTGCTCCGGGCTTGCCGTGCCGTGGCTTGCTTCGCCGTGGCTTGCTTCGCCGCTGCGTCTTTTCGATAGACCATCCGGCGGCTGAACCGGCGCTTCAGCTCCTTCTCCGATAACCCCGGATGTTCTGCCGCGTCCCGGGCCATA
>CAZQKT010000200.1:0-3553 GCA_964594055.1 uncultured Spirochaetales bacterium
TCAAGAGAAACAATACGACTTTATTACGAAATTGTGTTTTTAAGAGGCTCATACTTTTGTATGAGTGAAGATTTGCGATTATACCTAGACTCTATTCTATTAGTCCACCCTCTTCGAGTAGCTGCACGATCGTCTCGAAACTCTCCGCGGAAATCAGCTTGTGTCCTTTCATCGGTTCGTGGAAGAAGTAGATGTTTTGGTACCCGGAGCAGAGGAGTTGAGCATAGGCTTTGTAGGACCACGTGCGGTTGTAGTCGTAATCCCCCTCCACGGTGACAACGGGAAGGTGGTGTTTGCAGTAGTACCAGGCCGGGTCTTCGGTCGGGCCGCCGGAGTAACTTATGTTGATGAAAAACGCGCCGTCGAATATCCAGGGATGGGTCCGGAGGACAACTTCGGTCATTTGTCCTCCCAGAGAATACCCCCCGATATAGATCCGGGACTGGTCGATATTGTAGTAGCCGAGCATGTTGTACACTGCCGCGAGACAGAAGGCTTTATTGGCATACCCGCCGATCCGGGTGAGGCCGTTGTACGGGTCGAACCCGATCCCGATAATATCGTGATCATCAAGCGTTTTCTCGAAGTGACGGGGATACCTGCTCGACGATTTGGCATTGGTCATGGAGGCGACCAGACCGAAGGTCCTGGTACCGTCATAATGCTCGGGGACGTAGATGCCCACCGGGTAGTCGGCAAGGTCCACCTCATCGTGCTCGAGCCACGGCGACCACGACTCGAGGACGTAGGTAAAGTTGCCCCGTTGATCCCCGATACCGCCCTTTCTGCGTGGTACATCGATAGAGCGTTCGGCACGGGCTGTATCTTCACTCTCGGGCAGATACCCTTTTTTGATCATCTGTAAAGCGATCCCGGGCTTTGTTGCACACGCTACGGTAAACGGGGTCGAGTTTTCTTCGAAAGAGAAGTTCGGGTCCGCACCGGGGTCGAGCAACAGCGAGACCACCTCCGGGCGGTCTTCCATTATTGCAATCTGGAGAGGACTACGGCCGTTCACATCAGCCCCCCGTTCGAGCAGCCACTTTGCCACATCTATCCTGTTATTGCTTACAGCGGAAGCGAGAATCGGCCATCCGTCATCACCTGTTGTATCCGGTGCCGTACCGCAAGAACTCAACAGCAGGAAAACTCCCAGTACACCCAATAAGAAAGCAGATCTCATGACCTCCTCCTTCTCATTAATTATACCAGTGATACCCCACAGACGGAAGAAAAAAATTACCTGTATTGCTTACATTAATTGTGTCTGATCCAACTGGCAACATTCAAGGAATCTCCTATTCACCACACTCCTCACCCTCTGAAAAAACTTCTTTTAAACGGTTTTCAGCAGTGGTGATATCCTTCAGCACCGTTTGCATCTGTTCGGACGCATCCTGAATACCGCCTAAGACTTCATCAACATTATCGGAAAGCTTCTTCATCTCGTCCGTTATCACGGCAAACGATTTTCCTTTTTCCCCGATACGGGCCGCTTCTACCGTCGCATTGAGGCTTGTCATATGAAAAGAATTGTTTATCTTTGAAACCTTTTTAATCGAACTGTTGATGTTTTTAATGATACCGTTCATCTGTTGAGTAAGATTTGAAAACTCATTTGATAGTTTAAAAGCGTTTTCGGCATCGGTTTTCCGCCTGCTTTCCAAAGTGTCGCAGAGAATCCTTGCAGCTCCGGCAGTCATAATTTCCTGATGGGGCTGCTTCATGGACAGCACCTTTTCTCGTACCTTACTGTTTCCCGTAAGCTCCACAACAATATCTACCGAAGAGTTTTCGATGTACTCCTCCATGTTGTTCCCGGTTTTGATCTCGTTCTCCCTGGCATATACCATACCGGTGGCGTCATTGTTGGGGTCTACCACCGCTTCGATATTCAGATCGCTGGATTTTGAAAAATAATCAATGATTGTTTTTGCAGCTTTTCCGCCGCCGATAATGAGTGCATCCATCCTTTCTCCAAAATATCAAAAAACATGGAAATACGCAAGGGGATACTTTTAAATTGTGAGTTTAAAAAAAGGAAAACGTTGTCCCTTTGTCGAAATGATGATAAGGTAATACAATCAGGAGATCAGGGGGGATGATACTAGGCTCTATGAAAAGAAAAATGTATGCGGTCTTAAACGTTCTCGGGTTTATAGGAACTATTGCTGTCAATGGATTGGCGAATGCCCTTCCTATAAACGGCAAAACCACCGGCGAACTGTCCGATAATCTACCGAACCTCTTCGTACCTGCCGGATTTACCTTTTCTATTTGGGGGATTATCTATATCCTGCTCGCACTTTTTACGGTCTATCAACTGTTGATAGCTTTTAAGCGGGATGAAAAGGCGGGAAGGATTATCGATGCCGTGGGGCCCTACTTTTTCATCGCCTCCTGTGCAAATATAGGGTGGATCTTCGCCTGGCATTACCAGTTGATTCTTGTCTCCCTGCTTCTTATGATAATCCTGCTCATCTCCCTTATTCGCATCTATCTTAATGTAGATATCCGTAAACGGGAAATGGGAAAATCGGAAAAATTCTTCGCTCTTGTCCCCTTCAGTATATACCTTGGCTGGATTACCGTTGCGACGGTTGCAAACGTAACGGCGCTGTTGGCAGATATCGGCTGGAACGGCTTTGGCATACCGGACCATATCTGGACGATTATCGTTCTCATTGTGGCCGCCCTCATCACCCTGACAGTTCTCTTTTCCAGACAGGACATCTACTACGCTCTGGTAATTGTTTGGGCCTATTTCGGAATCCTCATGAAACGGATACATGCCGCTGGAGATATGGAGACCGGTATTAGTATTACCGTATCGGTATGTCTTGCAGTAATCGTTTTTGATATCATCTTCAGTTTTGTAAAGAAAAAGGTGTATTGACCCGGGATTTCATTAGAGTCTCAATTTATGCATCGTCCTTTCATACAAGATCTCTTCGTCATCAAAATCCAACCGAATTTTCCACTTCTGCATAGTCGCGGCCCCAATGATGAGCTCCTCCGATAACGTTTCCGGAACAATGAACTCATCGGTAAACCGTCTGTCGGAATCCAAAAAGTAGAATGAAAGATGGACTACATATTCGGCCCGAATGACACCTCCCTCCTCTGCTGTAGCAAACTCCATCGGTTCCTCGAGTGGTTCGAGAAGCCCGGTTCTCTCTGCAACAGCACGCTTAATGCAGGAATAGCTTGCTCCGCTGTCAAAGAGGGCTGTAACGGTTTTTTCCCCTCGTATACCCTTCAGTTTGATTTGTTTCTGTAATAGTGACATGATCACCTCCCCACATTTATTAATACTGGGGATTTCGTACTGCTGCTTCATAAGGAGAGGATAAAACGTTCATTTTGCTGAGTCAATATCGTACATATATTTAAACCAAGGTGTGAAAGATAAAGAAGGTGTCGCCGTTGTGCTCTTCACTGTTTTGTTGCTTCATGTAGGGGGCGGTCGCCCCCTCGCTCCAGCCCGGCTTTTCCGGTCCGGCTCTCTCGGGCTCATTCCCACTCGCCCTGCCGGCCCGGCCGGTCTTCCGCT
>CAZQKT010000201.1:0-3533 GCA_964594055.1 uncultured Spirochaetales bacterium
TCTCCGAATTATACAAAAAAGCACCGCGTTTTCCCTGTTTAATAATTACATTGGGAACACCCAAGGAGAACAGCACTTTCGCGGCTGATTCCGCATCATCACTATTGAGCATACGTATTCCGGTTAGCGCTTCGGCCTCATGTTCGTTCGGGGTTATAAAGTCAATTAACGGAAAAAGTTCTTTCGGCAATTTCTGCGCGGGGGCCGGGTCTAGAATGATCGTTTTTTTCTGGTTTTTAAAAGATGCCGCAATATGCAAAATTGTAGAAACCGGTATTTCTAATTGTAATAAAAGTATTTCGCATGCTTCGATCAGTTCCGCCTTTGAATCGATGTAATCAGGCGTTACCCGACCGTTTGCACCGGGGACAATAACAATATGGTTCTCTCCGCGCGCATCGACTTCTATTACCGCAACTCCGGTAGAGGTCCCTTCTTCAGCGTCCACCCCATCCTGGTTTACCCGCCGCTGCGAAAGAATTTCACGGTATGTATTTCCGAAAAGATCGTCACCGAGCTTTCCAACCATCCGGACATCCGCACCCAATTGGGCCAAGGCTACCGCTTGGTTCGCACCTTTCCCGCCCGGATAGGTACCGAAAGCTTCCCCGTACATTGTTTCCCCCGGTTTTGGAAATCTCGGAACAGTTGTCACTAAGTCCATGTTAAGACTACCAATCACACAAAAACGCATCATTACCGTCCCCAATCAATAATAACTCCCATATAATCGGTTCTATCATTATACAAATCGGCGTAAATCCCGGGGGCTTCTTCCGGTGCGACCCGATGAGATATTAGATGATCGACCCTCATTCGCCCGTCGATTAGGTAATCAAAAAAGAGTTTAACCATCTCTATGAAAGTCCAGGGGTTATACGGGCTTGAAACCGGCGGGAACATTGAACCGTGAATTCCCAGGATTGATACCGAGTGAGAGACCACACAGGGGCCGACAGTCTGTTGACTCGGAGTAGGAGTATCGCCTAACAGAACCACCCGCCCCAGTTTGCGGACAAGAGGAACACAGTGTCCTAACACCTCCGGCCGTCCGGTAACATCCATGACTATATCCAGCATTCGTCCCTCTGTTATCGACTCAATATCCTCAGCAATGGCATCAACCCCGCTGTTCAGTGTTACCATTGCGCCGCTTTTTGTGGCCGGCTCCAGCCGGCTTGGAGAAAGGTCCACTCCGACCAGCTGACGAACTCCAAGTACATGCAAATACTGAAGCGATAGTTGTCCCAAAATTCCAAGCCCGATTACCGCAGCGCTTTCACCGAGCTTGACATCAGCACGACGAACGCCCAATTGCGTGGTACGTCCGAGAACACCGAACGTGGCTTGATCTCCAGGAACGGCATCATGAATTTTAACCATGGTAGTACAATCCGAATCGAGAATATGGTACTGCTGGTGGGTAGCCCTGGAAAGGATACGGTCACCGGGCTTAAAATCAGAAACTGCGGCTCCGGTCTCAACAACTTCAGCCGCATTAGAATAACCCGGATAAAGGGGATACTTTATCATATTTTCCCATGTATCTGTGCCCTGGTCAAAAACTCCGTTATAGAGATGCAGCTCTGTTCCGGTACTGATCAAAGAGTACTGGGTTTTACAAAGAATTTGATTTTCTCTCAACGGCGGGATTTCTTTTACCGTTATATCAGCTTGTTGTTTTTCCGGAAAAAAGATGCTTAACGAATTCATAGAGTACCTCTTATTGTTTGTTCTCAGTACATACTAATATGAAACTGTTTTCCCTGCAACCTTTTTTTATCCGCTCTATTATGTACCGAAGATAGCTTCCCGCAGTACCTTTAATGTTTCCGTTATCGATCCGCTGCTGATAAGCTCTTCGATCTTGTCGGTGCCAATACTATCCACCAGTGTTCTGTAGCTTTCTAGAAAAAGAATACATTCTCGGAGTGCTTCAAACTGATTTTCGCGAAAAGGGAATATATCTACCGAAATCCAGCCGTTGTAGCCTCGTTTTTTTAAGAAATACATCATCTCGATAAACTCAATCATATGGACAGATCCGACAATCATATCATCATCCCATGAAGCATAGTTATCGTTGACATGCACGTGAAAAAGCCGGTCGTACTTAAGCGCCATATCCAGGTCCCGCGCCATATTCCCTCCGGCTTGCAGGGTGTGACCGACATCTACGGTCAATCCTGCGTTGTCACAATCTATCTCGAAACAAGCCAGCAGAGCTGTTGAAACCGTGTCGATGAGCGAACGGTTACGGGGCTCTCGCAATTTCGGCTCCAGGGTAATGTTCACATCAGGTGCGTAGCTGCACAGTTCTTTTACACTTTCCGTAAATAGTTCCCATTGCTTTTTATAATCAGTTTGAAAAGCATAATCAAAGCCGTCCTGGCCGGTCCAAAGGTTAAACCCATCAGCACCTATCGTGCGCACATAATCGAGCGCTTGCTTACAATCGGCCACAGCTTGATTACGGATTTTATCATCCGGTGAAGAAAGTGATCCGAACATCCACTTTTTCTCACTAAAAAGCGAGGAATTAACAAACGAGGGCGAAAGGTTGTATTTCTCAAGCAAAGGTAATAAAACCGACTCATCCGACTCCTCTCCTCCTTTCGTTGAATAACTCAACTCAACACCGGCTAACAGTCCAAGCTTTTCTACCTCAGCTAGTATCTCTTCATACTCATAGCTTCTCTTATAACCGCCGCTCATATACCGGTCATGTATATCGCCAAGGGTACCGGTTATAACGCTATACTTCTGTTCTCTTTTCATACATTTTCTCCACTGTTACTGTTGTTATCCGAAGAGGGAGAGAATTCCGTCTTTTTAAGTCTCTGCTCCGTATCTATGATAATTATTTCATCAAATTTTTTACAAATGTAACTGCATTCCGGATGTCCTCATCATAATCACTTATATCCATCAATTCCCGATAGAGGCTTACCGCAGCCCCGACTTCACCGCCGGGCCGTACAAACGGCTCCATGATAATAGGATGACTATAATCGATGGCCTTTAAGGTATCAAAAATTATTCTCCACGGCATCGTCCCTAGACCGGGAAATTTTCTATTGTTTTCACCAATGTGGAAATTGCGCAATTTTCCTCTTGCTTTCATGACGGCGTCTACCATGGAGTCTTCCTCGATATTCATATGAAAGGTATCGAGGTGGAGTCCCACATACGGCGAATCTACCTCAGCAACATAGCGCAGAGCTTCTTCACAGGTATTTATCAAAAAATTTTCAAATCGGTTAACAACTTCTACATTAAAAAAAACACCGTGGTCTTCGAAGACTTTTGCGGCCTCTCTCATGCTTACCACACTGTTCTTCCAATACGAGGCCTTCTCCTCGTAGGATTCAATTTTTGCATTCCACCCGCCCTGGATAATACCGCTGCAATCCGAAACTCCAACCTCAGTCATCGCGACCGCCGTCTCTTTAAGAAGTGCAATCCCCGCTTTCCGCATACGGGAATCCGGAGAACCGATATCCTCGTTAAGCGATAAAGCCATGCTAATTGCT
>CAZQKT010000202.1:0-3511 GCA_964594055.1 uncultured Spirochaetales bacterium
CTGTCCTTCCTGTAGAGAAGTTTCTTTCCAATCTATGGAATGATGTTTATACAATTTGATTGAGAGCAGTTGTTGAAAAACTACCGGCTTGCCGTAGCTGCTGCCGCCTACGTCCTGCGAAAGCTTGACCGGTATATAAATAGCTCGTATCATTACCTATGCAAGCGGATGATTTTCTTAAACACATTAAGAAACTTATCAGCGATGGTAAAATTCTTGTGTCGAGTACTATCCGGATTATGCGAAAGGTGGATCAGAACCGGCAGTCTTGGTAACGGCGTACAAGCCGGATCCGGCGAGATGGAACGAAAATTTTACGGAGAGAGAAAAATGAAAAAGAAAACAACAAAATACATTCATGAAGGTAAATATGTTGCGGAAGTCGAGATTGAATTATTATATTCAAACGAAGAATGGTCTCCCTATATTTCTCTTGAAGTCACCTTAAAACTCGATGAAATTCGTGATGCATTACAGCAACATAATGTTAAACTCGCAGGGAAATATGCAAAAGTGTACAGACTTGAACCGGTCGCCGGTTAGTACTCCCCTGCCTTACCCGAACACGCCGGATAAGTCAAGCGTAAACCCTTCGAGGACGTTGCTTGCAAACGTGTCCTCCGGCCCGTAAACCGCCGGCTTGCCGTAGCTGCCCCCGCCGGCCCCGCCGCTTACGCTGTACACCGACAGGGTCTTGTTTGCCGGGTCGATTATCCAGTATTCCTTTACACCGAACCGTTCGTAGAGGGCGAGCTTCTCACGCTGGTCTTTTACCGATGTATACGGTGATAAAACTTCCACCGCGATGTCCGGGGCCGCTACCGCGCCGGCATCGTCGAGCTTCTCTTCCGAGCAGTACACCGAAATGTCGGGCTGCACCACGTTGATAATTTCATTGTCGGCAGCGTCTTTTTCCGTCGAAAGGCGCACATCGAAAGGGGCGAAGTATACGTCGCAGGGTTTCTCGTTTAGAAAATTTGCAATTTCCCGAAATATTTCTCCCACAATTCGCTGGTGCTTGCGGTTCGGCGCCGGGCTCATGTCGTAGGCCGCACCGTCGATCAGTTCCCACCGTTCCTCCGCAGGCCAGGACAGGTAATCGGCGTAGGTAAAAGCTCTTTCTTCTTTTCGTATCGGTATTCCCATCTTTTTCATACCTCCTAGTATACTATGTAAGACTGCGGTTTAGAAGCTGCTGATTCTCCGCACTAGCTGTTTTACGGGCTTTATGGGCAAAAACCTCCAATTTGGTGATTGTTAATTTTGCAGTGGAAATAATAATACAATCGTGGTATACTCTAGTTTTAGGGGAAACTTTTTTATGTACTGCAGTTCAGGTGAGGGGAATTACAACGATGAAAAAAATAATACTTTTCAGTTTTATCATAATCTTGGTCTTGGTTGCGGCCGGTTGTTTTCTGGAAAATCCCATGGAGGATATGGGTGTTACAGATGATGGGTTTACCGAAGGAACGGACGAAAGCACGGGCGGGCAGAAGTCGCTCCCGCCGGATAAAATCGATGATACACTGCGGGATTTCAGCGGTTCGTTTAAGTTCGAGACCATTCTTCCGGTTGCTCTCGACCTGACCGTCAAATTATACGATGCGGAGGGAGAGAAGCTTTCTCCCGATTCTACCGATGTTTTTGTATCCATAAAAAACAGTTCCGGAAAACCGGTGTTCAGCGGAATGGCCAATAATAAAGGCAGACTGCAGACCGAAATCCGGCTGCCCGGCGCGCCTGAGGAGATGAGCTTACGTCTCGAGGCGGTGGGGTTTAAGACCCGCACCGTGAAAATAAACGATATGGTCAAGTACGCCTCGATCGATCGGACCATGGCTTTAGGAGCGGTCGGGGACGGGATAGGTACTCGGGACATAAGCGGGCTCAAAGACTCCGACGGCGACGGCGTACCGGATGTCTATGACGCAATGCCCGGTGACAAAAAATACGCCTTCTCGAACACGGTCCCTGCCGACGGGGTCCTCACCATCGCTTTCGAAGACCTCTTAGGCCGGGCCCAGGCCGGCGATGCCGATTACAACGATTTCATTGCCGAATATACTATTACCGAGGATTCGGATACCAACGGCATCAAACGGATCACGGTCGATGCCAAGGCAAAAGTGAAGCTTGCCGGGTACAAACACCGGTTCGGGTTCAGGATCAACGATTTTGCCCCTCCTGCTCCGGGTGCCTCCGATTATGAGCTGGAAGTAACGTATGTCGATCAAAACGGGAACACTGTCGGTCCGGTAACGAGTACGGTCAGCGAAGCGCCGGTCGAGGTCATTCTCTTCGAAGATACGGCTGCAGCGTTGGGGAAAAGTGCACGTTTTACCCTGAACTTCGCCCCCGAAGACGTGACCGGGACCCCCCAGAGCCCGGAAGAGCTCTCCCGGCCCCCGTATAATCCCTACATCTATGTGTACAGCCCCACCAAAAAAGATATTCATTTAATAGACGAAGAGCCGATAACCGGCTCCAACAATCCCGACGAGACGTTCCGTGACGGGGAAGGGTTCCCCTGGGCCTTGCTGGTTCCCCCGGTTGTCGATGACCCCGACGGCGACGAAGGGTGGTTCCACCCTCCCGAAACCGAGCGGATCGAGTGGCACTACCCCCGGTTTACCAACTGGCGCGAAAGCGGTGGAGAAGACCATTCCGACTGGTATCTGTTTCGGGACGAACCGGTTGTGGAAGAGCCAAGAATTATAATATTTTCTTCCGACCGGGACGGTGATTTTGAGATATATTCCTTGGATATGGATTCCGAAACCCTGACACAACTTACCTTCAATACGTCGACGGATAAACACCCGGCATTATCCCCGGAGGGAACAAAGATCGCGTTCGTATCCAATCGAAGCGGTAATTGGGCCATTCATACGATGAATGCCGACGGTACGGGAGTTTCGAGTGAGTTATACACATTATTTGATCCAGCTTACGGTCATCCTTCATGGTCACCGGATGCTTCACAAATTGTCTTTGATGATGACCTGGAGCTGCATATCATAAACAGTGACGGAACCGATTATGTACAACTTACAAGCACTGATTTTGATAATGAGTATAATCCCGATTGGTCTCCCGACGGTACATCAATTGTGTACACAGTGACAATCAGCGGGGGGGATTTAGAAATCTGTACGAAGAACTCCAACGGTTCGGGTACAAGATTTCAGGTAACGGACAATACAGCAAACGATGATCAGCCCTCCTGGTCACCGGACGGGACGGAAATTGTGTATTCGACGGATGCGGGTGGAAATAACGATATATATACAATCGGCAGTGACGGCTCTTCACCCGATCCTGTCCTTGACACCGTAGACGATGAAACCGCACCGTCCTGGTCGGAAAACGGAATTGCATACGTTAAGAACGATGAAATTTATACCTTTCAGCCGGGAACACCGGGGTCGGAACAGAATGTAACAAATGATGCATCTGTAGACCAGGATCCTTCATGGTAGCGGCTGCGTGAAGGGATTTCAGTACTATT
>CAZQKT010000203.1:0-3491 GCA_964594055.1 uncultured Spirochaetales bacterium
CACATAATCATGCACCTATTTTGTTGACAGCAGACCGGGGCAGGGAGTAAGCTTAGCCTTGTGCTGCAAACCGTGGGGATGGAGTTTGTTTTTTGCTCCTCAACGCGGCGCAAAACTTAGAAATCGAGGTAAATCATGACTGAAGATACACGCGAAATACGGTTCGAACTGCTCAGGCCGAACCAGGCCTTAGCGGAGCGGAAACGGTGCCCGCTTATATTTATCCCTCTAGCGCCGCTGGAATATCACGGGCCGCATATGCCGCTGGGCACCGACCCGATCAACGCCACGCAGACCGCCCTGGAGGTGTGCAGAAGGCTTGGAAAAGGGGTGGTCCTGCCTACCGTCTTCTGGGGGACCGAACGGGAGAGGCCCGACTGGATGAACGAGAGTCTGGGTTTCAAGAAAGACGACTGGGTCTGGGGGATGGATTTTCCCACAGCCTTATGGCCGAGCCACTATTACCCGGAACACATCTTCGGACTGGTTGTATCCGAGAAAATCAGGATGATGATCGACCATGACTATAAAATCATCATTATTGTTAACGGCCACGGTGCGTGGAACCATATGGAGACGATCGACCGGCTCTGCAAGCAGTTCTCCCACTACACCGATTCAATTGTCCGCCATCACCTGAGTTTCCCCATTGATGTATCGGAGTTCAATCTCGCCGGACACGCCGACAAGTTCGAGACGGCCCTGATGATGTACTATCATGAAAAACGGGGTGTAGGGGAAAAGCCCCTCGTAGACCTCAACGAACTGCCGGCAAAAGATGTCCCTATACGGTACCCGGACTTCTCGATTGTAGACGGTAACGGGTTCAGCAAAAACCCAAGCCCTGATAAAATCGTACAGACCGACCCGCGGGAGGCAACCGCGGAGATCGGCGAAAAGGCGTTCGAAGAAACGGTAGATATGTTTCTCAAGATTGCAAACGAAGCGATAAACGAACTGTAAAAGACGGACAAAACAGCATGCCGAGTGTAAAACCGATAAAAACAGCAGTAATCTTAGCTGCAGGATTAGGTGAGAAATTGTGGCCCTATAACAGAGTCCGGCCAAAGGCAATGATTCCGATAGCCAATCGGCCCGTCATCTCCTCTGTAGTCGATAAGCTCGACGCTGCAGGGGTAGAAAAAATTATCGTTGCAGCAGGACCGTTCGAAGGACAATTACGGGGCCTATTCCGGTCACATGGGAACGTAACTGTTGTCGGCGCAGGGCATACCAGCGGCCGGGGCACTGCAGAAACCCTCTCGGCCGTCGAAGACAACGTAGTTGAAAACCTTTCAGAACGGGAACAGTTTGCTATTTTCTACGGGGACACACTACCGACACAAGATACAGTCAAACAGTTTTTGTCCACAGACTCCAAAGGTGCGGCAGCAGTCCTGCTTCGTAATCCTGCATCGGGAGAACTAAAGGATTCCGTTTGCGCGCTGTTTCAGGAATCTACCGGAGAGGTCACTGAGTTTATCGGGCGGAGCAGAGGGGATTTCGCCGGCAACAGTGTCTCGAGCAGCGGCATTCCGGTAGCTGAGGGGAAAACAGTTGATGGAGTGCCCTGCGGCCGGCTGCTCCCGACAATACCCTGCGGGTTTATCCTCTCGAAGGATATTTTTTCCTACCTGCAGTACAATCCCGGCCTGTTTACCAACGTAGAAGTAGGGATGATGCCGCCGGCTGAATCGTATCTCGAAATGTCTTTGGAACTGATGGTGCGGGATGGAAAAGAAATCTTCGGTGTGGTCGCCGATGCTCCGGTATTCGATATCGACCGTCCCTGGGACATTCTCAGAGCCAACGAGTGGATGGTACGTGCAGTCTGCACCGGTGCGCCCGGGGTCGGACAGATCGGAGAGAACAGCAGCATCGATGAGACTGCTTCGATCGAAGGTAACGTCACACTCGGACGAGGCAGCATCATCGGGCGAAACGTCATCATCAACGGAAACGTCGTCATCGGGGACAATACAGTTGTAGAAAACGGGGCCCTCATCTTAGGCAATGCGGTAATCGGGGACAACTGCTACATCGGCAACTACTGCCGCTTAGCGGGTGCCTGTTCGGTTGGGAATAAATCCGTCGTTAATCACTGTGCCGAACTCGAAGGCATTATTATGGAAGGAGTATATCTCGACCACTATATGGAACTGTACGGAATCGTGGGGTTGCATACCGATATCGGTGCTGCTACCGTGTGCGGTAATCTCCGCTTTGATGACGGTGATACCGTCCACCGGGTACGGGGAAGACGGGAACAGCCTGCAGAACATGCCAACGCCGCCTATATCGGAGACTTCTCTCGGACCGGGGTCAATGCAACCATCATGCCGGGGTGCAAAACCGGCTGTTACAGTATTGTAGGCCCAGGGGTCTTGCTGGATAAGGACCTGCCGGAGAAAACCTGTCTCTACGTGAAGCAGGAACTGGAATCCAAACCGTGGGGACCGGAACAGTACGGCTGGTGAGTGAGGAGATTATGGAACGGGTATTAGCTTTTTCATGCCATCCGGATGATGCGGAGTTTATGGCATCAGGGACACTTGCCCTCCTGGCCGATAACGGCTATGAGGTCCACATGGCGACCGTAGCCGGGGGTGAAGTGGGCTCAGTAGAGCTCGATCATCAGCATATTCGGGAAAAACGGCTCGAAGAGGCTGCTGCCTCCGCTGCAGTGCTCGGCGGACAGTTTCACTATACAGGAGGGTTCGATCTCGAAATCGAGTACAATTCTTTCTATAGAAAAGCGGTCACCAGAGTCATCCGGGAGGTAAATCCTGCAATCATTCTTACCGTACCGCCGGTGGACTATCTTCCGGACCACGAAGAGACATCGAAACTGGTAAGAAACGGTGCGTTCATCGCATCAGTACCATCGTTCGACTGCGGCACAGTTACAAAACCGATGGAGAGCATCCCCTACCTCTACTACTGGAGTTCGATGGGGCTTCGAGACAATTTCGGCAGACCGGCGCCAATGCATTTCGGCGTGGATGTGACAGCTAAAATGGACATCAAAGAAAAGATGCTTGCTGCCCATGCCTCCCAACGGGAGTGGCTTCGCCACATCAACAAGTGGGACGCGTACATCGAAACCATGAAAGATGAAACCAGACGGCAGGGAAAGCTTATCGGCAGAGCGTACGGCGAATGCTTTCTCCAGCATGTCGGCAACGGATATCCGCAGGACAACATACTGAAAAAGATTTTAGGCGCTCCGGTGGTTGATCTCTGCCCTCCTGAAATACTACTATGAGCCCCGCGGGACGTCATTCAAAATGCAGCTTAAACGAAAACACCTAGTCAGTATCATCCCTCTAGCCGTTTTAGCGCTTTTTTTCCTTTCAGCATGGATTATAACTGCCGACCGGGATGCGGAACTCGAGTTCACTGTTATCGATGCGGTAAGTAGGACGTGGATATACGAGCTAAACACCGAAATGCAGGACAGCTACATGCTGAGTTTCTATCAAACCGATTTT
>CAZQKT010000204.1:0-3485 GCA_964594055.1 uncultured Spirochaetales bacterium
TCAATGATTTCGGCGGGAGTTGACGAAACGCTGGAACTCGTTGATGTTTTTCACTACGATCTTATCGTTGAATATTTCGACCCGGCGCTGGGAGACGAAGTGGTTTAACACCTGGCGGCACTGTTCTACAGACATGCCCGCCCAGTGGGCGATATCATCAACAGTCGTTTTAAATGCCCGTTCATCCGTTTCTTCTTCTTCCTCCCGGGGCTGGGTCTCGGAGAGCATGATGAACACATCAGCTACCCGTGCCTGCACATCGTCTAAGGTCAGAATCATAAATCTGCGGTTTTGGTCATAAATCCTTTTGGTAAATAGTTTTAGCAGTTTGAGGGCGATTTGAGGGTTTCCCATCATCAGTACTTCGAAATTCTCCCGGTTGAACTCGAGCGCTTTCACCTTTTCATGGGCAATTGCCGTGGCGGAACGGGGAGCTTCTTCTAGAATGGCCATCTCACCGAACACCTCTCCGGGATAGAGAATATCGATCGTTTTCTCGATCTCCCCTAATATGCGCATAATGGCAACACTGCCGCTTTGGATGAGATAAAAGGTGTCCCCCGGCTCATATTCGCAGAAAATGATGTCCCCCTTCTGAAAGGTGACTGCGAATCGTTCAAACATTTTCAGATCAAGACCCATGCCTATTTCCCCTCGAGTTTTCGTATCGCTTTCTTTGCTTTATTGTGGACGGTTTCATCCTCTCCGGTCATTGAAAGTATCTTCTTGTAAAATCCGACGGCCCGCTCATTGTTTTCCTTTTTCTCGTAAGAACATCCCACATAAAAAAGCGCATCCATCAATTCGGGATGTTTCGGGTACTGCTGGATCAAGCCGGTAAAGTGTTTGATGCATTTATCGTACTCGCCGAGCGAATAGAGGCACCGTCCAATTTCAAAGAGAGATTTCGCTTTGTACTCTTCATCGCCGCCCTGACTGGCAATCTGGTCGAATTCCTTAAGCGCCTCTTTATATTTCTGTTGACTGAAAAGGCTTACGCCGTTGTAGTATTTTTTAGCGACATCCGAGAGCTGCCCGCCGCTCGAAGATGTCTCGGAGCTTACGGCGGTATTGTCTGAAACAGCAGCAGGCTCATTCGGCTGGGTTTGGGCGTGCGATTCGGCCTGATCGAGATAACCGGTGACCTGGTTTGCGTATTTTCCCGACGGATAGTAGGTAAGATATCTTCTCAGAGCATACACCGCCTGGGTATACTTCTTCGCCTTGAGAAAGTACTCACCCGTTTGGAAAAGACCCGTTTCAGGGTCTACCCCCTGCTCTTCGGTTGAGATGAGATTCTGTACCTTTTTATGGATTCTTCGCAGCTGATTTGAGAACACTTTGAGCATCTTCATAATGATCCGGGTGTTCTTTAATACGAGCTGTTCGAACTCCGGCACGGTAAATGCAATAACCAATGACGGGGTAAGAACGATGGCGGTTTCCTCACGGGGATATTTACCGAGTGCGGATTTTACCCCGAAAAACTCACCCATTTGGATCATTTCCTGCATTTCCTGGCCTGTTTCTATATCATTCGACTTTAAACTGACCTTTCCGGATTTGAGAATATAGACCCGTTCGCTGGTGTCCCCTTTAAAATAGATAATCGAGTTGGCCTTATATTGAACAGCTTTTGGCGACATTATTACTCCTGTTGCACCATTCTATCATCAATCGGGATAAAATCGAGGGCTTTTTTAAAACCGACTGCATCCCGGACTCGCTCCATCAAGCCGGCTGGGTCTCCAATTGCCAATTTTTTCTTTCCACTTACCGTAAGTGTTGTAAACGGTTTGCCGCTCCTTGTAAACAGCCCTTCGTATTCCACAGAACCGAATAGAGGATCACCGCCTAAACAGAGTAGTTCAATATCTCCGCTTGTAGCTGCTATAAGTGCATCAAAAGGGTCTTCGCGGCTTGGATTTACCAGCAGAATATCCGCTTTTTTTCCGGGATCTAACGACCCCGTCCACCCGGCAATTCGCAAGGCACGCGCGGGATTTGTCGTGACCATACGTACTATCGTTTGCGGATCGAGATTCTCTCCATACATCCGATAATACACATCACGGGCATATCGCATTTCTTCAAACATATTGTACGAACCGGATGCGGTCGAATCGGTCCCGATTGAGATATTTATATCGGTACGTAAGAGTTCTCTTATTTTACAGGTCACGTTAAACATAAACATGTTCGAGGCCGGACACCACACAATATGCGCGCCTGCCCGTTCAACCTTTTTTATATCTTCTGCGGAAAATCCGATGCAGTGGATGAGAACCGCATGGTCATCCAGTGAGTTTTCTTTTTCCAGAATTTCCACTCCGCTTTGCGACTCATGATCAAACCCCTCTTCTAGATGGGTAATAAAGGGAATATTCTCGGAAATCGCCTGCTGATGTTCGGATTTTATGCCGTTTCCCCACCCCAAATCAAACGAAGAGCATTCATGGGCCAGTGCATATTTGGAAATGACCCGTAGCGGCATGTGAGGAAGAAACTCTTCGTTCATCTCATGAGGAAAGTGGTCCTGCACCGTAGCAACACCGGAAAATATATTTTTATACGCTCCCAAACAGTAGATCTCGAGAGGTGTGATGTTTTCCCGCTCGCCGTACACAGGAGATGCCTTGAGGTCGTTATCCCAGTAAGACCAGTTGAGATAAAACGTGCCTTCCGGAGGACCGATTTTAGGAAGATAATTCCCGCGAAGATGATCATGCACATTGATCAACGCCGGGTAGAGATACCGCCTTTCATCGCATGAATAATTTTGTGTCGCCTGTTCATTCAAACTGGTGATCGTATCACCTTCTACCTTCAATGATCCACCGGAAATCACTTTCTGCGGTGTTATACAGGTGACATTGCTCAATGAGTACTTTTCGTTCATAGTACTACAGTTCCCGCTAATATAGAAATTGTATGACCTTGGTTCCCACCTGTCAATATGAGCACAAAGTCACACTTTTTTTATCGGCGGTTTTGGGAATAAAAGAAAAGGAAATATATTTGAATTATTTTAATTGAATCTCCTCATCAGATAGGCTATCATCGAAAAGAGCGAGGCAGAAGAGTATGATTTCAGCACTCGGAAGTTGGGCAATAAACAGAACGAAAGAGTTTGTGTATTCGGCCGGCTTTTTCTTCGAAGTTATGAAAGAGACCGCATTCTTCTTTCGAAGAAAAACAGTCGGCTTCAAAGTGCTGGTAATGCAGATACTTTTTACCGGTTTTGAGGCAATTACGGTTATCGCCGTTTTGAGTCTCTCCCTCGGGGCTGTGCTCATCATCCAGGGGATTTCGCTGTTACCTCAATTCGGCCAGGGACAGCTGATCTACCTGATACTTATTACCGTGATAACGCGGGAACTAGGACCGATCCTTACCGCTTTTATTATAATCGCCCGTTCCGGAACGGCAATAGCTACCGAGATCGGAAGAGCACACGTCTGAACTCCAGTCACGTGAAACGATCT
>CAZQKT010000205.1:0-3390 GCA_964594055.1 uncultured Spirochaetales bacterium
CCATCCGTTTTGGAAATCAATCGACAATCAGGCGAATAGGGTTCATCCTGGAAAAAAGAACCATAGCCGAGACGAATCTGAAGAAGCTTACCCGCTCATTAACGAGTAAACGCTCGCTTATACCTCTGGTTCCAGAAGGTGATACAAAAGGAAAAACAGATAGAAGGTGGGGTATAATACAAAATGACTGATGCTTCACTTTCATTTCCCCATAATGAGGATAGGCAAGTGTTCAAGGAAGCCTTGGCGTATACGGAGTCACGTACCGGCTTCTCTTCGATCCTCATAGAAAAAGACTATTACTGTTCCCTCATTTTACGCTACTTGTATGATGATATGTCCGAGATAGCTCCTGAACTCGTGTTCAAGGGAGGAACCTGTCTAAGCAAAGTATATGTTGATTTTTATCGACTGAGTGAAGATCTCGATTTTGTAATACCGGTGAACCCTTCTGCCGGTAGACAAACAAGAAGGGAAAAGATGAAGCCTGTGAAAATGCTTTTTGAACAAATACCCCAGTATATTCCCGGAGTATCAATTCGTACGCACATAAGTGGACATAACGAATCGAAACAATACATTGGATACATACAGTACCCATCGGCCGTATACAATCGAGAAGAACCCTTGAAGGTGGAAATAGGCTTGCGAGAGAATCTTATAGAAGCTTCTAAGAGAAAAGAAGCCAAAAGTATTATTCGAAATCCATTTACGCGAAGTGAGTATATATACCCGTTTCCAGTACAGGCAATCAGTATAAAAGAAGCCTATGCGGAGAAAATGAGGGCAGCTCTCAGTAGGAGAGAGCCTGCTATACGAGACTTTTTTGATCTGTATTATGCTCACTCTACATCTGATTTCGATTTCTCTTCAGATGATTTCCTGCACATGGTCCGGCAAAAACTTTCTGTTCCTGGTAACGGCCCAATAGATGTGTCGCTATCGCGGAAGCGAAAATTAACCCGACAGGCGAAAATTCATCTACAATCAGTACTTCGGCCATCCGATTATTCGGGCTTTGATATTGACAGCTCTTTTCGTATTGTCTCTGGGGCTGCCGAGTACCTGGAATCATCATAATAGGTAAGTGTGGATTCCGAACTCCGATGCTATCCTGCGCCTCCGCCCGGAGGCCCTGCCGTGTTTCCCTTCTCGATTCAAACCCAGATTTCTGATGCAGAGATAAATCCTCGGCTTGGCGTCTACCGAGCAGGATCTCGGTCTTGCCGGCAAAATGCCGGTAAATGGCTGGATCAGAGATCCCAATTATAAGGGCCAAGAGATTTTTTATATAAGATTTTGCGACCCGGGCTCTTATTCGCCGAGCAGATTCATATTGCCTTTCCCGGAGAAATAGAGTATTTTTTTTTATTAGCAATAGATTTGAGTTGTAATGCCCTTTTGCATATAAATTGTTTATATATAGTCATATCTGACTTTTTCTAAGGAAATGAAAATGAAAACAAATATATTAATGGTGTATCCGGTGTTTCCTGCTACGTACTGGAGTTACGAACATTCTCTTCCGTTTATCGGGAAAAAATCTCTGCAGCCTCCGCTCGGTTTATTGACTGTCGCAGCAATGCTCCCCGAGAACTATGACGTAAAGCTGATCGATTTAAACGTCTCCTCAGACGGGCTTGATGATGGCATCAGGGAGGCCGACCTCGTTTTTCTCTCTGCCATGCTGGTGCAGAAAGAGTCCTTCAACGATGTCGTCGGCCAATGCGTGGCTGCGAGTACGCCCGTCGTCGCCGGCGGACCCTACCCAATTTCGTCCCATGAAAGAATTGTCGGAGTGGACCACTTTGTCCTCGACGAAGCAGAGATAACCCTGCCGAATTTTTTACGCGACTATGAACGGGGAAAAGCGGAACATGTGTACACAAGCGGCGGTGAAAAACCCGACCTCTCTCTTACTCCTGTACCGAGATTCGACATCATTGACGTGAACGCGTACCAGATGCTCTCCCTGCAATATTCCCGTGGATGCCCTTTCAACTGCGAATTCTGCGATATCATCGAGATGTTCGGAAGAAAGCCCCGGGTAAAAACCGCGGACCGTTTTATACGGGAACTCGACGTGGTCTACGAGTCGGGCTTCCGAGGCAATCTGTTTATCGTAGACGACAACTTTATCGGTAACAACCGGGAAGTAAAGCTCCTGCTCCCCGAGCTTGCCCGTTGGCAGCAGGAGCGGGGCTACCCTTATAAACTCTCAACAGAGGCGAGCATCAACCTCGCACATGACGCGGAACTACTGCAGTTAATGGTGGCTGCGGGTTTTACCATGGTCTTCGTCGGTATAGAAACACCCGACCAGGACACACTTGCCCAAACGCAGAAAAGCCAGAACTTAAAAGGGAGCATTATCGAAGACATCACAACAATCCAATCCGCGGGGATCGATGTTACCGGCGGCTTCATCGTCGGCTTCGATACCGACAAAGACGACATTTTCGAACGGCAGCTGGAGTTCATTCAGGAAGCGGGAATTCCTACCGCAATGGTCGGTCTGCTTACCGCCCTGCCGAATACTCAACTCTACCGTCGCCTTAAAGCGGAAAACAGGATCACCGAGGAATCGTCGGGAAACAACACTCACCGTTTTAAACTAAATTTTCTGCCGAAAATGCCGATGGAAAATATTGTTACCGGCTACAGAAACCTTCTGAAGAAAGTCTTTTCCCCGAAGCTGTACTTCAAACGGTGCATGACCCTCTTAGAAAAAAAGCCGGTTGAAAAGCGCTTTTCGAAAAAGCTGACGAAAGCCGAGGTGCGGGCGTTTTTTGTATCCCTCTTCCGACAAACCTTCTCCCGATACGGCATTCGGTATCTGCTGTTTCTGCTCCGGGCCTTCTTTCACAAACAGATACATTTCGCCGAGGCAGTTGCATTAGCTGTGAAGGGACACCATTTTTTTACTATCACACGGCATATCCTCAAAGAGGGCGGTAAGAACCAGAACCAGTCGCCGGCATGAAAGGTGCAGCCGCCGGGCGCCATAATCCACATGCTAGGAAATAGAGAGCTTATCGATATCCGGAAGCTGATACGGGATCTGTCGTAATGTCTTCCGGTTTTCCGGCGTCGAATGTCGAGAAGAAACGCTTGCGCGTTTCTCCACCGAGGCAAGTATATCGGGCTGGGCAGACTGCGTAAGCAGCCTGCGGACAGGTTTGACTTTCTGAAAGAAAGTATAGTCGGGCTGGGCAGATTTGAACTGCCGACCCCTGGTCCCCCAGACCAGTACGCTAAACCACTGCGCTACAGCCCGATGTGGAGAAAAAATAACACAACCCTATCTGATTGTCAATTGCAATGTTTCGCGTATCGGTGTTTATATAATGGTATAAGTATTAATTATAGCATAACTATTAGGAGTAATAT
>CAZQKT010000206.1:0-3323 GCA_964594055.1 uncultured Spirochaetales bacterium
AGCAAAACAGTATGAAAACATCCATAATCCTTTTGCTGCTGCTTTTCATTGTATATTGCGGGTTTGCGCAGGGGCCTCCCGACGAGCCGGCCCATCTCACCATTTCGGGGGCAAGCACGATCCAACCCGCGGCGGAATACGCGGCAGAACTGTATCAGCAAATGTACGAAGGGTCCGTCACTGTCAGAGGCGGAGGCAGCGGAGCGGGAATACGGGACGTTGTTTCCGGGACGTCCGACATCGGTATGGTCTCGCGGGACCTCTCTCCGGGTGAACAAGAAGCGGTGTCTCGGGTCCTCTTCGCGCTGGACGCTCTGGTGTTCATCGTCAATGCGGCAAACCCTTTAGAAACGATTTCGAAGACCAAGGTGCTGGAATTATACTCAGGTACCGTCCGGTCGTGGGTGGCGTTGGGCGGCCCTGATTCGCCGGTCGTCCTTGTCTCCAAAGAGCGGGGAAGGGCCACGCTCGATCTTTTCGAAGGATATACAGGGTTACACCATCCGGCCCGCCCCGAACCGGGACCTGCTGGAAAAATCGATTCTTCCGCCCTCGAGATTGCTTCTAATCTTGAATGTATTACTCTTGTCGGCGGAATACCCGATGCCGTCGGCTACGTTTCCTTAGGGGCCGCGGAATCACTCATATCGCTGGGGATGCCGATCAAGATACTCCCGTTAGAGGGTGTTACTCCGACTTCGGAGACCGTACTCTCTAAGCGGTATCCGATTCGGCGGGAGCTCAACCTCATCGTTCGGGAGCCCGACGAACAAACGGACCGTTTTATTGAGCTTTTTTTCACCGAGGAAATGAGACAGTTCCTCATAAGTACCGGCTTTATCACGGTAAAACGGGAGGCGAGGTAGCACATGGCGGCATCGATTAGAACGAAAATTGTCATTCCCATTATCGTTATGGTACTCTTTGTGGTCGCCGCTTTCGGCGTCATCTATTATTCGGTCCGAGAAGGGATCTCCGAAGCGGTCTCTTCCCGCGATCTGTCATACCGGCTTGCACGGGACATCGACGGTATCAATATCGGGATCCGGGACGGGATCCTTACCGGTAAGGAGGAATACGCGGTGGAAAGTGCCGCTATCTCCTTAAACGTATTCAAGTGTTTAGACGCTCTCGGAGGGCCATTCCCGGAATGGACGAAAAATTTCAATGCCCTGTATCTTGATTTTTTTTCACGACTCGTATCGATAAACTCTCTCTTTTTAGAAAACAGAATTGAGGAAGGCCGGGACCGCCTGTTGGAGCTCGAACAACTTCGCGGCAGGCTGGAACAGGAAACCGACGCTTTGGTAAATATTTCCACTCGTCGGTATGAAAACGCTGTTCGTACCAGTGTGATAGCGATGGTTGCCTCGAGTCTTGTATTTGTTCTTCTTGGGGGGGGTATTATATTCCTGCTCATTCCTTCGATGATACTCAAGCCGATAAAAAAAGACGTAGAAGGAATGAGCAGGATAGCGGAAGGGGACCTTCGGGAGGCGATCGAAGTCGGTTCGTCCGACGAAATAGGCACGCTTGCCCAAGGGGCGAACACGATCAGAGACAATTTTACCAATATTATACGGACCCAGCGTGAAATTATTGAAAAGGGGACGGAAATAGGGTCTAATCTGGCGGCGAGTACCGAAGAAATTTCGGCGAACGCGAAACAGATCACGACCACTATGGAGAAACTGAAAGAGAAGGTGGAACATCTGGACCGAGACATTCAGACTTCCGACGAGGCGGTTATGGAAATAGAGCGCTTTATCGGGGAGGTGGCCCGCTTAGTGGAGACGCTTTCCGCTTCAGTAACTCAATCTTCCGCTTCGATAGAAGAGATGGTGGGAAGCATAAACTCGATTACCCGTGTCGGGGAAGAGAAGAAAAAACTTTCCGACGACCTTGCTGTACTGGCGGAATCGGGAGAAACTGCGATGCAGGAAACAATGAAAAGCATGAACGAGATCGCCGTCTTCGCCGATCAGATAATGCCAATGATCGAAATGATCGACAATATCGCCTCGCAGACAAGCCTTCTCTCTATGAATGCGGCGATCGAAGCGGCCCACGCGGGAGAAGCCGGAAAAGGGTTCGCCGTCGTGGCCGACGAAATACGCCGCCTTTCAGAGAATTCATCTGAGACCGCCGGGCTCATCGCGAAGACACTGAAAGCGAGTGTTGAGAAGATCAAATCCTCGGAGAAAATCACCGACAACACCGGAACAACCATCAACACCTTGATACGGGGAATTCACGAGGTGGCGGAAGCCATGAGCGAGATGCTTAACGGAATGGCGGAAATGTCGTTAGGAAGCGGCCAGATTACAGAGGCCTTAGAGGAAATCGTCTCGGTAACAGAAAATTTAAAGGACGCCTCGAACACCGCTAATAACCGGATCGCCACAATCCGCGGTGCTATGGACACGGTCGCTTCATTGTCCAAAGAAAACGCCTTAGGCTTTAACGAAGTGGTAACGGGAACTTCCGAGATAACCGAATCCATGGGCCTTCTCACGGATTTAGGAAACCGGAACGCCGAATCGATCCGCCGACTCGAGAATGCCGTCAAAACATTTAAAACCGAATAGAAAAGATGTGCAAAGAGCACAGCTTGTCGGGCTCCGCGTGTTTAAACTGCTTGGCCGGTACAGAGAAAGTGAGTTGAAATCGGTAAAGGGGAGGAGTGACGCTGTCGTGAAAACCACCAATTCAGTACACGTTTTTAAGTTCAAACTGAACGGGGCAGGTACATAAAAGGGGCTACTCGGGAGCTTCGAGACCTATTCCTATTATTCCGGGTATTGACAATCCGGCGTACCGGAGGGAAGATACAAATGATGGTAACCCGGAAGGAAACAATTAAATTTCTTCAAAACCGCGAACGGAAACGGCAGCACATGCTTGATGAGCGGTTTATGCGTGCACGGGAAGATTGTAAAAAGATCGTTTCCTATATCGCCGCCGAATATGTTCCTGCGAAGATATGGCAGTGGGGATCGCTTTTAAACCGAAAGTTCTTTACAGAGAAATCGGATATCGATATCGGAATCGAAGGACTCTCGTCTCCGGAGCAGATTTTTACTATTCTATCCCGAGCGGAGGAATTGACCGATTTTCCCCTGGATATCATCGAGCTCGAAAAGGTGGAGCCGGAGTTTTCCGAACGTATAAAACGGAAAGGGAAATGTGTTTATGAACACGGCGGATGAAATTAAAACCTTAATCGGGGAGATCGATTCTTCTCTTGCAGTACTGAAAAAGATATCGGATTTCTACGATGAGCATACTACAAAAGAAGCCGCACAGAAGCAAACTATAGAAAA
>CAZQKT010000207.1:0-3298 GCA_964594055.1 uncultured Spirochaetales bacterium
AACTCAAAGGAAAGACCATAGGAATTGCCGGTTTGGGTCATATCGGAAAGCTCGTGTCCCGGTGTGCAAGTTCTGGATTCGGCATGGAGGTAGCGGCATTCGACTGTGTTTCCATCAAACATCAGGCGGACCGGGCCGGTGTCAGCTCGGAAGAGTTTATGGAGCAGTTCGGATTAGGTGCGTGCTATATCGATTTCAACACCTTTGCCGCTTCGATCGACATCCTCTCGATCCACATGCCGGTAACGGAGGAGACCACCGGTTATTTTAATGCAGAACGGCTCGGACAACTTAGGGAAGGTGCGTATGTAATCAACACTTCCCGGGGCAAATTAGTTGATGAAACCGCCCTCTACGACCTGCTCGCATCCGGTCATCTCGCCGGTGCGGCGCTGGATGTGTATTGGAACGAGCCGTACGAACCGGTAGACCCGGGGAAAGACCTGCGCACGCTGAATACGACCGTTCTTACCCCCCACATCGCCTCGGACACACGGGAGTCGAACGACCGGATGGAATACTCGGTTCTTGCAAATATGGAACATTTCCTTGCCGGTGAGATCGAAAAGATGAATCTTGTAGAATAAGGAGCCTTACTACCATGGAAACCAAAAAAAGAAAACACGCACATCTCGATAAACAAAAGACAGTCGAAAATCCTCCCGGAATTCAGCGCACCACTCTCGCTTTCAACGATGCAACCATGCTGTGCCATTTCACGATGAAACCGGGAACGGAGATCCCCCTCCATAACCACGAAGCTGTCCAAAACGGATACGTTATAAAAGGAAAGATCAAGTTCCTCCTCGAGGGGGGAGAGAGCTTCATCGCCGAAACCGGATCGGGGTACGTCTTCGATCCTAACGAATCCCACGGCGCACATGTTATCGAAGAAAGTGAAGTAATCGAGTGCTTCTCTCCCATGCGCCCGGAATATGTGAATAAATGATAACAAAGGAACGCTTTTGACGCGCCGGATTGACTTAGTCAATATAATTAGCTAATATATGATATGATTACCGTAACCATTCATGAAGCAAAAACACATTTATCGAGGCTCATTAGAGAAGTGCTTTCGGGAGAAGAAGTCATCATTGCAAAGGGGAAAAACCCGGTAGCGAAACTCTCCCCCATCTCTTCCAAGCAGGGGTCGAGAAAAATAGGCCCGTCTCCCGGGATAATAACCCATATCGCAGAAGATTTCGACGAGCCTCTCGAGGACTTCAAGGACTACACCACATGAGGCTTTTTGAGTGAACATTCTTTTCGACACCCATACATTCTTGTGGTTTCTCGAGGGCGATCCTTCATTGAGTGCGGAGGCAGTCGCCGTGATTACCGACCCGGGAAACAGGTTATACTTTAGCGCGGCAAGTTATTGGGAAATGTGTATAAAAATATCAATCCGAAAACTCGAACTCAAAAAAGGCTGGGAGCAAATTATTGAGAAAGTATTACTCGAAAACAATATTCAATGGCTGAATATAAAAAAACAGCATATGGAACGTATAATTACGCTTCCCTGGTATCATCGCGATCCGTTTGACCGTCTTCTCATAGCCCAAGCCATAGTAGAAAACTGCAAGTTCTTGACTGCGGATGCCGCAATGAACAAATACGAGATTGAATTGTTATAGTGAACAGGAAATAATCATGCATCAAAATCCAAACATCGTTTTCATACTTACAGACCATTTCCGCCCCGATGTGCTGACCGGACCGCAGGCCCGCTACACCATGCCCGAACTTCTAGATATTGCAGACCGGGGGACCCTCTTTACCAACTGTTACAGCGCCTCCCCCCTCTGCCAGCCCGCACGCTCATCGCTAATAACAGGATTATACCCGTCTCAGCACGGCATCTGCGGGAACCAAGCCCCGCCGGTCCCGCCGTGGCTGCGGAAAGAAACATTCATGCATCAGCTTAAACAGGCAGGATACTACACAGCACTGATCGGCAAACACCACTATCTCGACCGCGCGGGCATGCACATGGATGTCCGTGACGATTATCCGACCGTCAAGGAATACGGGTTCGACCATGTGTTTACCGTAGATGATGATCATATCAACCTCTACAACAACGACGAATACACGCAGTATTTAAAAGAGACGGGGAGGTTCGAAGAGTTCAAGAACGTATTCGAAGAGCGGGCATGGGAGTGCGGTGTTAATCCGTTTCCCGAGGACGATACCCCGGACGGATTTATCGGCATGAACGCAGAGAAATTTATCCGTGAATACGATCGGGAAAAACCCTTTTATCTGAATCTTTCTTTTATCGGGCCCCATCCGCCCTACTGGCATCCCGGTGATTTGCACCACGATCCTGAATCGATGGAAGAGCCGCTCGGGACTGAATGTTGTGAAGATCTCTACCGGGGCGAGGTACTTTACGAAGCGAAAGGACTCACCCCCCGCGAAAACCGTGCGCACTACATGGACAAATGCAGCTTGATCGACCGCCGGATCGGAAGGCTCGAGTCCGCTTTGCGGGAACGGGGCTTTCTCGAAAACACGATCATCATCTTTACTTCAGACCACGGCGACAATCTCGGCGATTACGGTGTCTGGGACAAGCGGTTTTTCTACGAGCAGAGTGTCGGGGTCCCTCTCGTTATAGCAGGTCCCGCTGTTCCGAGGCAGGAACGGTTAAACGGAGCACGGTTGTGCAAGGCCCTCGTAACCCATCTCGACCTCTACCCGACCATGCTCGAATTGGCAGGAGAAGGCACTGCTGAAGCCGGACTGAAATACAGAAGAAGAGTCGGACACAATCTGTTCCGGCCGGGGAGAAGCATCCTTTCCACTCTCGGGGACGAATATACGGGGGGCCTGGCAGGGTTTCACGACGCGGTTTACGCTGAACTCGCAACGTCTGCTATGGTCCGTACTGCAGGTTGGAAGCTGGTCTTTGATCCGGAGCAGGGCGGAGTCACTCATCTCTATAACCTTACCAGCGATCATCATGAGAGAGAAAACCTTGCCGGACGGGCCGGGTATGAAACGACCACCTCCCGACTACTGGAAAAGCTGCTTGCGCACAAGGTCAAATCCACCCAATACACCCATCAGAAAGAGGAGAAACGGATGCAGCACATCCGGGCGGGATTATGATACATAAAACGATAGAACAGCGGGTGGAACAGTTTAGACGATTCTATAAGAAAGAAAATGAGGAGCACCTCTTAGGGTTTTTCTTAGGCAGCGAATATCCCCTTTTCCGGTACGAGGCAACACAGCGTCTTCCGGAAGACCGCCCCCTCTCTCCGGACGATTTCCCCGTCGAAGCGTATGT
>CAZQKT010000208.1:0-3204 GCA_964594055.1 uncultured Spirochaetales bacterium
GGTATTTTAACCGCCTCGATACCGGGTTCTGAATTTCAAATGAATACTTCTCTTTCCAGTTTTTAACACTGGTAATATTGACCAGCTCTTCTTTATCGATCTGTACTACCACTCTGCCTAAGATGTTTTTTAATTCACTGCACACCTGAAATAATTTCGGCAGGTGAGAACCGAGAGCAGGTCTCGCACCTCTCACCGCTTCGAATTTTACGAACGGCATAAAATAGAGCCGTTTTATCCACATCAAGTCGGAAGCAAGCTTTTTCCCGTATGAAGAGGCCTTGAATTGGAGGCTCCTTTCAACCTGGCGGCAGTATTCATACAGCTGAGAAGCGTACTGTTTGGAGAGGATTTCATCGATAAAAGAGTGCCAGCTGTCAAGGTGCTCTTCAAAACTGGTCTGCAGTTCGAGGTAGGTGCCCAGCTCTCTTTCAATCGTCCCGAATTGAATGGTACGGAAACCGTAGAAAAGCTCCTGGAGGATACTGACAAGAACAATAATCTGTAAAAATGGGTCTTCGGGGGGGATCAGTTCCGTTCCTCTCGGGTACTCGAAAAGAGGCTGAAAATAGGCATAAAAATCGGGAAATCGCGGTGCATGTTTCCATCCGGCATGGGGAAAGAGCATATCGAGCAGTTCCAGCCCATTAGTAATTTCAGGGGGAAGCTGCGTCAATGGGTCCTTATTCTTCTCCTGCTCAATTTCACCCAATTCTTGTTCTCCCTCGTCCGCTTTTTCTTTACCGGCCGGTACTACTTCATCAAAATCAGCTTCGGAAGAGGTGACCTTCTCTTTTTCTTTTTCAGGGTTTACCTGTTCTTTCTGCAGTTTTTTCGGCGAAAGGACATTGTCGGGACTGAGCTCTAAAACAGAAAGAATGGTATTGAACTCCACCCCGAAGAACAACTCATAGGGAAAGAACTTGGTTGAAACCAGCTTCATGAGAAGGGGATAACAGGTGTACTTGATATCCTGAAAAATATAAGGGATTTCCTCCCGGGCAACAAAGTACGCATGCTGGATCTTTTCTTCCTCCGGACTTTTCTTGGCAACAGTAAGCAGGTCGAGCTCCACCAGCCGTTTCAATGCCCCTTCGATGTGGGTATAGGGATCCAGTCTGATCAGCAGTATAATCGGTCTGAAAAGATGCGAGCAAAGGAATTCGCACGATGTAATGGGAAGACGGCGGGGCCGTTTCTGCAGCTGTGTCAGCTCCCAGTGCAGAGACTCGATGTCCCAGTTTTTCAGAACAGTGAGTACATCAAAATAAAAAGATGGGCGCATCCGCTGTGTTTTGCTTTTCTTGTTGATTGCTAAGAGTGAACGTATGGAAAGAACGAGGCTTTCTATATGGCGAAAAAACAGAGCATCTCCCTGTTTGATAAAATCGGGATTGATGAACTCAGGTTTGTGAAAGAGAAACGAAAAAACGGAGGCAATTGCATCACTTTTACGCATGATCAGATGATCAGGATGTGCGGCAAGAAAGTTCATTTTAATCCGTTCGAGATATGGCGTATGGCGGTTGACCCATTCGTCCTTCGCCGATGGAGGTGCCGGTTTCGGTTTTGACCTGCCGGGGCCGCTCTTAATCGGAGGAGGTTTTCTAAAGGAGGATTGTTGGGCGACAACCGGGGAAGCGCTCTTTTCGTTGAGCCTCTTGTATTGGTCCTCAATTTTCTGATCGGTTCTTTCGACTCCGACCTCTCCACCTAAGAGCTCAACCATCCGCTTTGCCTCATTCCGGGAAATGTCACCGAGAACTTCCCTGGTCTTCTGCAGCTCTCCAGGATCATATTTTTCAGGTGGTCGTTTACCCATACTTCTTGTATTGTAAAACAATTTTGCTTAATGGAAAAGCAATCTACAGCTCGAGTTTCGCGCCGGCGAGAAGTTCGTATAACCGCTCTAAATCGTCGGACGAATAATACTCGATTTCCACCTTTCCACGGTTGTTTGATCCGCGGATAACAACCTTTGTTCCAAGATGCTCTACAAGCTGCTGTTCAACTGTAATGAGTTCAGGTGATTTTTGGCCCGCTGAACGGGCAGGTCCATCCTTTTTCTCGTTCCGCTTCCCGTCGTTGAGCATTCCGGCCTGACGTTCCGCCTCACGCACAGAAAGATTTTTCTCTACAATGCGGTCGAAGAGCAGTTTCTGTTCTGCCGGATTTACAACTGAGAGAATGGCCCGAGCATGCCCGGGTGTGATTCTTCCTTCTGAGAGGGCCGACTGCATGTCCTCCGGCATTTTCAACAATCGCAGACTGTTTGCAATCGTCGAACGTTTCTTGCCGACCCGCCGAGCAACATCTTCTTGATTAATGCCGGTTACATCCATGAGATGATAATACGCCTGCGCTTCTTCGATCGGAGTGAGATCGTCCCGCTGAACGTTTTCAATGAGAGCAATTTCCAGTTTCTCTTCTTGGGTAAATGAGCGGATGATGACCGGTATGTGGTGTAATTCCGCCTTTTTCGCCGCTCTGTACCGCCGTTCGCCGGCAATTATCCGGTACGTCCCCTCCTCGGCTTTTTCCGCAATAATCGGCTGAATGATTCCCTTCTCCCGAATAGATTCGGCAAGCTCGTCTAACGATTCCTCTTTAAACGCTTTTCTCGGCTGGTCAGGATTTGGAACAACTTCCGAGAGAGGAATAAAGATGACCCCGCTCTCTTCTCCTCTTCGAATAGTATCCCGATCACCATCAACCTTTTGCGGTTCCGGAGATAAGAGAGCATCCAGTCCTTTCCCCAGTGCTTTTTTAGACACGTTTCAGTACCTCATCTGCTAATTTTTCATAACTCTTCGCACCAACACATTCACTCTCATATTGGTTTATCGGGATCGAATGGGAAGGCGCTTCCGAAAGTCTCACATTTCGGGGGATAATGGTGCGGAATACTTTGTCCTTGAAATATCCGGTAACTTCCTGAACAACCTCATTTGCAAGTCTTGTCCTCGAATCGAACATAGTAAACAGAATTCCCCCGATAGCCAATTCTCTGTTTACTCCCTGCTGTACCCGTTTGATCGTCTGTAAAAGAAGACTTAGCCCCTCCAGTGCAAAATACTCACATTGCAGGGGGATAAATACATAGTGGGCTGCTGCCAGGCCGTTGATGGTGAGAATCCCGAGAGAGGGAGGGCAATCGATGAGAATATAGTCCCACGTTTTCTTGCTTTTTTCGATTGCTTTTTT
>CAZQKT010000209.1:0-3127 GCA_964594055.1 uncultured Spirochaetales bacterium
GCTTGAGGGGCTAGTGGGAGTTTATCCCGTGCTGGTTCAAGTCCAGTTCGCAGCAAAACAGGGTGGTGCCCTTTTGGGCGGCGCCCTGTTTTTTTGATAAACGAACTGGGCTTGAAATGAAAGCCCGGCGTGAATACGTGGAGCGCAAAACGACAGGATGTCGTTTTAGGGCTTGAGGCGGGTCGCAGGGAGCCGGCAGGACGCCGGCAACCGGAGACCAAGTCCAGTTCGCAGCATTCTGTTTTCTAGAGAAAACCATCGAGACAAGCTGGGGAAGCATAGCTTCCTCCATGCAGAAAACGATAGTTTTCTGCCAAACAGTCAGCGAAGAATACCTTACAGGATTTTCTACTCACTTTTTGGAATCCTGATCAAAGTGAATATCTAAGATCGAAAAAAGCTGAAACGGGATAAGCATATTCTGTAGACTATCTGGAAGCAAATATCAGTGTGATTAGCCGGTGTTTTCTCCCGTTGTGCGAGGATCGTAGTATTAAAAGGTTATTTAAACGATCTATCACCGCAGAAACTGACCGGATGTCGCAACTGGGCTTTTCATGATTTCGACAACGGAGAAGACAAAGAGACGGGTCTATCTCCTCGTACCGTAAACCGTATTCGACAGACGGTATGGGTGCCACTTAATTGGGTTGTAGATATCGGACTACTCCCCTACAATCCTTGACAACACATAAAACCAGTTAAGGAGCCAAAACCGAATACCGCATACTTCGAGCTGCATGAGCTGGAAAAATTGATTGCGTTATACCGCTTTAAGATAACGCCTGATTCATATTTTTTCTTTAACGTCGATACTTCTACCTAACCTGAGCGATTTTTGCCTATAGAAAAAAATACCTCCATGTGGTGTAATGAGTTAGCCTAAAACACAAAATCACCCAGGAGGTGAATTCATGATCGCCGAAAATGCACCAGATGTCAAGGCCGAAATAACTAGTATCGAAAGAACCGACGACTGTTTGACCGGCCGTGCCGGGTTAGCCGGATTTTCCCGATACCTTCAGAGCATAGGGATGACGAACATTCTTACGAACACGTTCTCATTTCTTAAAAAAAGCAAAAAGGGTACGGGGCTTCGGTCTCTCTCTCATCAGCTGCTCTGTTACTTTTTTGACGGAACGAGTTTTCACCTCACCCGGTTCGATAAGCTGAAAGAGGATCCCTGCTACGGTGCGTGTATAGCTCACCTCGTAGACGGCCGCACGATAAGTGTTCCCCTTACCTGGTCGTGGCGACTATCTGAAGCCACTGAAGCACAAAGAAAAAATTATGGATTTATTGGTGACGGGATCGGAGTTCATTGGCCGGACATAGATGAAGATATAAGTGCACAAGGCATGTTAACAGGCTCACCCGCAAAGCACCCCAAACAGACAGTGTGAGCCCCCGCTGCTTCGATCAGCTCCCTTAGCTGCTTCTTTGACTTTCTTCAGTCAGTGATGTCCCAGCACAACCCGTGCTGTATCGACTGGAGAGCGGATGTAAAGCCCGCCGATGGACCGTCCGAAAAGCGGACCGAAATGCCGAGAGTCTCCGGTCATTAGTATGTCGCAGCCTGCATCAATTGCACTTGCGAGCACAGGAACATCCTTATCGGGAAGATGAATATCGGGAGGAATTGCACTTGAGGAAATATGGGTTGCGACGATAGTCAGTAAGCCCACGAGCTTATGAAGCCGGGGGACTGCCTCGGACCGTTGAATCGTGAGATTCCGGAGAGCTTCTTCAAAAACATAGCGATCGGCAACGAGAGAACAGGATGCCGACTTGAGATCCTTGATCAGCCGCCGAACGGCAGCTTCGGAGTATGCAGCTGAAAATAAAATATTGGCATCCAGGAATATCCTCATTACTCACCGGGACTCACTGTCGTACCATTCTGCCAGATCCTGTTCCGCTGCGGCGAATTCACTCAGTCGATCCTCAGAATATACCTCTACCGGAAGAGCCACCGCAGGCCTAATTAAGATTCCTTCCTCGGTAGTCTCCGCGATGAGCAAGGAGTCGGCCTCAATGCCCATTTCCTTTCGGAGTTTTGCCGGAAGCGTAACCGTTCCTCTGTCCGTTACAGTAAGCGTTACCTTCATGACAATAATATACTACGATTTCGTAAAATCTGCAACATAAATTCAGAAATACAGATATTCTGCAAAAAAACGACAGAGCAATAACTATATGCCCCTCAGATTTTTCCTACTCATATATATCAAGAGGAAGCGCAAGACTTGAGAGAGCTGACTTTTTATTAGAAACAAAAAATTCTTGCACACGAGGCCAATTTTACGACGTTCTCCATTCTGGAATCGCCCCTTAAAACCCTCGTAATGGAGAATATTATCTCCCCACAAACTTAATTAAATACACAATTTGATTCGGAAAAACGAAAAACAGATAAAGAGAAGCTCTATTGCAAAGTGCATGCTGCCCCTCTACAATAGATGGAAAAGACTGCAAAGCAGTCAAAAGACAAAGACGATGAACGAAGAGTCTATACAACCGGCCTCATACGATCAGCCGGTAAAGATTGCCGAGGAAGTATACTGGGTAGGCTACGTTGACCGCAAACGGAATCTGCACTGTAACCCCTATCTCGTAGTGGACGGCAATGAGGCGGTTCTGATAGATGGGGGAAGCCGCCCGGAGTTCAGTATCGTGATGCTGAAGATCCTGCAAACCGGGATACAACCGAAAAACATACTCCGGCTCATCTATCAGCACTACGATCCGGACCTGTGCGGGAGCCTTCCGAACTTTGAGGATATCATCAACTCCGAGGAGCTTAAGATAATCTCTCATACTTGTCTAAAGGATAAACCATCATCATCTTGGACAGAAATTCGTTCTGTGTAATAAATTGATATCTCCCATAAGAATCCATCAGATTTACTATCATCAGAATAGGTGATGCATAACTTTTGATTTTCCAAAAAATCTATCTTTTTGATTTGGTTTCCTTCGGATATTCCCGAATAATTCGATGGTATGGGTTTGCCTACAATTGTCGGCATTTTCTCTTTTCTACGCTAAATTATTGCGGGCTTCTACAACTATATACTCATCTAACTTTTTCTAATCTTATTGATGTAATTATTAGAAAAATGACAAA
>CAZQKT010000210.1:0-3121 GCA_964594055.1 uncultured Spirochaetales bacterium
CCCTTCATCTTCCGATTGAGAATAATGGCGAAAAACAGAGAAAACACAATCAAGGGGACAGCGCTTCCTACCAAGTATTTTATCGTTACCACTAGTGAGTTGATAAAATCGCTATCCGTAAATATATCGATGTAATTTTTTATCCCCACCCATTCTACTGGGCTTACAATATCGTATTTGGTAAGACTCGTGGAGATGGCGGTATACACCGGATAGGCCAAAAAGAAGAGGAGGATTATTAAGCCTGGGAGTACAAAAAAGAAACCGGACCAGCTCAGTTTTTTCTCTATTCCACTGTACGTTCTTGCCACACCATTGTTCCTTTTAAGGAATCGGGTGGAGGCAGTTAGTCAAACAACGATGCCGCATTGCCTCCCCCCGAACCTTGTTATTACGTGTTTACTCTTACTTAGAAGATTCCAGTGCTTCGTTTATCTTCTTCTCCGCCTCAGCCAACGCTGCCTTTGGATCGTCATTGGACATACACACCTTATCGATCATCTTATCGATCGCATCTTCGATTTCAGCAGATGCGCGGGAATGATACGGCCACTCTCCCGCAGCTAAATCTTCGGCAAACGCTTCGTTATACGGGAATTTATTCCACGCTTCCGATTCGAGAAGCGATTTCTTCGGCATAACCAAGCCTACATTATCCAACTGTCCACCCGGATCGTCAACGTAGTGTTGGATGAACTTCCACGCTTGCTCCTGGTCTGCTTTTGGTGCTTTGTTGCTGACGAACGTCCACCATCCGCCCAGTATCGAATGGGGATCTGAGGGATTTGCCTGCGGCAGCGGAACGACCCCGTATTTATCGATAATGTTGGTACCTTCGAAGGTTCCGATAGCCCAGGTCCCGGAAATCCACATCGAGGTCTTCCCATCGATAAAATCCTGGTTTACATTGACCGAGTCTGAAACTGATACAGCCGGATCGGTAATTTCGTGTTTGTGTACAATGTCCCGGAAAAGGGTGAGTGCTTTCAATCCCGCTTCACTATTCAAGGCGGCTTTGTTACCATCATCGGTAATGACCTGTCCGCCGTACTGCCTTAAGATCGGGACCCAAATAATTCCCCACCAATGCGGACCATGATTGAAGGGAAGATCGAACCCTTTTTGGACGAGTCTGCCCTGATCATCGTACTTGGTTAGTTGCTTAGCCACGTTGATCAGTTCCTGCCAATTCTTCGGCGCGTCCTTCTGCCAATCGAGGCCGGCATCTGAAAAATGGTTTCTGTTTACAAAAAGACTGAATGGGTTTCCGTACAGCGGTACTGCATACACTTTTCCATCCCGCTTGACAGCGTTAAGTGCTTTTGAAAACCATTTATCTTCCCACGCCTGCTGGGAGGAGTAGCCCATCGCTTCATAGTCGAGCGGAGAAATGAGATCTCTCGAATACATGGTGACGAAATCAGCATTGAACAGTTCAAAAAAGGCGGGAGGTGTGCCGCCGGTTATGGCGATCAGTACTTTCTTCCTCATCTCCGGTGAGGGGAAATGATGCATGACGATATCCTTCCCGTCGTTTTCTTCGTTGAACTCGGCAATCATCTTCTCCATGTAGGTGATCAGCGGGGGATGATTATGTACATAGAACTCGATAGTGCCCGCTTCTTCAGCACCTTCCGCTGTTTTTTCTGCTGCTTCCTGCTCGCCTCCGGCGAATACAACTCCGCACACTGAAAAGCTCAAGAGGACAACGAGTGCAAAAAGCAATCCCTTTTTCATTTTCATATACTTCCTCCTTGGAATATTTGTAATACCATACCGGTATTAACAAGCATTATAAAGCCCCTCATTTAGTTTGTAAAGTAGGTTTTTATTAGATTATCAATTTGTTTGTCATTTGAGCGACTAATAACGTTTGACTAAAGGCTAGTTGTCTAGTATGATATGTTCATGAAAACCATGGGAATATTCGAAATAAAAA
The DNA here is from genome assembly GCA_964594055.1 of uncultured Spirochaetales bacterium. Taxonomy (GTDB): domain Bacteria; phylum Spirochaetota; class Spirochaetia; order SPDA01; family CAZJBZ01; genus CAZKZZ01. The sequence goes on from CAZQKT010000210.1 coordinate 1,940, forward strand.
CGAAACTGTCTCAAGTGTGTGATGACGTAGCCGGTACCGGAGAAAGCGTTCTCATTACCAAACGAGGGAAACCGTTCGTGCGGATCGATCCGCTCGGCCCCTCGTCTTCGAAAGGTTCTTCTGTTTGGGAAACAAGAGAGCAATACCTGCTCGAACATGATATTACAGAAGAGCTGCAATTGCCTGAACGGAAAATCGAAGAGCCTTTCAATCCATTGGACGAAGAACAGTGAAGTATTTACTCGATACCTCGATTTACAGTCAACCCTTGAAGAAATCACCCATTCCTTCTGTTGTTGAGCAATGGAAAGCTGTCGGCGACCTATCCTGCTGTATATCCGTTTTTTGTGAGATGGAAGTGTTACAGGGACTCGAAATGTCCAAAAGCGGGAAACTTTATGAATTGTACAGGATTTCTCTGAAAGACCGAATCCCGATTCTCCCCTTTACAACAAACGAAGCGATGCAATATGCTCACACACAAGCCGATCTTGTTACGGCTGGACGACCCCGCCCCGTTATAGACCTCTGTATTGCCGCGACAGCAATAGTGCACAACTGTATTCTCGTTACCCTCAACCGTAAAGATTTTATCGATATCCCGGAATTACAAATCGAAGACTGGTCAAACTAAGTAAAAGGCTGAACCTTTTCACCAAATCTGTTTTATCCGGTTGACTATTGCAATTCTTTTCATAATTATGTATACGGATATGTATATGGATTTATCAAAGAAAACGACAATTCTTTTTTCAAAAAAACAGTTTGCCCTGCTAAAGCGGATTGCCGCTTCGAGAAATACGAGTATCGGAGATCTCATACGAAAAGCATGTGGGGAGAAGTACGGCCTTATAAGTGAAGCAGAAGCCGAAAAGGCGGTCGACCGATTGTCACAGTTTTCTCTTCCGGTCTCGGATATCGAAGAGATGAAACAGGAAATACTGCAGAATAAACCCGGTCTGCCCTAATGGTTTTCATCGATTCCAACATTTTTATGTATGCTGCCGGGTCAGCGCATAAAAACAAAATCCCTTCGGTGAGATTTCTCCACATAGTTGCTGCCCGGGAGATGGAAGGATGTATCAACACCGAAGTACTCCAGGAGGTCCTTCATCGTTACCGGTATATAAAAAGATGGGAAGAGGGTAAAGAAGTCTACAATCTTATAAAAAAAATTATCCC
>CAZQKT010000211.1:0-3104 GCA_964594055.1 uncultured Spirochaetales bacterium
GATTCCGAAGATATTCATTCGCATCCTCCCAGGGAATCAGATCCACATCGTACTCAGTCATTTCATTAACTTCGTTTACTATTGAAAAAAACTTAGATGCCGGTAATCCTTTAACCACCAGATCAATATCGGATTTCTCTGTAAATGTTCGACCGGGTAAAAAAAGACTCCCTACACCGTATAGGGTGGCATCGTACTTAGTTTTTAGATAGTTCGCTAGTATAGCTGCCGCATTTCGAGCTTGATCTTCATCCCCCGCCGAGGGTCCGCGTTTTCTCAGATGTTTTAAAAGATGATAGTTTTTCTGCATCTTATTCATTAGTATAGCCATAAGTGCAGGCCTCGCAAAAAGGGGGTGAAACACCGTCCATAATTAGTGCCTTACACCTTATTAAGCGATTGCAGCTTCATCATATCGGTAAACGAAGCTTTCAGTTTCAGTTTCCGCTGCTGATACGCCTTGAACCCGCTTATCTCCCCCCAAGTCATCGCCCGCAGGGTTTCGGTCGTCATCTCGTAGTAGATGTCCGGTTTTTTCGGCGGGTCCTCAACTTTCTCGGGAGGCTGTCCTATGCCCTCTTTGATAGGAAGGATGTAATACTCGTCTATGTCCGGAAAGTAGTAGAGCATGGTCTTGTTCCACCCTTCGAAATTGTGGGCCACGGCAGGGTCTGCGAACTTGACCTGCTGCTCCTCCATCAAGGCCTGGAGTTCTTCACCCCGGAGGGAGGTACCGGCCGTTCCCGCGGCGGGTGCAGATTTTTTTTGACCGCTCCGGCCGGCCGCTTTCCTGAGAACAGCGTCAATCCAGCTTTTAAGGCCTTCAGTTGCTGAGACGATGTTCCTGCCCAAGCGTACCGGAAGAGGGACCCGTCTCGCCCGCTCTACGGCCAGACCGAGTTCGGCAAGCTCTTCAGCTACATCCGGCAGCCCGAGAGCAGTAAGCCCTTCTCCTGCAGGGAGGCCTGTTCGGACATCCCACCCCCGCAGTTCGTAGTACTCCTCCCGGAGCCTCGAATATGATTTTCGATCGATGAGGTTCCCTACCTGAGAAGCAATCCGGCCGTCCCGTCCCGGTACGAGACAGTCCGGGTCCGCCACATGATACTCGAGAGGGTCTTCATGGTATTCCCGGGGGAGGACGTCGTCCTCGAAAGGGCGATGACCTTCCCGCAGCAGGACAGCACGCTGGAGGGCGAAAACCCGCTCGCCGTAGCGGTAGTACTCTTCCTCGGTTATCTCACTGCCGAGAGCGGCCGATAAGAGCCGGGCCTCGACTGAAGGGTCCCCCACCTGCCCTTCGCCGTCCGGGCCGGAAGGATTATCAATTAAGGGAAACATCCAGTCACAGATCTCGGCACTCTCCTTAGCAAGCTGTCGGTCCTGGATCTTGACGGCAGCACGGGCCTTTCCGGTGAGAGTCATCATGTCTCCCGCCTGCTCGCCACCCCAAAACCGCCGGGCTATTCCCCGCACAACATCGCTCGATATATGGGCCTCTTCCACTCCTTTGGCCCAGCTCGACCACTGGGAGAGCACCAGTCCCGCTTCGTGGAGCTGTTGGATCGGCTCTCTCGTTTCGAAGGGGAGAAGCATAATGTTTACCGTGCAGTAGCGGGGGTCGTAGGGATCGTTTCGGTTGTACAGTTTCTCCGTTTCTCTCCCATATTCGCGGGACGCTTTCTCCGCTCCTTTACAGAGCAGCTCCCCGAACCCGCGGCGGTAGGCCATCCCTTCGACTAAGTCCCGGATAAACTCGAAACTGCCCACTTTGGTAAGATCGAGCCCGCTTTCCTTCCCCGTGATCACACCTTCCGCATGACACCGGAGAAGCCATTCGATGACACCCTGCACCTCCCAGGTATCGATACCGAACTCGTCGCAGAGCCTGTTCGCGTAGAAGGGGACATCGTTCTCTTCACCGTAATAGTCCCAGGCGTGGGCCAGGTAAAAAAACCGGGACTGACACATGAATTTCCCGCTCTTTCCGTTCTCCGCGGTGTATTTTACCCGCAGGCAGTTGGCCATACAGCCGTAGCAGGGAAACTTTCTGGTATTATCTCCCGAGGCCATAAAATCGAGGCCCCACACTTTGACATTACCACGACCGTATCCCCGGATCTCTTTTTCGATCCGTTTGAGCCGTTCCCGATCCCCGGCCGCAAAACTGCTGCGCCCAGAATGCTCGGCAGGCCCGCGAGGGACAACAGCGACCGCTTTGAGGTTCTTCGAACCCATCACAGCACCCATACCGCCGCCGCAGCTCGCATCCCCGTCGGCAAATACCGTGGCCAAAGGGACCAGATTCTCTCCGGCAGGACCGATCGCCATCGCCCGGACCTTTTTCAGGTTTATCTCTCGTTCGACTGCAGGACCACTCGAAGCAAGGAGAGCCCGGTCCGCCATTTCTCTCGCTGCTTCCAAAGTCCGGTCGGCAGGCATTCCCATAAGCTCGGGGGCGGGGAGAACGGTGACCGCCTGTCTGCCGCTGTTGCCGGCTGCAGCGTCTTCTACGACCAGTACGGAAAGCCGCTCCGCCTTTCCGGTGATTACGAGCCCGTCGTACCCTGCAAACTTGAGGGCCGCCCCGAAATACCCGCCCAAGTTTCCGTAACAAAAATGGGCCCCGCCGGGGGAAGGGAGACTAAGAAAAGATCCCCCATCGGGAACCGCCGATCGCAGGCAGGCCCGCCATCGGCCCAAGGGAGACGATAAGCCGGTTCTCCTCGTCAAAGGCGCCCGCTTCGGGCGGTACTTCGTCCCAGTAGATCTTCGTGGCAATCCCGCGGCCGCCTAAAAACCGGTCTGCAAACGGGGCAGTATCGACCGTTTCGGTTGTGCCGGTGGATAGATCTACTTTGAGAATTGATCCGGCATAAACGTCTGGAAGATCGGTCACGAGCACTTGCTCCAGCCGCAGGACGGACAAGTCAAGCATCCTTCCTTGTAGACGAGTGAGTTGCTGCAGGTGGGACAGCTGTTCCCGCTTGTGATGACCCGCTCACCGTCCTGGATGTATTTTTTTAAGACCCGTGCGATTCCCCGCTCGCAGTCGGTGAAATTGGTGTCTTTGTTGAGCTGGTTGACGATAAATTGGAGGGGGG
>CAZQKT010000212.1:0-2811 GCA_964594055.1 uncultured Spirochaetales bacterium
AGAGTGTTTGATTCCACCGGAAGTGAGGGGGGCTTGGAGGCAGCCCTCCGGCTGACAGCACCCGAGGGAGGAATCGTAACTGTAGGAAAAGGGATGTGGCCTCTCCGCTTTACACAAAATATCGATGTTGCCGACCTTATCAGAAAACAAGTCCGTTTTATGGGTTCCTGGGTATTTCCTATTTCTTACTATTGGGACATCGTAACCGTGTTAACACTAAACAACATTCATTTGGACGATATGATAACGGGCCGTTTCCCCTTGGAAAAAGCCCGAGAAGCGTTTGCGTTTGCTAATGCCCCAGAAACTGTCGGGAAAGCCGTATTGGTTATGGACTAATCCATTATAATACCGCCGTTGATATCCAAGTTCTCGCCGGTGATAAAGGCCGCTTTCTCTGATGCCAGGAAGAAGACCGCTGCTGCGACCTCGTCAGGCTGTCCCCATCTGCCGACAGGAATTATTCCCGCTATCTTTTTCTTTTGCTCAGCCGGGGTCTCGGCATGAAACGCGGTATCAATAGGCCCGGGCAGTATAGAGTTTACCGTAACGGAATACGGCGCCAAAAGCTTTGCATACTTTAGAGTCATTCCAAGTATTCCCGCTTTTGCTGCAGTGTAATGGATTCCCACGACATCACCACCCACTTTTGCAGCTGAAGAAGAGAAATTAATAATTCTTCCGCTTTTTTGCCGTTTAAACACTTCCAGTAGTTCTTGGCAAAGCTCAAAAGGACCACGCAAGTTTACATTAACGACATAATCCCACTCTTCAGAGGTAACTTCCTCAATAGGGGTCCTTTTATTCACACCGGCATTATTGACCAATACATCAATTCTCTTGTATTTATTCTTTAACCGCTTACCGAGTTCCCGCACCTCTTGCGATTTGCTCATATCGGCAATTTCGAACTGTACATCAGCATTGTTCTTAATTTCGTCCTGATACGCATCCTTTAAAATATCTTCAGCGTAATCAGATGCAACGACGGTATCGCCTGCCTCTAAAAAACTCAAAACAATGGCTTTACCAATATTTCCTGCTGCTCCGGTAACTATTACTACTCTTTTTTCACTCATTTACTACTCCTAAACAAAAATTTGAGAACGTTCACATTTTTACACAATCATCATTTTTGTCAATATCTATTACAAGCGGTACAACGTTTCCCCGGCTTTTTCGACAAAGAGATACCCCTCATCTTCCCTTTCCTTCCAATGCTCCGGGTTTATGGTTGTATGATCCACAAACCCTAATCCAACCTTTCGGCATACCTTTTCCGAAATTCCGGTAGCCAGTTTAACGTTCATCCGGGGCCGTTCTCTCCCTTCCGCGTATGTTCCCTTTCCATAAATGTAGGAAGCAACTCCCATTATCATTCGAGGGACTTCCCTGAATTTAGCCATATGTTCGATGAAATAATCGATACAGTGATACCCGCACTGAAGAAGATGTTTTTCATGTGTTGATGAAAGCGAAGTGATGTGGGGAGCATAGACAATAAGCTCACCTCCCTCTTCAACAATCGGTTCCAGTTTGTAGATACTTTTCCCTCCGGTCCACATGTCTTCGTACATCCTCGGAGTTTGAGCCAGAACGGAATGGAACGGGTGCGGCTTCCGCACGATATGCACTCTCCGGGAGTGAGCAGCTGCCTGTTCCCATGCTTCTACTACATCACCGACATAGATTCCGTCTATTTCTCCATCGTTAATAACGGTGCACACGGCGGTTGAAGGAACCGGAAACAACCGCGCAGCCCGGTGGATTAACTCCCTCATCGGAGTAGAAAGACATCCGATGGATTCCAAGTTTCCTTTAAGAGCAGCGAGCCAGTGGGTAACATCGATGATGGGAAATCCGCTGATCCCTGGAAACAGATACTTGTACCCTCCGGACAACCCTACCAGTTCATGAGGGAAAACAGGGCTCAAGATGATGATATGGTCATACTGCAGGGCACGGCTGTTCACCGTTATCTCTACAGATTCTCTCAGCCGTCCCTCGCTGATTCGCTCGATCTCTTCTTCTTCAATAGTTCCCAATGGAGTGAGCTCATCCGGCCTGTCCCAATGATGATTGTAAATCGCTACTTCTTTGTATCTCGTCCGCCGTTCCTCATCAGTGATGCCGAGATGTCGGTTTATCTCTTCTTCGGTCATAGGACGATGGGTGCCCAATGCAATCAGTACATCCAGAGAGCAAACCCGCGGGGAAAGCTCGCCGTGGATTATCTTAAAAAACCATCCCGTCGGTACAGTGCGGGTGCTGTCGGGGATAATCAACAGGACCCGTGTGCCTTTTAAGTCTATCCGGTTTAGACCCGTTTTTAGTGTTCCGGCGAGAAGAATATCCTTTTCAACACTTTGATTGCTGTCCATGTTCCTCACCTATGACGATAAGTGATCGTATATTCGCGATATTCTCCGCTGCATCGAAGGCCCTTTCCCATTCCTCTAATGTGTAGCGGCCGGATATAAGCGGTGCGGTCCGTACACGATTTTCGGCCAGAAGAGATAATCCTTCTTTCCAATCTTTTCTAACCGAGCTGTACGAAAAATGGCAAGTAATCCCTTTTGCAATCCAGGCATCCCAAGGCAGAGGAACAGTATCTCTTCCCGTTATTCCCACAGCCGCTGCTCTCCCGGCCCTCCTCAAAAGCGAACTGATTTCTGAGACCGCCTTTCTGCTTCCGGACGCTTCGACTGCTATATCTGCACCCAAACCGGTCGAATGGGCATTAACGACGGCCTGTAAATCGTCCTTTTCAACATTGACAGGCACAAAACCCAATTTACCGGCAAGAGGAAG
>CAZQKT010000213.1:0-2749 GCA_964594055.1 uncultured Spirochaetales bacterium
AGCCTCTCCGCTTCCTTTTGCCTCTTGCTCTCCAGCTGCGAATACTCCTGCACTAAGAGCAAGCATCATGACAAGTGCAACGAACAAAAATTGAACCGATTCAATTTTTAGACATCGTTTTCTCATTTTTTTCATACATTCCTCCTGTATTGATTTCTTTTATTGTAACCCCTCTTGAAAAGAGGTGTCAATGCTTTTTTTTTGCAGACTTTTTTAGTCTATTCAAAGATTCAATCGCGATAATGAGTGCCCGGGGAAGATGAAAGAAACCTTTGAGCATGAGGTCGTAGTTTATCCACTCCGAAGTGGCTCCGTTTTGTTTATTGCTGCGTGAGGATTGCAGGGCTTTATACAAGGGTTTTCCATCCCGAGTCAAGTTTTCTACCCATTCTCCATGCTCATGGTCAGGAAAATGGGAGAAAGCCCAGTTGTGGTTTTTCCAGTACCAGTCGAGGGCCCATGGTTCTTCGATCTGCTCGTAGGCAAGCAGTGTTCCGCAAAGAGCTTCCGTATGGGGCCACCACCGCTTCGTCTCAGCAAACGGCCACGCCGGGGATTCTCCCTTAACATCAATCCCTAAGTAAATTCCCCCGTATTCCGGGTCCCATCCTTTTTGCAAACACGGTTTCATGGCATGGGCGGCCTGTGCTGCCCGCCTCTGATGATTGATTTCGGGATGAGAACGGATATAGATCTGAAACCAGAGAGACTCTATCCCGTGTCCCGGGACCATCACTCTGCCTTCCGGAGTATCATGAAATCTGTTGTCGAGCCCAATGTATTCGAGAAGCACTTCCATATCCGGTCTGTAGAAATGGTCGAGGACCTCCTCGCTAAAGTAGAGTGCATGTTCTAAAATTTCGTCTTTTTTTATCTCCTGCCACAACTCGAACAGCATCAACGAAAACTGCATTGCTTCGCGGTGTGCTTTCATACCCTCCGGTACCGGATAAGGGGCCGTCTTGTAGGTGCCGGGGCGGGAGAGCCGTTCCATGCTTCTGGTGTAGGTCTGTTCGGCAATAGTGAGAGCTTCATCCTTACCGGACAACCTGTAATACTCGACAAGACCGTAGATTGCAAAGGCGTCTGTGATAATGCTCTGCTCTCCTAAAACCGTATTCCCTTTTCTGTCAAGAACATAGTTCCACAGTCCGTTTTCATCACGGCCGAAATTTTTGAGGAAGGTGAAGGTGAGATCGGCGGCATCTCTCCATTGTTCGTTTCTCTGTACTCGGTTATAAAGAGCGGACAATGTCCAGAGAGCACGAACGTTCCCGGTAACCGGCTTGTCCGTTTTTACAACAGTCCCGTCATCTGTGATAAAATTATAAATCCCCCCATATTCCCAATCGATCCCGTGCTTCATCCAGAACGGGGCAATATCTTCGAGGAGGTGGCTTTTTAAAAATTCCTGGAGTTGAGCGAAATTCATTGTTCTATTTCTCCCTTGTGTCTTTTCTCCCATTGCTCAAACACTGTATAGATATTTTGTGGGGGACAATTCGGCTGCCATGAACACTGGGCAATAACACCGCCCTCCGGGCCGCCGAGTGCTTTATCGACTTTGTTTACCGCCCGGGTGACTTCTTCAATACTCCCGAAAGGAAGGATGTACTGTCTGTCGATTTCTCCCCAAAACGTCATTTCTCCGCGATAGTTTTTCCCTATAGTATCAATATCCATACAGAAAAGCTGAGCATTGAGGGCGTCCACCCCGATGTCGATGAAATCGCCAATAATCTTTTCGATGTTGCCGTCGGAGTGAAAAAACACCCGCTTTCCGGCTCGATGGATTACATCACAATACTCCCGATACAACGGTTTAAAGAGGTGCCGCCACAATTCGGGTGAAATAAGGAGGTCCCGCTGACTGCCCCAGTCATCCATGAGAAAAACAGCATCCACGTTCGTATCGAGCCACATGGTAATATGTTCGAGATTGTATTGATGGACCGTATGGATAAGCTTTTCCATTTTTGATCTTTCCAGAAGAAGATCAGCCAGTACTTGTTCTGTTCCGTGGATAAATTGTACTTGTTCGAAGAGCCGTGCGGCGAGTCCGGAAAGGACGAAAGAATCGGTATTTCGGCAAAACTCATCCACTCCGCCTAGGTCCATCGAGGCGAGATGCTCCCGGGGGACGTGGAGTAAGCCGAGATCATCGAGATCGGGGAGCACCGGTTTTTTGACTTCTCCTGTTAATCCGGGTTCCATGATGTGCCAAATACTTCCCCACTCATCGATATATTCACCTATAGGATGATAAACGGACTGATATGAGCTTACCGGAGAAAGGGCCGATTCTTTCTGCAAGCTGCTTGTTCCGGGAGAAAACGGCGGCCGTGCAATATCCATAGGAAACCGTGCCGAAAGTTCTTCTATTTCTTCTCGGAAGGCAGCCCCGGTTGCCGGCGGATACCAGAGGTCACGCGGCGGGCGGTCCGGAGTAGTAAGATCGAGTGCTTTCTGAACTCTTGCTCGTGCAGTCATAGAAGAAACGGTTTCCATCGGTTATTTCCGCAAAATTGAACCGGTTCAATTTTAGGTAGTATAGAGTCACTCGACCGTGTTGTCAAGCTTTTTTGCCCAAAGTTTTGTCCGGAAGGGGCAAGAACGAGGTCCGATAACGGTTTTTCAGCGCATCGCCTGTGGGTAATGCAATCTGGTCGAATATTTTCTATACTTGAGTATACCGTTAACACTTACCCTTCCTTTGTGTATAATGATTCATTCGGAGGTACCATATGTC
>CAZQKT010000214.1:0-2719 GCA_964594055.1 uncultured Spirochaetales bacterium
AAGACTGCGTTCTCCGCTCTGCTGCTTCTCGCTGTAACAAGGTTCGAGGCAGTAATTACACAATTATAATAAACTCGGTGCCGTTATTGCGGTGCACTTCTATCAAGCCGTTTATCTGGTCGACAAGACTGTTGATGAGCATGAATCCGAATGTTTTTGCCCGATGAATATCAATCTCTCGAGGCAACCCGACCCCATTATCTTTTATGGTAATGCGTGTTGATTGTTCGGTGCTTTTTTTCAGTATTATTTCTATTTTTCCTTCGCCCCTTTCCGGAAAAGCGTATTTCAATGCATTGGTAATAAGCTCGTTTATGATAATACCGACCGGAATGACTGTTCTCACATCGATACGTATCGGCTCGAGATGTTCTTTGATTTTTATTTCTTGTCGACTGTACGTATAGGCCAAATCTGAGATGAGATTGTGAAGATATGACTTTGCATCGATGTTGCTGTACGTCCCGGAACGGTACAGTTTATCATAAATTATGAGCATGCTCTTGATACGGTTTTTTGCTTCTACGAGCGCGTTTTCTGCAGCCCGATTTTCAACGGTCTGAGCTTGGAGTGAAAGAATGCTCGAGATGATGGTCATGTTGTTTTTTATCCGGTGGTGGACTTCCCGGAGAAGGAGGTCCTTCTCCTTGATAAGTTCGTGTATCTTTTCTTCATTTTTGATTCTATCCGTTACATCCCGCGAAAGACAGAGGATCCCTTTCGGAACAGGATACACGCTCACTTCGAACCATCCTTTTCTCCCGTCGGCAAACAGAAAATGATCGACTACGACACCCGGACTTCCGGTTTCCAGAACTTCTTCGAATTTACGAAAAAACGAGGTGGTCTCTATTCCCGGGAAAAGTTCGGGCAATGCAGTTCCGAGAAGCTGTTCTTTCGGAATTCCTGTAAATCGGGCGGCAGCCTCGTTGACAATAAGATGTCTCCACTCGGTATCTAATACATAAACACTATCACTGATCGATTCGAGGAGCTCCCGATACTGCTTTTCGCTTCTTTCGAGCTCGAGTTCAATATTCCGACGATCCGTAATGTCGGTAAAGAGACAGTCAATACGATCGGGCCGCCCGTGCTCATTTTCTATGAGTCTGGCTTTATCGAGGACCCATCGTATTTCCCCAGTAGGCCTGATAATTCTATAAATCCATTCTCCTTCTTTTTTCTCAAAAATCTCTCTTTGGCTGTTTTCTGCAATCGAGATGTCATCAGGGTGTACCATCCGGATGTAGAGGGAGGAATCCGCATAAAATGTTTCTTTCGGTTTTCCGAATATCGTCTCAATGGCATCGTTTGTAAGAAGTAACTCGAATGTTTCGGCATCGACGCTGTAAATTGCGTCGTAGAGCCTTCCTAATATATCAGCGAAAAGATGTTCACGTCTCTCTACGAGCCGTTCAATTCGTTTCTGCTCAGTGATATCTTTGGTGTTGAGTACAGTGAGAACATGTGAGTTTTTTATCACTTTTTCTGTTACTGTCGACTCGAGCCATTTATATTCACCCCATTTATTCTTCTGACGATAACGATAGGTTATCTTGTCGGTATTTCGCTCCTCGATCCGCTTTTTAATTGTGGATGCAATACGGTCCCGATCATCGGGATGGATAAGGTCCAAGTGGTTAAAAGAAAGAAACTCCTCCGGTGTGTAGCCTAAAATCTTTTCCACTGCCGGGCTGATGAGTTTTATCGATTCGTTTTCAAAAAGGGTAACCAGTTCGGAGGAGTTCTCGGCGAGCAGGCGATACTTTTCTTCATTTTCTTTGCTTCTCCTCTGGGTCTGAAACAGTTCAAAAGCCATTTCAACCGAGGAGAGAAGTACGAAATCTCCGCTGTTTTTTAATACGTAGCCGTATCTGGTAATGTTTTTCACTTTTTCAACCATCTGCCGTTCGGCATGGGAGGTAAGAAATACGATGGGGATTTCTTTATTTGTAAGTATCCGCTTCGCGGCTTCCGTCCCGTCGATCCCCTTTCCTAGATCGATATCCATCAAGATAAGATCGATGTGTTTGTCTTGATGATCGGCTGCAAAGGAGACGGCATCTTCTCCGGAATGAACGGTAACAACCTTGTATCCGTTTTGTTCCAGTACACGTCTTTCTGTTTTTGCAGTGATGAGCTCATCTTCTACAAGTAAGATTGTTTTTGTTCCGTTCGGCATGATTATTCCTTGTGCCTCGAAGATTGTGATTCCTCTACAAAAGAGAATATCGAGTACATAGATATATATCACATTTTGAGCTTTTTTGTTTAGTAGGAACCAGGAATTTTTCTACTGCATAATCATTTATTTTTAGTTATAGAAAGCAGCATAGGTTGGATGTGGAAATCACCTCTTCGAGGCAATTTCCATCCTTTGCCGACAGTGTAGATTGAATGAGCTCGCTTTTGCTCGCCCATTCAATCCTGAGGAGTTTTCACTGACGTGAAAACTCCACGGAGTCGAGTTCGACTCCTCCAATGTAAAAGAGTGGAAATCACCTCTTCGAGGCAATTTCCATCCTTTGCCGACGGTGGGAGTCGAACCCACACGAGGTTGCCCTCACCAGATTTTGAGTCTAGCACGTCTACCAGTTCCATCACGTCGGCGTATATTCCGGTAACTTGTGTTGCCGTTAAGAAAGAAGATAAACCCTCGCATTCCTTTTTGTCAACGCTTTTTGCTGCAACAAGGTTTGAGGCAGTACGCCCTGTTCTC
>CAZQKT010000215.1:0-2690 GCA_964594055.1 uncultured Spirochaetales bacterium
GATCCATTTCAGTGCTGTTAGTGTCGCAGGTATCAATCTTCTCGCATTCGCCTTTGCCCTTATTTTTTCGAACCGGATGCTCAAAGCGAGGAACTTTCTCCAAGCGATGATTTTCCTCCCCGTGGTCCTTTCAACCGTTGCAATCGGGGTTGTATGGCAGTTTATGTTTCAGACCACCGGAATTCTTTCGGTCCTTACAGTGGGATTGTTTGGAGAAACCATTCCCTGGCTTACCTCCACGACAATAGCGCCTTACGGCATGATCATGGTCTACGTGTGGAAATTTACCGGTTTTTATCTCGTGATCTATATAGCAGGACTCTTAGATATTCCGGAAGTTCTGTTTGAAGCGGCCCGCATCGACGGGGCGAGCTTCCGGCAACAGCTTTTTCGAATAACGATACCGTCACTCAAAAACACAATTGCTCTCGCACTTGTCTCCTGTGTTATTTTCACATTCGGAACGTTTGCTATTCAGTTCGTTATTACCGAAGGGGGGCCAAGCCGTTCAACCGAAGTTTTGGCGCTGCTTATCTACTTCCAGGCCTTCCGGTTCAACAAGTTCGGTTACTCTGCGGTGGTTTCGGTGCTGTTCTTTCTTACTTTGCTGGTGTTTTCCATCATTCAACTGCGGTTGTTCAAACAGCAAGATTAGAGACACTCGAGGAGATTCATATATGTCTTTGTTAACAATGCAAAATAAGCGGAAACTAAACCGAACAATCCTCTACGTTATCACTATCACAGTCGGAGCAATATTCGTATTCCCCTTTATCTGGATGATCCTTTCCTCATTAAAGTACAACGAGGATGTGCTTTCCATACCGATTACGTTCTTTCCGCCCAAGTGGTACTGGGAAAGCTATATAAACGCATTCAGCTACTCCGACTACGACTTTGCCCGATACATCTTCAACAGCTTTTTCGTCACCTTCTGGGCGGTAGTTCTCTGCATTTTTCTCTCCGCTACCTCCGGGTACGGATTTGCCAAGTATAAGTTCAAGGGGAACAACATCCTTTTCACTATCGTTCTCTCAACCATTATGATTCCCTTTCAGGCCATTATCGTTCCTCTTTTTCTTCTGGTAAAACATATGGGCATGCAGAACTCGTACTTAGGGCTCATTATACCGGAAGCACTCACTGCCTTCGGTGTGTTTATGATGCGTCAATTCTTCTACTCCGTACCGGATGATTACATCGAATCTGCCCGGATCGACGGGGCCAATGAATACGGCATTTTTGCCCGAATCTCGATCCCAATGTCCAAGACGGCGATCTTAGCTTTGGTCATCTTCCACGCCCAATGGGTGTGGAACTTGCTCCTCTGGCCGTTGGTCCTCATCACCACACCGGAGATGCGCACCCTGCCCCAGGGCATTGCCCTATTTGCAGGGGTATACTTTACCCCCTATCCGGAGCAGCTGGCAATCAGTGTTGTTGCCTGTCTGCCTCTGGTGATTCTCTACATTTTTTTATCGAAATATTTTATCCAGGGAATTGCTATGAGCGGGCTTAAGGGATAGGTCAAAGCTACATACCGAGAAGCAGTTCAGCAGTCTTTCTGATCTCTTCGTAGGAACCGCGAAATGCCCACAGCTGCGAGCTGTCCACGCACTTTCCCGCCGGCAGGTGGTATTCCATTTCAGAAAAAGCCACCCCTTCCGCATTGAAATTACACGCTTGGAATACATATCCTAAATCCTCGAGATCTTCGACTGTGTTCCATGCAACATCAACATACTCACCGGACGGATTGGAGAAAAAATTTCGTATGACCAGGGACCAGATTCCGTTCTGTTCGACACGATAGCCTGCTCTCCCTGTAACCACATCTGCTGAAATTCCTATCTTCTGACTCGCGGCTTCATTCATCGTATATGATATCAAACGCTCACCAACCGAAAGTTCCTCTCCGGAGAACCGGCCGAAATATGTTTTGATATCGGTGCGTCTGAAAACAGGTACGGTAAGAGTCCCCCCATGGGGAAGCTGGACCAGATTCCAGAGACCGGCCTGGGCCTGAAGAGCTGCAGCTCTATCGCGCGGGCTGGGGTCCTGCTCAAGACCGTTCTCAGGCGCTGCGTGAAAAGAAAACTCGCTTCGAAGCGTATATCCGGTATACGAGACCTGCGGTCTCTCGGCCTCAGGAATATCTTTAAGCGGGTCTGCCGCAAAAGAAACCGTTTTCTTCAATTGAAACCGGATATCTTCAACGGTGTGGAACGCCCGAAGGGTGAACTCAGTATCAAGCGAAACAGCAACCGGTGAGCGCATATCATCGCTATAATTGGGAACGAGCGCAAAATGGCCGGGGTCCATCTGTTTCGGTACCTTGTAGGTCTCCATCTTCAGATCGGGATAATCGGGGAAAAAGTAATACAGCTCGGGAGCAATCCAGCTTCGGTCCCCTCCGATATTTTTCCACCCCGGTTCCGTAAAGAGCTTCTTCGCCCCTGCTATAGTATCGAGGGCCGGATTGGTCCAGAAAAAGTTTTCCCCCTCCTCATCGGGAAACAGGCCTAAAACCCTCCCGCCGAAGGCAGTTACGACTGCTGCTCCCTTAGCTGGGCCGGAAATAGAACAGGGCAGTACCTCGTAGGTCTGCCCTGTCTCATCCAGTATGTCGGTAAGTGCCGAAATATTTTTTCCCCTATCGGGTTTCATATTGCCACCATTTTCTTAATCCC
>CAZQKT010000216.1:0-2642 GCA_964594055.1 uncultured Spirochaetales bacterium
TTCCGAGATCGATGTCCATGAGGATGAGGGAGATTTCAGGATCGGAATCTACTACATCGATCGCTTTCTCGCCGCTATAAGCGGTGACCACCTCATATCCGTGCTTTTTAAGCATTTGGGCTTCTGAGATGGCAATGAGGGCCTCGTCTTCTACGAGGAGGATTTTTTTAGACATTGAGCACCCGCCGTATCTCTTCCCACAAACTTTTTTCACGAAACGGTTTTGAGATAAAACCGTCCATTCCTGCTTTCAGACACTCGTTTTTGTTTTCCTCAAAGGCGTGAGCAGTAAGCGCGATTATCGGAGTTCTTCCGGTACCTGTGCCTGATTCAAGGCTCCGGAGTCTTCTGCTCGCTTCGAGACCTCCTACCTTCGGCATGCTCAAGTCCATCAGGATAAGGTCGAAACTGTCATGTTCCGCCTTTTTCAGTACCTCTTCGCCGTTGCCTGCGGCTGTAGTCTTCCAGCCTTCTTTTTCCAAGAGCTGTTTCAAATAGAGTCTATTTATGCCTTCATCTTCCGCTATGAGTACTTTCATCGGTTCGACGGGGATCGAAAAACTCTCAACCGGAAGGGGAGGGCCGTCTTTCGCCGCCGCCTTTCTGACCGGCAGATGCGCTATAAAACTGCTCCCTTTACCGACAGTACTCCGTACTTCAACAGAACCGCCGAGTAGCTCTGTAATCGACTTGACAATAGAGAGGCCGAGGCCGAGACCGGAAGAAAGTCCGCCGGAGTCAGGTGCTCCCTGGCTAAAGGGTGTAAAAATGTCTTCCCGGTCTTTTTCCGATATCCCTCTGCCGGTGTCTACAACGCAAATATCGACTGTGCCTTTCTCGCCGGGCACTTCCGGCTGATAGGTCGTCATTACAGTGACCTTCCCGGAATCGGTATTCTTGATAGCATTATCAGTGAGATTCATAATAATCTGGGCTAATCGTTCTTTATCCGAAACGAGGAGGGTATCGCTGTTTTCGTTTATCGACATGCTGAATGCCAATCCTTTCTCCTCCGCTTTTTCCCTCAAGATTGGTTCGAGCCAGTTCATGAGGCTCTCGAGGGAAAATCGGGACTCTTCTAAAGACAATTTTCCCGAATCCATTCGGGAAATATCTATGAGGTCGGAGAGCACTCTGAAGAGCTGGTTCGAAGCCGTTTGTATCATTCCCAGCAATTCGGACTGCCGGGAGGTAAGGTCGGTTTTTTCCATAAGCTGGCCCATCCCGATTATGCCGTGCAGCGGGGTTCTCAATTCATGGCTCACACTTGCAAGAAAGCGGTCTTTTATACTGTTTGCCTGTTTAAGCTGTTCGAGTGCCGTTCTCAGATCTGCAGTCTGTTTTCGGACTTGTTTTCGAAGGGTATAATTCCACAGCATACTGAAGATAATAATACTCGCGAGAGCCAATATGCCGCCGGCCATAATTTTTACAATCTTATACGTAAAAGGCGGAGATTGCTCATAGATACCGAACCACTTCTCATAGATTTGGTCGTACTCTCCCGATATTTTTAGAAGATTAAGCCCTTCGTTAAGTAAGGCGAGCAGTTGTGCGTTTCCTTCTTGTACCGCGATACAGTAGGGGCGCTGCAGAAGCGGTTGTGACAAGACGTGTATTTTTTTATAGCCCTTCTCTCGGAGAATCTTCATCCCCTGTACCATCCCCATGACGGCACAGTCGGCCTCGTCGTTTAAAAGGGCCGGTAATAAAGAATCCCACTCTTTTACCGTAACAATTTCTCTTCCTATGTTGTTTTCAACAAGATAATCGTGTCCTACGTCCCCGGACTGGACTAAAATACGTTTGTCTTCGAGATCGTCGATGCTTCTTATCTCGGAGTCTTTCGTGATGAACACTCCGATAGAAGTCATAAAGTGAGGGATAGAAAAATCGATCTGTTGGTCTCGGCTTTTCGTTTTGTACATACCGGTGACCAAATCAATTTTTCCCTCTTCCATTTCTTTCCTTACTTCTTCCCATGGTCCGAGACTGATTCGGATGTTGATATCCATAATTTCTGAAACTCTCTTGAGTATATCGATATTAAACCCGTCGGGTTTTCCCGATTCATTGAGATATTCGAAGGGAGGATACCCCCAGTCACCCCTCGCGGTAATGATCGTTTTAGGATCGTCATCCCCGGAAACTTTAGAAGCTGTCAGGGGGACAAATACCTGTGTCTCCTTTTCCGGCCTAAAAAAGGACGGGAAGAGGACCGAATAGAGAAAAATGCCTGAAGCAATAATGACAACGCCGACTATGAGCAGTAATTTCTTTTTCATTTTTTTACCTGCAATGTTAGGTAATGATATCCCATTGCAGCACGGCTTGTCAACAAAATACATGTATTATGTCTAAAATATAAACAATTTGATTTCTTATTGACACCGGTCTCGGCCGAGATAAAATGGAAGAAGACCAGCAATACCTTCGGAAATGTGAAAACAAATTGCCGGTGCGGGAATTCAAGTAAAACCTTTTCTGTTAAATGTTCGGCAAACAGGAGCGTACGTTTTTGGCTGCAAGACGGACACAATAAAACCCCTTACAGGAGAAGGGCCGAAATGAAGTATAAGTTACTGCTTTTTTTAATCCTTATGCCTTTTTTATAAATTGTTATTTGATATCCGTCTTCTTAC
>CAZQKT010000217.1:0-2635 GCA_964594055.1 uncultured Spirochaetales bacterium
CTTTGAGTGCTTTTATGGTCAGGGCAATCTCGAGCTGGTTGATCCCCCGGGGGATGTGCTCCAAAAAGGTGCTGTCCACCGTGTCATAGTTCGAATCCTCCTCTTCCGATATGGTCCACACCAGCTGGAGACCGGGTGTTCCGGTGTAGGGGGCGATCGAGTGGAGAGTGACCAGATTAGGCAAGGGCTCCGCCGCTATGGTCCTGTATTCTTTACAAAAAAGTGCATACGTCTCATTAACACAGAAGATGTGGTCGGGATACTTCGCAATAAGGTCGGTGATCGTTTTGTGTTCATTTAACTTCCCCGTCACAGGATGGGGCTGGTCGATGTAGACGAGGGACCTCTGCGACTGACTGCTGATAACTTCTTGGATTTTTGCTTTCGGAAATGCACCTGCATTTCTAACACTGTAGGGGATGTAGGTCGGGACCAGTTTTATCTTCTCTCCGAATGAGAGATGCTCTTCATTAAACCGCCCTACGATAAGGAGATTGGTAATTTCGTTTCGAGTGACGATATCGCTGAACGCTTCGAGAATAGAAGAGCTGCACATGATCCGCTTTCCCTCGACACCGAACCGCTTCCCAATCGTCCAGACCAGATGTTCGTATTCGGGACCGGGACGCTGACGGAGCTTTTCGATGTTCCGGTTGATGATCGCCCTCGTCCACGGGGGCATTCCAATAGGATTGACCGGATTGAAATCGGGAATCATGCAGTACTCCTCTCGAGGTGCGTCGTATTGATAGAGTGATACCGTAAGTGCATCTTTGAAACATACCATACCCCGCACCGGTGTTAAAAGGCATGCAGATACAGTTTTTCGCATAGCACCCGCCCTTCCCTGCTCGTAAAAAACCTCAAGAAACGGCAAAATACAACATACTAGTAAAAGAATACAAGACGTTTTTCTTTTCCGTAATCATATTCTATCATATCAGGAGGCTCTCATATGGTAATATTAGGATTAATGACAGTAGCACTGCTGTTCGTTGCAGCGGTGATTTCGATATCGGAAACCGATGCTGAAAAACAGTATGAAGTGGACCGGTATCTGTTCATGGTGAAGTTCAGATAAGTCCTTTCAAAAACCTGCAGCAGAGGGATTGCTATGATGCGAGGCGATGATGAAGCTAAAAGCGTTCTATGACGGAATAGAGGTACATCGTACCAGTAAAATAATTTATGTGCGGTTTCTTCGTCCCCATAGGGTCCTTTCGAGCAGCCGCGGGAAACTCGGCGGCGTGCAGGAGGGGCTCGAATACCTCTACAATCATCAGTGCTGCGAACCGGAGGGACACGAGTTCGAACACGACAATACGGCATCTGATTTTCCCCACAAATATCAAGAACTCATTTGCAGTGAATACGATCTTCCCCCTGATACGTGTGCCGATCTATCTACTGCAGCTAATGTGAACAACGCCGCAATTGCCCACGCAACCTACGGGGACCTCGAAATCGTTGCTGTAGTAACCGGGGGAGTAGAGACAAACGCGGCCCGGGCGGGGGACCCGGGAATGTATCACCAAACCGGAAACGGCCCGGTCCGGGAAGTGCCCGGGACGATCAATACAATCCTCTGCTCCAACCTCGAGATGACCGCCGGCACCTTGGTGCAGGCGGTCATCACCGCAACTGAGGCGAAAACGTCGGTCCTCGAAGAATACGGAGTTCCCTCGCGTTACTCCGACGGCTATGCAACGGGGACCGGTACCGACCAGATCGCGGTTGCTTCGATGCTCGGTGAGAAAACACTGGTGGACGCCGGCAAACATTCTAAGACCGGAGAACTAATCGGGAGTACCGTTCGGGAAGCGTTACAAAAGACCTTGAAACGGCAGAACGGACTGCACCCGGAGGGGCAATGCTCTGTTTTTAAACAGCTCGAACGGTTCGGTATAACCTGGGACGAGATGAAAGTAAAAATCGCCGGGCCGTTGAATGCCGAAGCGGCTTCCCTGTATCAGAAGAACGCCGATTCCATAGACCGCGACCCTCATACGGTAGCGGCGGTTGCTGCCGTGCTTACCATTCGGGACAAATGCGTGTGGGGAGTTCTGCCGGCCACTTCGTTTGCCGAGATGGCCGTCCCCTATCTCGTGCAGATTGCCGTGACCGTTTCCGGTGATAGAGAGCGAAGAGGATTTTTTGAAGATGCATTACAAAAAGAGACCCTCTCTATCGATAACGGGAGTATGCTCGACAGCATCTGCAGGTCGGTTTCTCTGGGATTTGCCTACAAATGGAAAGGAAGGAAACCGTTTTTCATATAGTAAGTTTATACACTGCCAAGCCTTTTGTCCATTTTACTCAATCATTGCGTAATTTTACTCAGCGATTGAGTAAAATTACGGTTTGGTACTTCAAACACAAAGTGCGGCTCTAAAGTCTCGATCACTTCGACCGGGTCCGTTCCGTGGCGCCAACCGAAAAAGCGCGCGGTGATCTTTTCACGGGTCACGTCCATGATGACGAATCCCGCCGATTGGTGGTGAATGTCCCCGCAGACGAACAGGGGGTTGTTTTGGTCATAGGCCCCTGCCTCGTGGAGGATTCGTTGGTGCCGGCCGGATACCAGGAAAGCCACTTACCGCAGGACCAGCAGAAACTCAAGGCGGAAAATCCGATA
>CAZQKT010000218.1:0-2454 GCA_964594055.1 uncultured Spirochaetales bacterium
TTGTTAAAGGTAAGCGGTAATGAGTAAGTAGTAATAGGAGTAGGTTCACTGCCTACCATCACTCTTCTTTAAAGTGGAAACATGATATGACCACTCCCGATTTGCGCAATCGGGCTTCGGGCTAGCCTGTCTCACGGCAGGTTCGCACTTGTTCCCCTGTCTCCTAAAAAAATTATTCTTCATCCTTGAAATCTACTATCACCGTGTGATTCACCCGATGGATCGCCCCATTTAACATGCGTAGCTCGTGCACCTTGTCTAGATAATCGTTATATGTTTCCGGAAAATTGTATGTGGGACGGTGAACAATATCCCGCTCCTCTTTGTGGACGATCTCTTTAAAGGCCGATTTTTTAACACGTGAGGACAATGCATCAATTTCTGAAAGCAAGGTTTTTCTGATTTCCAAGGCCTCTGCAATCGGGATATCGGCCCCTCGATGCTGCACCGTATTGGTAAAATTCGCGGTTTGGATTGCTTGATTGAGCTTTACCCGCTTTGTTTCCAGGCTTTTCCTCGCATTTTCCATTTCTTTGTAATCGAAAGCATCATCAAACTCTTTTTGGTCGCTTTCAGACCGTATAGAAAAGTAGTCCCTGCTGCCATTACCGGCTGTATCGAGGATACTCTTTAAAAGATCCAGTATTCGATCATACGAGTTCCGCAATTCCAATGCTTCAAACAAATACAGATCGTTCTGTAATTTACCCATACTCATCCTCCTTCTGGTAAAATGGTTACATCAAAAATAGGCATTAGAATAATTTCTAGTGATTGTTTCATCCTTAGTTAACAAGATGTGGTTTCCATAGGAAGCATTGGCGGTAATCAGTCGGTCAAAGGGATCTCTCGTCCACGTCATATCCATTGCTTCCGTGATAATCGGCGCAAACGGCATTGTGCATAAAAACAATCCGACTTCATCGGTGAGATAACGAACAATATGGTCCGGTGAAACCTGCAAGCGACCAATTTCTTCGAGGTATTTTAATTCTAAACGAACAAACTCGGAAATATACAATTGACACGTTTCAATTGTCTCGACCGCCCGAGGGGTCAACTTTTCAAGTTCTCTGTCATATAACCAAACCACTACATGGGTATCTATATATGCCCTGCTCGCCATTCTTTCGACCAATCCATTGCTATAATTTCATCGCTATTGCCTTTATACACTTTAGGACGTTTCTTCCGTCCTAATTTTTCTAATTTACTCGGGGTAGATTCACAAATAATCTTAAACACCTTTCCTTTTCTCTCTATTTCAACTGTTTTCCCGGTCTCAGCGATGGTATCGAGTATTTTGTAAATATTTTTTCTTAATTCCGTAGGCGTCATATACTAACCATATATATGGTTATGTACGTTGTCAAGTATAGAACGTACGTATCACGTTGTGCTTGCCCGGGTTCACTCCTCCCGGACAATCTGCTCCCCTTTTAGATGTACCACTACATAGCTTTCCGGCTAAAAAAATGATAGATAAATATCATCTCCACGATGCATTAGATCTCGAAGAAAAAGAAGATGGCATTTTAATCAGATCAAATAGACCGGAGAATAAATTAACGTGGGAAGAAACTTATCGTGAAATGGCTGCAGAGGAGGAAGACTGGTCTGATTTTGACAGCCTTGCCGGAGATGGTGTTGAATAACTATGAAGAATGTAAAAAGGTATGAAATATACTACGCTGATCTCAATCCAACAATTGGAGGTGAGATACAAAAGATCCGCCCGGTTGTTGTCATCAGTCAAAATGAAATGAATAAATATCTGGAGACAGTTGTTGTTTGTCCTCTTACTTTAAAACTACATCCAACATGAAGAATTAGGATTCAAATAGTATGCGAAAATAAACCGGCTGAGATAGTTGTTGATCAAATTCGGTCTATTCGTAAACAAAGATTACAAAGAAAAATTGAGAAACTGTCTTCCGATAATGCACGAAAACTCCGATATCTGATTACAGATATGTATGGAGAATAGCATCTTGACATGTAAATACTTCACTTTATATTCATTCACGCAGCCGTTCTGTTGACCCGGAACGACCAAAACAAGTAGTCTTTTTGTATGGCCCCTCCCCGACCAGTTATCCTCTGGCACAACGCCGGCATCATCACTATGGATCCGGACAGCCCCAGAGCCGAGGCGATGGTAACGGCAGGGGAGATAATTGTATACAGAGGGTCCTTCGAAAAAGCGCGCAAGGCTGCCGTTGAGAAAGGAAGGAAAACAAGCGGCTACGAGGCAGTAGACCTCGGCGGGAGGACCGTTGTTCCCGGGTTCAACGATAACCACGTTCATACGGTGATGTTCGGCGAGCACCTGCTCCAACCCGATCTCTCAGGTATGGACCGGGAAGAGATCGTCCGGACAGTAAAGGAGCGATATTCGGCGGACAGTACCGCGGGGGGGACCGCGGGCCTGCTGCGCCGTATCGCCACCCGTTT
>CAZQKT010000219.1:0-2360 GCA_964594055.1 uncultured Spirochaetales bacterium
AAGCCAGGGCTAAACTCTGATCTCCTCGCTTCGTTAGATATCGAACATTGCACATTAATATATGATAGGGTACGATTTCGGGAGTGCAGATGTAGGAGTATAGATTTGGGTTTACAGGATGACGAACGGAAACGGTACATTAGGCAGCTTTCCATAGAAGGATGGGGAGAAGAAGCACAACAGAAACTTAAAACCGCACGCGTGGGGATTGCAGGATTGGGAGGGTTAGGCTCTCCGGTGAGCCTGTATCTTACAGCCCTTGGGGTCGGGGCCATCATTGCAGCCGATAACGATACGGTCAGTCTCTCAAATCTCAACCGGCAAATTCTTTATACCGAAAACGATATCGGTGGAGTGAAACCGGAGATAGCCGCCCGGCGCCTTACCGAACTCAACCCTCATGTGCACATTGAAACAATCAAAAAAAAGATAACAGATAGCACCGTTTCTTCCATCTTTGAGGGCTGCGACATTATCATAGACTGCCTCGATAATTTTGAAACACGGTTTGTCATCAACAGGTTTTCCGTTGCCAACCGGATACCGTTTATCCATGCAGGGATTCGCGGTCTCTACGGGCAACTGCTTGTAAGCAGCCCTCCCGAGACTCCCTGTCTTGCCTGTTTTCTTCCCGATTATACCAAGGACCGCACCTCCCCGACTCCGGTGTGCGGGCCTACTGCAGGTGTTTTAGGCAGTATGGAAGCGATCGAAGCAGTATATATCGTAGCCGGAATCGAGTCTCCCCACTACGGAACACTCCTCGTAGTCGATCTGAGAACGATGTCTGTAGAACAGGTGCACATCGAAAAGAAGGCCGATTGTCCGGTTTGCGGCAAGAACGCCCTCCCCTAACTGATAAAAAGTCGGCGGTGTATCGATCCGGAGCGCTTTTGTCAATTCCAGAACCCGATACAATAATTCCTTTCACGTTACCCGTCGGGCTATCCGCCTCCTATCGGAGGGAAAAGGGACAGAGTATCACCCGGGGTAACTGATGAGTCGAGTTCTGCGTGTTTCCCATTTAAAAAAATAATCCGGACCTTCTCCTCCGGAATAGACAGCGAAGAGAGTATCTTCCCGACCGTCGACGGTTTATCGAGAACAGATGCGTTTTCTACAGATGCTCGAAACTGTTTATCTAAATCGGCAAACAATTTGATCTTTATCGACTCTGACATCGTTTGCTGTTTAACGCTCCTCTTTGCTGTCCTGAAGCAGAAAAAAACCATGGGTGAGTAAAGCCTCTGCGAACTGTTTCAATACGGTGTTGAACAACACAACTTCTACATGTGTACTACCGGCTTCGTTTTCTCTCCCCGGTCTTTGCCTCGAAGTGATGTCCGTCCGCATTGCATGCAGAGGACTGCCGCTTCTCAACATCGCCCCTACCAGTCCCGGCATCGCCCCTGAAAGGACGAGCCTGTCTCCGGGACAAAGGACGCGCGTATCAGGATCATCGACAACCCGGTTATTAACCATGATTGTCTCGATTTTGCGCCGTGCTGTCTCTCTGTCGATAGACAAAATCCTGCAGACAAAAGAAGCAACGGTCTCTTCTTCCATGGGCTTTAGAAACACACCTTTCTGGAACAGTTTTACGGCCTGTATGAGATCAATATTCTTTTTTTCAACCCAAACCACTACCAGTTAAATACCTGGTCCAGTTCTTCGTCCGTTACCTCGAATACTGCATTGTGCGGTTCAAGCTTTTCCCGGTAAAAAAACATCGGCAGCCGGTCATGGGCCTTGGTAAACCCCGCCCTGCTGTTGAAATCCCTCTCCCAGGAGAGGACATCCTTTCCGAGCTGGGACACGTCGTCTGCGGTCAATTCCAATCCGTAGAAGCTGTTGATCAAATCGATAAGGGCCTGAAACGTTTCCGGCTGATCGAGGACCGCGAAAGCGATAAACAAACACATTCCTGTAGAATCTACTGCAGCAGTTGCAATCTGGAGGTTCCGGGACAGTTCCACCTGGCCCGCCGGCTTGGTTGGATCGACGAATCCCCCGACTTTGAGAATATTTGTCGCAATTGCATACCCTGCTGTGTGGTCCGCCCCCATGGGACTGGTAGCGTAGGTTACACCGATTCCCTGGATAGGCCGGGGATCGTATGCGGGCATTGCTTGTCCTTTTACCACGGGAGCTCGTTCCAATCCGAACGTACGTGCCGTTACTGCCGCTCCGTTACCGAGGATTCTTCCCAGGGGTGTTCCTTCTCCGACTTCTCGAATGAGCTTGATAGCAGCATCGCCGTCACCGAACTCGGCCAGTCCGGCTTCCATGGCAACGCCGATCGTTGCACCCATCTCGATGGTGTCCAATCCAAAATCATCATCCATCCTGTCCAGCCGGGC
>CAZQKT010000220.1:0-2314 GCA_964594055.1 uncultured Spirochaetales bacterium
ACATCCGAACACACTCATCCTGCCGCTTACAACAATTGCACAGGCTTGCGGAATTTCAGGCGCTGTGGAATGACAACTATTCTCCTATCGGGAACCGTATAGTAAAGACCGGGTGCGGAACACGCTTCAGGTCTATGGTGCCGCCAAGCTGTTCGGTCAGCGCCGATATGAGCCGCAGGCCTAATGTTTGAGGATTGTTTGCATCGATATCCTCAGGAAAAGGCTTCCCGGTATTCGAGAGGGTAAGCTCGTACTGATTTTTCTCTTTGTCCTTCTCCATCGTGATTGAAAAGACCGCCTCTTCTTTCTCGTTGAAGCCGTGCTTTATCGCGTTTGTTGCTATCTCGTTAACAATAAGCCCGAGGGACATCGCTTGTTTCGTGGGGATGGAAATCTCATCAATATTCGTCTCTATCCTCACCGGACGCTTCGAAAAAGAGGAGAAGATGGAGTTGAGAAGATCGCTAATATAATCCCGGCAAGAGATCTCTGTTGCGTTCCCGGTTTGGTAAAGTTTTTCATGGATAAGGCCGATAGCTTCTATCTGATGCTTTATGCCGGAGAGGTCGGCCTCTGTTTCCGAGTCTTTCAGATTGATAAGAGATGAGACCATGGCGAGGTTGT
The DNA here is from genome assembly GCA_964594055.1 of uncultured Spirochaetales bacterium. GTDB lineage: Bacteria > Spirochaetota > Spirochaetia > SPDA01 > CAZJBZ01 > CAZKZZ01. Next base: position 625 of record CAZQKT010000220.1, read on the forward strand.
TCTTGACCCGGTGGTTGAGTTCTTTCATGAGGAAGTCCTTCTCTTTCAGTGCTTCCCGAAGTTTCTCTTCGGCCTGCTTAAGATCAGTAATATCGTGCTGGGTCCCGAAGTGTCCGGTAATTCTTCCCTGTTCGTCGTACATGCAGCGGTAGCTGCCTACAATCCATAACTGACTTCCGTCGAATCTGCGTTCGTTCGAATCAATGCTGAGAAATCCCTGATCAAACATTTTCCGCCAGAGGGAGCGGCCATGTTCCAGATCGTGGGCAAACAGTTGGTTAGGAGTCTTTCCGAGAAACTCTTCCTCCCGAGCAAGATACTGGTCAAGCATTGCTGTATTGATTTGGGTTATGCGTTGATGGGCAAAAACATAATCGAGGACTTTTTCTTTGTCCACAGAGTCGTTCCACTCAATGGGTTTATCAAGCAACATAAAAAAGGCGCCTGCCGCAGATTCGGAAAAAAACTGATGCGCGGTCCTGTTGCGCTCCTTCAGTGCCTCCTCCGCCCGCTTGCGGTCGGTAATGTCGCGGAAGTGTTCTATGATTTTTATAATATTGCCGTGGGTATCAAGTATGGGATATGCCCGCAAATCGATCCACCTGTCCAGGACAGCTTCATATCTCTCGAATTGCTCAATTTTTTTTGTAGCGTAGCTTTTTTTTACCGCACAAATTTCGCAGGGAACGGACCTGTTAATCAATTCGTAGCATTTTTTCCCCTCTACTTTTTCGGGAGTTTGGCCGAGAAGCTGATACCCCGCACTGTTGTAGCTGATCACAGTGAAGTTGCTGTCCAGTACGCCGATGGCATCCGGGATCGCATTCATTGTGTTTTCCAGCAGTTCCTTTGTTTCGATTGTTTCCTTGTTTGCATCAATACTCTGCAGAGCGTAGGAGATATCCCCGGCGATCTCTTCGAAGAGGCGCTGATCGTCCCTGTTGTTAGCATACATTTTCGGTGCGAGAACACTTATCCAGCCCTGCAGCTCTCCGGCATGTTCAAGTTTTGCCGTAAGGACGGTTTTCTCCGCCTCGGCGCATGCTTTAGTAGTCTCCCGCTGTCGGAATGGGCAATTACCGCAGTTTGCAGTATTTTGTACCAGCGCCCGAATTGCGTTACTTTGCAGAGCGGCTTCGGCACAGACAGGTATTTGACCGCCGTTTAGGAAATCGGTCATCGGTTCGAAGGCGCCGGAAAAGCCGGCATGGAAATAGGGCTCTTCCGGTTTCCCGTCACGCAGGAGCACAATCCAGGCCCGCTCGTAACCGCTCGTCTCAATAAGCAGGCTGCAAGTTTTATCGAGGAGCTCTCCGATATCGGTTTCCTTTGTAATAATCTGGTTAACGTTGCGGATTGAAAGAAGCAGCCGGTTTAAATGGTTTAAACGGGATTCCCGCAGTTCCGTTTCCCTGAGGTGGTGCTGGGCCTCCCGTTTCGCTTCGAACAGGTTAAATGCCATATGAATCGATTCGATCAGCACAAACTCGCCTGAATTTTTTAAAATATACCCTGAGCCGGTAATGGTTTTTACTTTGTCCACATATTCCTTCTCTGCATGGCTTGTGAGAAAGACAATGGGCAGGTCGTGCTTCTCTAAGATTTGTTCGGCGGCCTCTGTCCCGTCCATCCTACTTCCGAGATCGATGTCCATGAGGATGAGGGAGATTTCAGGATCGGAATCTACTAC
>CAZQKT010000221.1:0-2262 GCA_964594055.1 uncultured Spirochaetales bacterium
GTTTTTTTGACCGGCTGTGTCACCCCGCAGCACCGGGAGACCTCGATGACCCGGCAGTCGGGGACCCGGGTCCAGGATGTGACCTTTGACACCTCGTTTGCCCGTGAGGAGTATGTGATCTTAGGAGAAGTAAGCGGAGAAGGGATGGTCGAACGGAACCTCATCGGCAAAGAGATCCGGCAGAAGAGCTATTGGTTTTGGAAGTTGCCGAAATCCTATTATACCTTCGATTATAAGAAGACGCTGGGGACCTGGGTGGACGAAGAGACAGTCTATCTGGATAAAATCAGCGGCCCGAGAATGAATGAAATCGAGGCTGGGATACTGAAACGGATGGAAACCCTTGCCGCGCGGATAGCGCTGTACAACGCGCTGGAAGCGATGCCGGAGGCCGATGCGATTCTCGCCCCGCGGTACAAGTTTGAGTATCGCCTCGATGACACGGTATTAGGACAAGAGTGGATCATTGCTCGGAAAGTAGAGGCGGTTTCGGCCCGGATTATGGGCAAGGCGGTGCGGATAAAAAGTGATGAGGAGCTCTACGAGACGTACGCGAGGTTTCCGGGGCTGTTGGAGCGGAAAAGAGAAGAGGGGCAGGAGTTGTCGTTTTTAAGTGAGTCTTCCGGGGCTTCCGGGACCGACAGGTAAAGGGACGACCGAGTATGAACGTACTGAACGCAGGCGGAGCGGGGCGTGGCAAGTGGGGACTCCTCTTTTTATCGCTCCTGGTGCTGGTCTCGGCAGCAGGGTGGGGGGATAATTTTATCCCGGACAAGGGGGAAGGGTTTTTTCCCGGAGAGGATGAGGATTTTTTTAAGAAGCGGCCGCCGGCACCGGAGCCGGGAGAGGGTGAGGCAGCTGCAGCGGAGAAACCGAAGAAGCGGTATATTGTGAATCTCAACACCGAGATGGCGGGTTTGTATAACTTTGATTTTGGAAACATACTCGGGATTTTGAGTTTCGGAGGCGAATGGTCGCCCCTGCCGCATCTCGGTATTGGCCTGGACGTGGGGATCTGTCCGTGGCCTGAATACGGGATTAATGTCGACGGGCCTGAAGGATATCATTGGGACACGTTTAAGGATTATATCACCCTTTCTAATAAGGAAGATCAGACAGAAGGTTATTCTTACGCGTATTCTTTTATTCTCGGAGGTGATTTCCCCTTGACCGAATTTGAGTTGAACTGTTCGTACTATATAAGTGACCGGGGTTTGTATGGATTATATGGAGGGATAGGTGCCGGACTGTTTGTCGATTGGGACGGCTTCGATTTTCAATTCACTATCGGAAATCCCATCTATGCTGCCGGAGGCGGAGATGTCCTTCTCCCGTCGTACAAGAGTTGGGTAGCTTATAAGATAACACCCCACATCGGGTATAAATTGGTTTTATTCGGTATTTCGATCGATGCACAGGTAGGGTATACATTTTCGAGCTGGTACCATCTCAACGGATTTACCTGGACCGGGAGCATCGGCTATTCATTTGGAGGAAAGTGACATGCGGAATAAGTGGATCTATATAATAAGTGGGCTTTTTCTCTCCTTATGGTTTTCGGGTTGTGATACCGAGATCTTGAACCGCCACGATGCACCTCTTCTCCTTCTCGAGATCTCCGATTGGGAAGCAGAGGGAGAATGGGATTATATCGAGGATGTAGAAATCCAGAAAGATAATGGTTCCTGGACGACGATAGCGGACAAACTCGATCTGGTCAGTACAGAGGCGGAAAACAGCAGGACAGGATACACCTTTGAACTGAAAGAAGGAGAATCGTATAAACAGATTTCTTTTATCCAGCCGGATGAAACAAACGATTCCACGATAGAGATCGATATCAACAAAGCCGAAGCGGGGATGGTCTACATCGTCCGCTGGTAACTCGGAGATTTATCTAGCAAGCAATGTCGGTAATCTTACTATAAACAAACTTGACAGAAATATACTGTCTGACCTTAATAAGGTTGGTTGTGCTTTTGCCTAATATAACGTTTTAAGTAAATGAAGAGATGATAAGCAATTTGACAATTACTAATCGAACATTGAATTTTAAAAGTATTTCGATTATTATAAAATGTGGAATATTCTCTCTCAAAACATGCAATAGTAGTTATGTCGGAAAGAGAGCTAGATGAATCATATCTGAAAAAAACACTTGAGTATCCGGAGCTGATTCTGGATGATAGCATCGATTGAAGGCTATACCGGAATATGGAAACAGGGTTCTAAGGGTGATAGTAAATAATTCAAAAAGCCCTA
>CAZQKT010000222.1:0-2186 GCA_964594055.1 uncultured Spirochaetales bacterium
CCCCATTTCTTCTGCATATTTTACCCTGTATTCCTTAGTATCGACACCGACGGTTTTCCATCCTTTTCCCTGAGATAAGAGAGCTGCCGATAATCCCACCGGGCCGAGGCCGAGGACAGCGAAAAATCCCTCTCCCTCTATGGACTCCAATTTACGTATTGCCGAGTATGCAGTGCCTGCCGCACACGCAATAATCGACCCGTCTTCGAAGGACAGTGATTCAGGTAAGATACAGCAATTGCGTGCATCGGTTAATAACAGTTCGGCGTCCGCACCATGGACGTGCCATCCGTATGCTAATTTTTTTTCACAGAGCATGTAGTTGCCCCGAAGGCAGTGAGGACAAACACCGCATCCCCTATAGTGATAGACCGATACCCGTTTCCCAATAAGGTCTTCCGATACGCCGGCCCCGATTTCTGCTACCACCCCGCTTGCTTCATGTCCAATGACTAATCCTTGCCGTTCTCCGATTTCTTCCCACGTTTTTCTATACGCATGCAAATCACTTCCGCAAATCCCTGCAGTTTTCACCTTCACGACAACTTCACCGGCTTGCGGTTTTGGGTCGGGGATTTCTCTTACTTCTATTTTTTCATTTCCTAAAGGAACAACTCCTCGCATAGCACTCTCCTGGTGTCAATACTCTTTTTATTTTTGATGTGTCCGTACTTCAACTATCGATTAGGAATAAAAAAAACTTGACAGATTCCGAATAAATGATACAATAAAAATGTGAACGATCACAACAAATTATACTTTTAAAAGGAGTTACAGATGAAAAAACTAATGCTAGTTGTATTAGTGTTGTTAGTACCGCTTGGCTTTTTATTCGCAGGAGGTCAAGCAGAAGGAGCCGAAGAGATAATTGAACTCGAATATCTTAATAGAAACCGGTCGGAAGAATGGGGCCGGGAAGCGTATAACACAGTAAAAGACATGTTTGAAAAGGAGAATCCGGGTGTAAGAATAAAATTTCTCGATGTTCCCTATGACGATCAGAGAACGCAGATGCTTATGAAAGCACAAGCAGGAACTCCTCCCGACATTTCGGAACCTGTTCACGGGTGGATACCGCAGCTTGCAAGTGCCGGAATATTGGAGCCGATCAGGAATTATATGAGTGATGAAGATTTAGAGCACTACGTTCAATCGGCACTTGAGGATACCCGCATGGATGGTGTGAATTATGCTGTTCCTGCTTGGCACGGTCCGATTGTCCTGTTCGGGAATACGGAACTTATGGAGAAAGCGGGAGTGCCGTTGCGGGCTCCTGAGGATATTTATGAGTTTAAGTCCTGGATTGAAAAAATAAGCGCGTTAGGTAAAACGGATGAAGGACAGGACATTATCGGTTTTTCGCTGCGTAATGTCAAAACTGCTAATTCCGCTTTCTGGTTCGTACCCTGGATTTGGGCATGGGGCGGTGAGTTGGTCGATGAAGACGGTAACCCGGCTCTTGATTCTGAAGGGGTTATAAACGCACTCGAGTTCTACCAATGGTTAACAAATAATGGGCATAGTCCGAAAGGACTCGATCATGCTGCTACTCGGATAGCATTCGCCCAGGGAAGGGCCGGGTTCGTTTTTGACGGACCGTGGTTAAAAGGAATGCTGAGGACGATGACTGATAATCCGGACGTCGATGATATGTATAAAACGTATATCGTACCGAAAGGGTTAAAGACCGGGGAACCGTGGAGTATAGCAAATCCTACAAGTTTGATAGTGTTCGAAGGATCCGATAATAAAGAAGAAGCATTTGATTTTATCAAATTCTTTACACAGAATCAGGAAGTTCAGGGAATTGTTTATAATGATATGGGACTACTCCCCACTAATCTCGAATTCTTGGAAAATGATCCGAGCATGCAAACTGAGTATACACAAACGTTTCTAGAACAAATGAAGTATTCCCGCGGAAATCCGTGGAAGGATGAACGCTGGTCGGGGCTCCAGGACATTTTGGCCACAGCTATGAGCAAAGCTATTGCCGGAGACAATCCCGCGGAGGTTGCAGAAGAAGCTCAACAGAAATTCAAAGCGCTGCTACAAGACTAAAAAATAATTTAGAAAAAATTTCGGAAAGGCCGAAGTTGGAAGTAAAATCCTAACTTCGGCCTTTATAATAAATATGTATCGGGCAGTGATATATAAGATGAATTGCTATGAAAAGAAGTATTTAT
>CAZQKT010000223.1:0-2159 GCA_964594055.1 uncultured Spirochaetales bacterium
ATGGTTGAAGAACTCGAATACGTACAAAAAGAGATCTTCGAAGCAAAAGGTCTTATCATGGCGTATGTGTATAATGCGGTGGAAGCGCCCGACAGGGAGTACTTAGCACGGATCGAGCAGGAACAGAAAAATTATGAGGGGAAAATACAGCTGCGTCGCATCGATATCTATAAATCCGATAGAATCGCGTGCAGGCTCGAATACACAAAAGCGCCGTCTCTTATTTTTATGAAAGAGGGAAAAGTACTCGAGAAACACGAAGACTTGTCAAAAGTAAATGAAATCATAAAAATGGCTGTGGAAAAGTACGCCGATTAATACGGCATCGGTTACACAGTAAAAGAATACGGCCCCTGAGAGCGCTCAGCTCAATAAGGGGCCGTTTTTTCTTCTCGGAAGATTTTCGCCGTTTTGGACGAAGTTTATCGGCTCAGAGAGTCGAGAAGCCTGCCGGGCATGCCTCCGTGCGAAGGTGTACGAGGTTGATCCCTTCGTGTGCCCGAACTGCGGCGCCGCGTTTTCGTAAAATGTCGCCCTCGGCAGCCCTCATTTTACACCGTCTCCTTTAAGCCGAGCAGTCTGCCGGCCATTCTTAGCTGGACATCCGTTACCAGCTTATCATCTATTGGGGTTTTCCCTTTTTCGACACCGAAATCGGTGGTTTTGAGATGGGTGAAGGGGATGTTTTTCTGTTCAAAGATCCGTTTACCGCAGGAAATCGGACATCCGTCGATTACAATGTTTTCATCGGCTGCTTTCGCCGATTCGACGAAGCCGGAATGGTCGGCACCCACAGCCGCCAGACAGGTCATTTTACCAAGACCAATCTTCATCAAACCACGGGCAGTGCGGTCGGCCAAAAATCCGGTATTCGCAACCCCGGAACAGGAATATATCAGTTTTACAGGGGCATCATTCATGCAATCACAGCTCATTATTCACTCCTTGGTAAAGTAACTTACTCATTTGGTAATATAACCAAATGTACAAAATTCGTCAAGTTTCAATTGTATTGTGTAGGTTTTCTCATCGATGGGTAGATAGACGAACTTGGAAATATAGTGTAATCGGACCGGATTATAGGTGTATCCCTCGAAGATCGGTTCGGTCGTCGGCATTCAGTAAAATAAAGCAGGGTGATCCGCTATCGCCCCTTAATACTTTTAAGATAGCGGATATCTTCTTCGTCGACGGGGCTTTTGTCCGATCGCTGTTCTTTGAGGGTAATGAGGTCTTCAATTGAAGCTACACGAAAAGAAACATTCTGCAATTGTATAAGCCGGGCATGTTTTTTCAGGCGTGTGATTGGTATTCCAAGCTCGAATAATACATCAACTTGCGAAGAGATGTCGATATTTTCCATTGGAACTGTTGGGTGTTTCGGAGTGTTATACGGAAGAATAAAGCTAATCGATCCGGCTTTTGTCTGTTCGACCCATAGTTCTGCTTCTTCTGAATTGAGTGCGATGAAAACAGTCTTCTCATGTATGTCGGTGACAAGGTAGTATGAGTGAGAATACATCAGTGATATGATAGTATCCAGATCGAGAGTGCGTGCGGCTATATCAATGTCATGGGTTACTCTCGGACTATTATAGAGACGAAGGGCAACGCCGCCAATAACCACAAAATCAATGCCGTTTTCTACAAGCAGTGTAAGAAATTCTCTGTGCGTCATATTCCCGCTTTCTTTTAAATGAGGAGTGAAGGTATCTCTGTCCGTATTCGGGATGCAGTTCTAAAATATTTCGGGATGCGTTTTCGAGTGAGTCCAGTTTTTGTTCCGGGCTTTGGAGGGACAAGATTCTTTGGTTTGCCTTCTTATCCATGGAAAACCATTTCGATACCATAGGAGTATTTTACTCTTTTTACCTCTTTTCGTCAAAATATATGATAATGAACCGGCCATTCTATTCCGCAACCCGGTATTGAGAATCCGTGTTGACAAGAGAAAACCTCACTGCTATGGTAGCAAAACAGTATGAAAACATCCATAATTCTTTTGCTGCTGCTTTTAATTGTATATTGCGGGTTCGCGCAAAAACCTCCCGACGAGCCGGTCCATCTCACCATTTCGGGGGCAAGCACGATCCAACCCGCGGCGGAACACGCGGCGGAACTCTACCGGCAATTATACGGATCTACCGCCGTTGTAAGAG
>CAZQKT010000224.1:0-1952 GCA_964594055.1 uncultured Spirochaetales bacterium
GAGCAAGGACGGCGGGCGTATTTTATTTACCCCACGATCGAGGGGTCTGAGAAAATCGATGTTTCGAGTGCTGAAGAGAAGTTTTTATACTTGCAGAAATCGGTCTTCCCGGATTACAGACTGGGTCTTATCCATTCCAGGCTGGATGAAGAAAAGAAAAAGGCCCTCATGGGGCTGTTTTCGACCGGAGAGATCGATATTCTGGTGTCGACCACCGTCGTGGAGGTGGGAGTAGATGTGCCTGAAGCAACCTGCATGGTCATTGAAAATGCAGAGCGGTTCGGGCTTTCAACCCTCCATCAATTACGGGGGAGAGTGGGAAGAGGGGCCGCTCAAGCATACGCATTTTTCATCTACAATCCGGCGTTGACAGAGTCGGCAAAACAGCGGCTGCACATCCTCAAGAAGACAAACGACGGTTTTCTCATTGCAGAAGAGGACTTACGGATACGCGGGCCTGGTGAAATGACCGGCATAAAACAGTCCGGGAGTTTCTCACTTGTGTTCTCAAATCTTGCAGAAGATTATGAGCTGGTAAAAACAGCGCGGGAGGAGGCAAAACGGTGCACGGGGACCGAAAAAGACCCGGTTATTGCAAAGGTATTACAAAGATGCCCTCCTTTTCCCTCCCGGTTTGTTGAGAGCGGATAACACAAAAATTTGCACTTTAGTACAAATTTATATATACTTCTAGTAGCGGAGGCTCTTTCAAAATTAAGACTAATTTTGAAAGAGCTACCTTAATATAAGGTGAAGTTTTTGGTAATTTATTGTAATACAAGATATTATTCATTCTTAAGCCAAAAACTTCAAGGCTTCTTGCAAAAATAACCGATTTTTGCAAGAAGCACAGCGTACTGTAATTTTTACATATGGAACATAACGAAGAGCCGAAAAAAATTCTTATCGTAGAAGATGAGAAGATATATCATACTCTCATTAAACGGTCGTTTACCAAATACAGCGGCAACTTCTCACTTACGTTTACCAAAACGGTAACGGAAGCAAAAAAACAGGCGAAAAACGGCTCCTTCGATATCATTATCGCGGATTATTACCTGCCCGACGGCGAGGGAACAGAACTGATCAAGGACGGTATCATTTCGAAACGGATGCCGGTGATCTTTCTTACCGGGAGAGGGTCCGAAGAGATTGCAGCAGCAGTATTAAAAGCGGGAGCAGCCGATTACATTGTGAAATCGGACCATGCAATCGATACGCTGCCGGAGCTCACTTTTAAAACGGTCCGCTCCTGGAAAACGGAGCAGGAACTGAAAGAGACCCGGGGAAAGCTCAACAAACTGTTCGAAACCATGGCGGACGGTATGGTTGTGGTCAATACGGAAGGACAAATCACCTCGGCCAATCCTGCCGCGAAACAAATCCTCAGCTTAAAAAAGACAGAATTGTGGGGAGATTCTACCAGGAAAAAACCTGGAAACAGATCGATGATGAGGGAAATTCGTTCCCCGTTGAAAAACTGCCGCTTTCAATTTGCTTAAACGAAAAGCGGGAAGCCTTAGAGGTCGAACACGGCATTATATCGGAGAACGGTGAGGTTAGGTGGCTTTCCGTCAATGCTGCCCCTCTGTTCGGGGAAGACGGGTCGTTGACCGGCGCAGTAGCCGGTTTTCGCGATATAACCGAGAGAAAAAAAATGGAGAAAGACCTCGAGAAGGCACTCAACTTCTCTTTGACTATTTTTGACCAACTGCCGACCCCGAAGCTGCGTACTGATGCCGCCGCCGCCTGCAACTACGTGAACAAAGCATGGACCGAATTGACCGGAAAACCGATGGATGAATCGGCAGGAGACGGGTGGAAACTGGCCATTTATCCCGGCGATAGAAAAGAGTTTACCCGGTTATTCAATAAAGCGTTTTCTGAGAAAAGAGAATTGAACAGGGAAGTACGGTTTCTTAGTCCCGAAGAGAATATCTCGTGGTGTATTG
>CAZQKT010000225.1:0-1763 GCA_964594055.1 uncultured Spirochaetales bacterium
CCTTTGGGGGTGTACCGCGCGGTACTTGTTTTTACCTGATGCACCGTCTTTTTCGTTTCATCCCTGATATCTTTTAAGAACAGTTCCCGTTTTTCCTCTCCTTCTGCTATGCGGGCGAGCCGCAGTTCCCAGTTTGCAGTTAGTTTCGGGCTTTTTAACTTTTCCGGCACGAGGTCGAGCAGTTCCAGCCCGCGGGAAGTAGGAGCTAGTTCTTTCCCCTGACGGACAACGTAATAGTTGGAAATGATTTTCTCAATGATATCCGCTCTCGTGGCCGGGGTGCCGAGCCGCATGATCCACCGGGCCACCAGCTCGCCTTCCCGACCGGCATCGGTTGCGATAACCAGGGCCGAGGTATCATTTCTTGCAAACAGTTTTTTTATCGTAGTGAACTGTTTCGACGTTCTCCCTATTACCTTGTGCCGCATTTTCTCAGGTATTATGGGAAGGGTCTCTAAAGACCAGGTTTTGTATTTTTGATCGTACACTTCAGGGCCGGCCAGCTCTACTAAATGCCCCATCGCCCAAGTGACGATGTACTGCTTTCCCTCCGAGAACCCTTTCTGTTTATTCGTGCATCCGAGTACACGGGCGAGTTCCCGCCCGACACTCGGCTTTTCCGCTAATACCAGTGTCTTCATGGTTTGTATGGTAGCAGAGCGTAGTTTTCTCGGCAAGCAAGGCAGGGGCATATATAAGCACGGGTTTTCTCGACTACCTGTGCTCTTGAACTGAAAGCTCCCGCCGGGAGGGGTGGGGTGGTAGTTGCCTCCTTCTTTCGTGGTGTGGCGGGAGCAATAAATGGTTTACTTCACTTTGCCTATTGTGATATAGGATTGCAGTGTCCTATGGTTCAAGTTGATACAGGGCTAATTACCATACGGTCTGGACCGCCTCCGAATCTGCCAGGTTCTTGTCTGCCGTGATCAACGGAATCCCTAGGCTTAAAGCGGTTGCCGCTATGAGTCTGTCCGCGGGGTCGCTGTTTATTTCTTTCGGTAAGGTGGTAACAATATCGGCAATTCGGGGCGTAATCGGCTGTACAGTAATATTTCTCGCTGTTAAAACCAAATCAATAAAATCAAGATAGGATACACTGATTTCGACCCGGTTTTTCGCTACGAGCATTGCGATTTCCCAAAATGATATATCGCAAAAAACAATGCCGTCCGAATGGTCGGCCATATCCAGAGCTTCGCGGGCCATAACACTCAATTTATCCGGTTTCAAAGCGTCCCAGATGATGATATGCGTATCCGCGACAAACATTATTCCGCAGCTTCCCACTCGCTCTTAATTGGTGAGACGATATCGTATATTCGGGCTTTATTCCCCAGTTCTCTCAGTTTCTCACGCGCTTGCTTTTTAGCATAGTCGGGAGGAACGAGTGTCGCAATCACTTTCCCGTGCGAGGTGATATCGAGGGTTTCTCCTTGTTCGATTTGTTTGAGTATTTTCATCAAATTGGCCCGTAGTGTACTGACTGCAATAGTTTTCATTTGTACAATAAAATTGTACAAAAATAATTTTGTTCAGTCAATCTTTTTTTTTAAGATAGCTTTTTTTTTCTAAATGGTCCAAGATGAAACTATGAGTAAAACGGTCCTTATAACCGGTGCGAGTGGGTATATCGGAGGCAGGCTTCTTCGGGAGCTCGAACCCCTCGGCGTGCGCGGGCTCCTCTACTGGTACAGTCTTTATCCGTTCCATAAGCTCATATTTACGAAGATGCTCAAAGAGATAGCGCATTCGGCGTATCATCC
>CAZQKT010000226.1:0-1706 GCA_964594055.1 uncultured Spirochaetales bacterium
TTCCCCCCCCCATCCATTTTTTAGCCTTAAAGAAACCCGGTTAATCCCCGCCGATTTAAGCGCATCACAAGCCGCCATGAACTCATTCCAGGTATCCGGGGGATCTACCGGATCAAGGCCCGCCTCACGGAACAGGTCTTTGTTATAGACCATTGCCGGTAGGGCAAAATTGTACCAGGGTGCCGCCCATTGCTTTCCCTGATAAGTCAAACTCTCCATGAACATCCAGTGGTCGATTTCCGATTGGGGAATGTACTGGGAAAGGTCTTCGAGATTTCCCGCCCATACATCTTCGAGGCACCACACGCCCGACCAGAAAAACTGTACATCCGGGCCGCTCTGAGATTCTACTGCTGCCTGCCATGCCGGCATGAGCTGGTCGATCGTGTGCTCTGCAACTTCCACTGTGATATTGGGATTTTGCTGATTGTATTTCTCAGCGAGCTCGGCAAACCAGTCTCCTGCACCGGGAATATCACCCGAATTGGACCATACAACGGATAGAGTGATCTCCTCTTCCGCGCTTCCGCTTTTCTTACTTTCCTGAGAACCGCCTGCAAACAGAAGACCGGTTCCTACAAGAACAAATAGTACACAGATCATTGCTACTGAAATTTTTTTCATGAATATCCTCCTTATTGGATTTGTTCTTTCTTAGAAGGAATTATAAAGGGTGTTTTATGATCTGTCAATTAGTTTTTTTCAGGAAAGAACTAATTAATCAAAATTTACCGCCCTGTTGTCAAATAGCTGCGAGGATTATGTACGAGCATGGTATCAATTTCTTCATCCGTTATGCCTAACCTTCTCATCGCGGGCAGTACCTTCGTGAGGAAGTGATCGTAGCCCCAACCGCCGTAGGCGCGCAGCCTGCACTTGAGGCAGATATCACATCCGAGCAAGATCCGCTCTGCATATCCCCGGTCTAAAAGCTTTCTTACCGTTTTTATCCTATCGAGGTCCGACGGGCCATAATTTGGATGGAGACAGAAGTTCTCTCCAAAGGTGTCGAACTCGATATACACTCCGGTCTCGAGTATATTCTCGTAATAACCATCTTCGAAAAAGCTGCTGTCCATATGGCAAATCGATATCTTGGCAGGGTCTGCACCGTCTTTTATCAGTACTTCCGTTGCTTCCACCGCCATCCTGCTCTGCGGGTAGGTGTGGACCATGATGGGAGTACCGGTATCCCGGTTGACTCTCGCCGCTGCCGTCAACACTGCTTTTTCATCAGAATAGATCTGTTCACTGGTTCCGATCTCCCCGATAATCCCAGCCCGTACACTGCTCTCACCGATTCCTTTGGTAATCTCCTTGATCATAGTTTCGTAATGCTCTTCGGCAGACCGACGCATCGAGTCCGGAGTTTTGAACGCATGAATATAACTACCGGTACAGGTGATGATATTGATCCCGCAGGCCGCCGAAATCTCCCGCAGCTGGAGCGGTGATCGGCCTAATTCCTCTGTTGTGAGATCAACTATGGTTCTCCCCCCAGCTTTTTTGAAAAACCGGAGCTCTTTTTTTGCCAATTCCGCATCGGAGAGAATCAGGTTATCCCGGGCTGCCAAGGGATTGTGGGTAAGCAGTCCCAATGTTTCCAGGGCGACCGGCCAGTCAGCCGTATTCTCTCCGTCGATGCTCACGGTAGGCATGCAATTTTTCGAGAAATCGCAGAGGATATGTTCGTGGATATCGGTAAC
>CAZQKT010000227.1:0-1662 GCA_964594055.1 uncultured Spirochaetales bacterium
TCGGACAGGCCCAACATCGTTCTCATTTTAGCCGATGATTTAGGAAAGACCGACATCTCTCTCCACGGAAATACCCATCTTGAAACCCCGAACATCGATTCCATAGGCCGATCGGGAGTTATATTCGAAAACGCCTACTGCACCTCTCCGATCTGCAGTCCCTCCAGGGCGGGGCTCTTAACCGGACGCTATCAGCAGCGGTTCGGGTACGAGCTTCAGTCCCAAAGCAGATACCCGCGGAACAGACTCGAATACTTCATTGCGAAACACTTCGTCGATATGGGCGACTGGGTTTTAAACGGCAGTACATCGTTTTCCTCGAAAGAGGACCATGCCCGGCAGGGGGTCCCCCGTTCTGAAATCACATTGGGAGAACTGCTCCAGGCAGGTGGGTATGCAACAGCGGCAATAGGGAAATGGCACCTCGGTTATTCCGGAGAGTATCTGCCCCACAACAGGGGGTTTGATTTTCATTACGGATTTTATGAAGCTTTCTCGCTCTACGCGCCGACGGATGGTCCGGATATCATCAATTTTCGCCACAGCTACTACAAAAATAAATGGACCTGGAAAAAGGGGCGAAAAGGGACCTGCGCCATCAGGCTGAACGGTACAATAGTCCAAGAGGAGCGGTATTTAACGACGGCAATCGGGGAGGAAGGGGTCGATTTTATCGAAAGCCGCCGAGGAGAACGGGACCCCTTTTTTCTCTACCTACCTTTCAGCGCTCCTCACACTCCATTCCAAACGACCAGAGAATACTACGATCGTTTCCCCCACATCGAAGACCAAAACCTGCGGATCTACTGCGGGATGATCGCGGCACTCGACGACGCGGTAGGAAGGATTCTCGATACCCTGAAGCAGGAGGGCATGGAGGAGAACACCCTCGTTATTTTTGCGAGCGATAACGGAGGGGCAACCTATACGGAAGCGACCGACAACGGTCCCCTCGAGGGGGGCAAGATGACCAATTTTGAGGGAGGACTCAACGTCCCATTAATGATGCGCCTGCCGGAACGTATCCCGCCGGGGACCCGTTACAACCACAATGTCAGTCTTGTTGACATAGTACCCACGGTTGCCGCCGCGGCCCGCATCCCTCTTCCTGAGGACAGACAGTACGACGGGACCGATCTCCTTCCTTTTGTAAACGGAAACCGAAAAGGAAAACCTCACGATACCCTCTTTTGGCGAAGTGATTATACCGGTGTTGTCATTAAAGACGGTTGGAAGCTGATCAGGGACGAAAAACGGGACCGATCACATTTGTTTAAACTATCGGAAGACAAAACCGAGTCGACCGATCTTCACGATTCATATCCGGAAAAAACCGAAGAACTATTACGGCTCTTCCAAAAATGGAGCAACGGATTGGGGCCTCCCCGGTGGCGATCGTTTATCGAGTTCAGATACCGAACTGCCGACGGAACATACCACTATTTTCCGATTTAGTTTTATCCGGTAAAACTAATTGCTGAGCAGCCGGATGAGCATACCTTCAAATCGATGATATTGCCGGAGAACTCGGTCAGAGCACTAGTTTTCATCACCATTGAATTCCAACAGCCTACTTTTCGAATTGTTGTTCTTTTGTGCGGAGTATCGGCAAAGGTGATGAGGGATTCAAGGCGGGTACAGCGTCAATGAAGACTCCACCTT
>CAZQKT010000228.1:0-1619 GCA_964594055.1 uncultured Spirochaetales bacterium
CCGGATCGCCGCCTCTAAAGCCGGCATGTCCCCGGCCAGTAGGGCGTTGTATGTGCTGCTCTGATACTTGAAGCGCCGGTCAAGGATATCGGTATAGCCTGTGAACAGAGCATTACTCAGAGCGATCCTCACCTCCTGATTGGGGACCCTGAGCAGGTAGCGCCCCGGGGCGGTTACCAGAGGTTCGATGATGCCTGTCTTGTCCACGTATACCATGTTGTTTTGTATTATCGTTTTAAGTGTACTAATTCCAATGGGAAGGGGTTTCATCACAGCCTCCGGATATAGGACGCACTCTTATCGATTACCGTGGCCGCCTGACGTATGCTGCTGCAGTTTTAAAGGAAGCTGTTAGCTCTGAGGCACACCGACAGGCATAATATAGAGAGGTTCTTTTTTTCCATATAGTCTCCCTCCTAAATGCCGTAGACCGGCAGGTTTTTTTCACAAATAATCCATTTTCCCCTCCAGCTGAGATTATGCCGAATATCTTCTTCGAGCTGCTCAGGGCTGTTGTTCGTGCCTGAGAGATGGCAGAAATAGGTAAGAGCGGGTGATGAGCGATCGAACAGTTCTATTTGAGGAGACGGATCGCTGAATGAGTTCAATAACGAAATTGCATCGAGATTTGAGAGATGCCCATGTGATGAAAGTATCCGCTTTTTTAAAAAATACGGATACGGGCCGTTTTTGAGCATTTCAATATTATGATTAGCTTCGAGAAAGAGAATATCGCTTTTTCGTGCATACTCCTTCATTTTTTCGGTAATAACCCCGGTATCGGTAATTATGGTAATCCGAGTGCCGCTGAAAGAGAATGTGTAGCTAACAGCTCGGGGCGCATCGTGGGAGGTCGGAAAGGGGATGATCTTCAGTTCTTCACACCCGGACAATCCTCGCAGCGGACTAGTTCTCGGTCCTGCCTGCGGACCTGAAGACCACATTGTTTCATTGGTAATGAGGGGTATTTTAAGCTTTTCAGCAAGAATCCTGCCGCCTTTTGTATGATCGGTGTGGTCGTGGGTGAGGAAAATGTAACGGATGTTTTTACAATCAAACCCGAAGTCAGTTGCCCGGCGGAGCAGTTCCCTGCCGCTGAACCCGGCGTCTATGAGAAATGAAAAATCTCCGTTCTCGAAGATGTAGGAATTCCCCGAGGAACCGCTTCCGAGTACCGCGTAGCGAAGCACTGGAAGACTATTGGAATTTTTCCATGGCTTCTACGACTTCTTCATTGTCCATATATTCCATGAGTACGGCCATCGCCCCGCTGAATTCTTCGACGGTCTCAGCATATTCTTCCATAACTTCGGCAAGCACTTCCGGATGGTTGTGCTCATCGATGTCGGGGTATTTCTCGTCCATTTCGTCCATTCTCGGTTTGAGCGGTTCGATCCCCTCATGATACTTCTCGATTGCAGCAACTATCTCGTCGGCGTTCTCGGCATTGTTCAGATCTTCAGCAAACGTATCCATCAATTCCATAACTTCGCGGAGCAAAGATTTGAAGTCTTCGTATTCTTCTGCAAAGACAGTCCCGCCTGCTAACAGAAGTATTATTCCTATCAATAAAAGTTTTTTCATGGCAAACTACTCCTTTTTAACCATAATTTCTATAT
>CAZQKT010000229.1:0-1533 GCA_964594055.1 uncultured Spirochaetales bacterium
GTAATATACCGGTAGGCGCGGTGGTGGTGCTTGTATTTTTATCTGCTTGCGTATCTGCGGAACTCTTCGTTGTCGGTAACATCGATACCGGCGTTTTTCTGCCGCTGCAGCTCTTCGATCCGTTCGTAAATTTTTTCTACGTTTCGCCTCTTTTTCGCAAACGGCACATTGATAAGCGGGTCTTCTTCTACCGGTCTTCCCCGCCCGTCAATAGTGAGCTTTCCTTTCTCGCTTTCCGGTGTATCGAAATAGCCCCGGTAGCTGCCGTATCCGGTAATAACGATGCTGGTGTCCCTGCTGTACCGGACGACCGCAGGCAGAAAGTAGTTGTGATACATCTCTACCGCATCCATACTCTCCCACCCCTGTTCGTCCCAGCCCACAGTGCGGTCGCTGATACCGATAAAAAGGCCGACGCCGTTATCGAGAATCGTACGGACCGCCTCGGGCCGGATCTCGATCGGGCTCAAGTGCCCGTTTACCGCACGGAGGTTTTTCGTAGCGAACACCTGGTCGAAGAACCGTTCGAAATTGCCGCAGCTGTGAAAGTATATGCCGCCGAAAGCGTCCGAGACCCGGTCGAGATACTGCAGACCGAACTCCTCGTATAGTGAAGGGCTCATGTTGATCATCTGATCTTCCGATACGGCGATCCCGTCGTTCGAAGAGACGAGCGGAAACAGATGCACCGGAAAGGCCGGATTCTTTATCCGCTCGAGCTGCTCGCTGTAAAACTCGATAAACGTCTCCGTTACGAGGTCGAGGATGTAATGCATCTCTTTAGGATTATCGTAGAGACTCATATAGAAGTTTTCTGTCTCCCACATGATGGAGACAACATCGAGCGGGCTCTGAGGATCGGTTGTCCCGATGGGGACCTGCCATCCGACGGCTTCTCCCCACAGTTTCTGGGTCTCGAAAATCCGACGGAATACCGGATGGGCCAAGTCCGGCTTGGCAAGAGAATACACATCCTCCGCTTTTTTGATAATCGGCCCAGTTACGACCGGGTCTCCGTTGTGCTGCACATGCGTTTTGCATCCGAACGCTTCCGCTATGATCGTGACCCCTTCGAACGGATCGAGAAACGGAACAAAATCGGAGGGGACCTGCATGGACATGATGTTCTTTGAGAGTGCTGCCATCAGGTTTTTCTCAGGATCGTAAAAGAGCTCATGGCGGGGAAAGAGCGAGGTCTGGCTCACCTGCCATACGGGGATACGGTCTACCGGGTTGAGGTGGAGTGCATCGGTACACCGTTTAAGCGACTCCTTTAGACGCGGCTCATGGTCGGTGTACAGCGCTTCGTGGGTTTTTACGAGATAATCGAGGTCGGGTTTTATTTTTACGGCATGGTCCATAAGGCCACCTTTTTTGTAATTTTTCACAATAATTAACCTGCCGGACAACCCGGACAGGAAACAAATATCCTTAGTACCTACGATAAGAATAACCGAATGGGTCTGCGGGCAGGCGCACTCAATCCTCGAGGATGATAATCTCCACCCGGCGGTTTTTGGCCCTGTTCTCTTC
>CAZQKT010000230.1:0-1508 GCA_964594055.1 uncultured Spirochaetales bacterium
GGAGGATACAGGAGGAAAAGAAAATGACAAGCGGGGCAAACTGCTCTACTCCGGAACACTCGACTGGAGTTGGGATGACAGTTTCGGCGAGGTATACAGGTACTACACACAAATAGACGGGAGCGAAATCAAACCGTCGGAGAGGGATACCTGGATTATCGATTATCTTATTCTCGTTCCGAAACCGGGAATAGCAGATGTAAGAGAGCGCATGGATTCTATCGTAGAAGAAGCTTCTATGATACAAAACGAAGAGCAGTTAATCGACTATTTAGAAGAGCAGGAGGAGTATATAGACTACTATTTCGACACCTCAACCGGTGTGGAGGCCCTGTAGCACCATGAATATGAGATTACAAGCCGCTTTCGCACTTCTCAAACCGAAGCTTAAAGACCTCCTGCTCAATCCGGGTGTCTTTGTTGCTGCGGCCGTCAGTACCGCTCTCGGTCTTGTCGCAGTAAAAAGCTTTACAACGATCGTAGGGTCCGGACGACTGCTTTTTGAACAAAACCCATTGTATTTTCTTATCCGAAGGACCATTGAACCGCTTTTCGGAGAAACCGTATTTACTAAGCTCTTCTCCGAAGGCCCTTTTTTATTTTCCCTTTTTATTGCAATGGTCCCTTTTTTCGTTTATATGCTTTTTTTCTCCGCATACAGTCTCGGATTTGAAAAGAACAGCGGTGTCGTAACATTGATCAGTTTCGGCCCTGCTGATTATAGTGCATTTTCTCTTTCAAACATACTGCGGGACATGATCTTTACGGCCGCTTTTATGCTCTATCTGTTGGTCTTTTTCCTGCTTCTAAAAGGGTATTTCGGGCTCGCACTCGGGGCCCGGTTCTGGGTCTGTTATGTTCTTTTTTTCTTCCTCTTTCTAGCCCTCTTTTCATTGGTTCCCCTCGTCGTGGCCCTCACTCGATCGCCGGGCAACAGTGTGCTGCTTCTCATCGTCATCTCCGCGGCCCTCCTGATCGTCGATATCAGTTCCTTCATTATTGCGGGAACGTACATAGAAACGCTTGCCGAGCTTCTCTCCTCCGGTTTCAGATGGATCTCTCCGTTTTCCTATTTCAGGTTCGGCCTTACTGCGGTAGAAGGGGCAGGTCTGCCGGCACTTGCAGCCGGTATCGCAGCTCTTACAGTTTTTACAGGAGCAGTTTTTCTTCTCACATCGGTTATAGAACGGAAAAAGGGGGCAGCATGATACGCGCTAAACCGATAGTCTTCTTCTGCCTGTTTTCCCTTTTCTCTCTCGCAGGGGTACAGGCAGACATTCCCGATCTGCAGGAGCAGGTCATTTATTCGGTCCACCCATTTGACGGGAAGAATTATCTCGCAACGACATTTATAAGAGAATCCGACGAGACCTTGTATCTGCTTGCAGGTGCCGACAATTTTCTCACTGTAAAAAAATCCTTAGTATATTACTGGCCCGAATCCGGAGAGTGGGATACGGATATCAACACTCTAAACCACATATTCGAGGGGACCCTCGTTATCACCG